>CAZWAX010000473.1:0-4482 GCA_964631985.1 uncultured Polyangiaceae bacterium | reverse complement strand
GCCGATGGTACCGCGTCCATCACCACGTTCCCGTACCTCGACACCCCGAACTAGCTCACAAGGGGGATCTCTCCCCCTTCACGAAGCGCGGCACAGCCGCACTTCGTACATCCCCCGGCTCGCTGGCCGCTCGGCCGCACGCTGCGCGTACGGAGGTCGAGTCTTGAGGCACGCTCCTAGGAAGATGAACCGGATGCGAGCAGTGCGGCACCGAGGACTGGTCGCCGTGCTGCTCGTCACGGCCCTTGGCTGTCACGAGACGCCCCCCGCGCCGCCGGGCTCGGGGGGCGTCGCCTCGCCGGCACCCGCCGCGAGCAGCAACGTCGCTCGCAAGACGACGGACGGCGCCATCGCGATCGGCAACCTCGACGCGCAGATCGCCGGGACCGAGCGGCTGGTGAAGACGCGCCCCCTGTCGGTGAAGGAGCGCGCCGGTCAGGTCGATCTCCTGATGCAGCGTGGACAGATCCTCGGTCGCGTCAGCGACTACGAGGCCGCCGACGCGATCGCCGAAGCGCTCGTCGCCGAGGCCCCGACCGATCCCCATGCCTGGCTCGCGCGCGCCCGGACGCGCGCGACGCTCCACCGTTTCACGAACGCGCTCGCGGACCTCGACGAGGCCGCGCGTCTCGGCGCACCGGCACGCGCGCTCGACGCGATCCGGGTCGGCATCCTGCAGGCGACGGGCAAGGAGACGGAGGCGCTCGCTCTCCGCAACAGGCTCGCCGAAAGCCGGCCCGACATCCTGACGCTCGGCGCCGAGGCGGCGCTCCGCGCCGCCCGGGGCGAGCTCGACGAGGCCGAGCGTCTCTTCGCAGCCGCGCTCGCGAGCTATCGCGACGTCTCGCCGTTCCCGGTCGCGTGGGTCGAGTTCCAACACGGGCTGGTCTGGATGCGCGAGGACGAGCTCGCGCGCGCCCGCGAGCTGCTGACGGCCGCACATGGACGCCTGCCGCAGTACGCCCAAGCGCAGGGCCACCTCGCCGAGGTCGAGGCCGCCCTCGGGAACGTCGATCGCGCGGTCGAGCTGCTCCGGCCGCTCGCCGACAGCTCCGAGGATCCCGACTACGCGGCCCAGCTCGCGCGCATCCTCGGCGAGGCGGGTCGCGGCGACGAGGCGAAGCCGTGGCGTGAGCGCGCCGCCGCGCGCTACGACCAGCTCATGGCGACGCATCCCGAAGCCTACGCGGATCACGCTGCCGAGTTCTGGCTCGCCGCCGGTGCCGACCCGGTGCGCGCCCTCGGCCATGCCGAGCGCAATCTCGCCCTCCGCCCCACCGTCCGCGCTTGGGAGCTGGTGCTGCGCGCGGCCGAGGCCAAGGGCGACGGTGAGCGTGTCTGTGCGGCGGCGAACGGCGCCCGCGAGGCCGGCTACCTCTACGCGAGCGCGCGGAAGGTCGTCGACGCGGCGCTCGCGAAGTGCCCGGGCTGCGCCGAGTAGATTACGCCAACTCCCCCATTACCCAGCGCGCCGTGTCGGCGGGCAGGTCGGGGAGATGCTGCAGGAACTCCTCCACGTTCTCACCGGCTACCCGCGCGCCGAAATTGTCGCGCAGGAACCCGTGGTAGTGGGTCGCGACGCGCTCGGAGAGGAGCCCGCAGCGGCGGAGCGTCGGGATCACGAAGCCCTGCACTGGGCCGAGCCGGCGCCCGCGCGGCGTGTCGCCCATCAGCTCCTCGCGCTCGGCGTGCAGGCTCGCGAACAGCGCCGCCGGGTCGATGCCGACCTCCGACCAGATCTGGAGGAGGGTCGTGAAGAAGCCCTGCGCGTTCCGGTCGATCAGGCTGCGGGCGCACTCGAGCGCGAAGTCCTCGAGCTCCGCCCGTTCCGCATCGCCGAGGCACGGTACGCAGCGCTCGATGTAGAGCACGCCGTAGGCGTGGTGGCGCGACTCGTCGCGCGCGACGTACGTGAGAAGATCCTTCAGCAGCGGCTCTTCGGTGAGGTTGCGCATCTCGCGAAAGGCGTAGAGCGCCAGTCCCTCGACGACGATCTGCATGCCGACGAGCTTCTTCATCCAGTCGCTGGTCTGCAGCGTCTGATCGAGGATGCCTTTCAACGACGGCGCGATCGGCCGGATCATATCGAGCTTCTCGATGTAGCGGGCGAACACCTCGACGTGGCGCGCCTCGTCCATCGTCTGGGTGGCGGCGTAGAACTTGGCGTCGGTGTGCGGCACCGCGTTCACCAGCTGCGCCGCGACCATGAGCGCGCCCTGTTCGCCGTGGAGGAACTGCGAGAGGCGGAAGGCGGCCGTGCGACGAACCAACTCCGCGGTCGTCTCCTCCGGCAACGAGCGCCAGTAGGACGTCTTGTCGATCGGCACGCCGGCGCCGAGCGGGGTGGTCGAGAACTTCACCAGGTCGATCGGGCGGCTCCAGTCGAGGTGTTTGTCGCCGATCCATTGGGCCTCGGCCGCCTTCACGTAGAGGTTCCGGAGCTCTTCCACCTCGGGGTCGTAGTTCCATTGGTAGACGACCTGCATCGCGGTCGAGAGGTCGGGCTCCTGGGTCGGGGTGCGCAGTGTGAAATCACTCATGGCGGCTCCTCGCGTGGAGCGTTACGTCGGGCTCGCCGTCCACGCAAGATGGTGGGGTGGCCACGGGTTTCCTGGCAACGTCGCCCCGAACGTGCGAAGGTGGCACGCGTCATGACGCGATCAACCGTTTGTGTGACGATCCTGCTGATCTCGCTCCTCGGATGCGGCAGCAGTGACGAGGATACCTTCGAAAGCAATCGCTGTTTCAGCGAGGATCTCGGCTGCGGCCGGGCCGTCTGCACGACCCGCGACACCTGCGAGACCCGGTTCTGCAAGATCGAGGAAGGGTACGACGACGACTTCGACTATTTCTACAAGTCGAAGTGCACCGAAACCGTAGTCGTCACCACGGTCGAGAGTCCCATCGACGGCGAGGGCGTCCGCACGACGACGGTCCGCGAGTCCGTCATCGAGTGCTTCTACAAGGAAGAGGTCGACGAGGACGACTTCGAGGTCACCGACCAGTGCGACGAGTCGTCGGATACGACGGTGACGCGCGAGAGCTGCACCGCCGACCCCGCGTGCCCGTCGTGCGCGCCGCTGTGTACCCCGCTCGACGCGGCCGCGGAGTAGCCGAAGCCGAGCTCACGGCTCGAGGTCGATGCCGACCGGGCAGTGATCCGACCCGCGGACGTGGTCCCAGATGTGGGCGGCGCGGACGCGGGGGAGCAGGTCGTCCGACACCAGCACGTGGTCGATGCGCCAGCCGATGTTGCGGTCGCGGACCCCGAGGCGTTGGCTCCACCAGGTGTAGCGAATCTCGTCGGGGTTGAGACTGCGGAAGGTGTCGACCCAGCCGCCGTCGAGGATGCGCGCGAAGACAGCACGCTCTTCGGGCAGGAAGCCGCTCGTGCCCTCGTTGCCACGGGGTCGCGCGAGATCGATCGCCGTCGGGGCGATGTTGAAGTCGCCCATGACGACCGCGCCCTTGCCGGTCGCGCGCCGCCATTCGTCCATGGCGCGGAACACGCGCTCGGTGAAGCCGAGCTTGTAGAAGACGCGGCTGTTGTCGCGGTCGATGCCGCTGCCTTTGGGAAAGTAGACGTTGGCGACGAGGAAGGTCGGAAACTCGGCGAGCACGAAGCGGCCCTCGCGGTCGTAGTCCTCGATCCCGAGCGAGCGCTCCACCCGCTCCGGCGAGTCGACGCTGTAGAGCGCCACCCCGCTATAGCCGCGGCGCGAGCGCGCCGCCGACCAGGCGCAGTGCGCGAGCCCGTGGGGGGCGCGCAGCGGGGGCGGGCACTCGTCGAGCTCGGCGCGGGTCTCTTGCAGGCCGAGAACCTCGGCGTCGGAGATCGCGAGCCATTTCAGCATGCCCTTCCGGGCGCACGCCCGGATGCCGTTCACGTTCCAGGAGATGATTCTCACGATGGCTTGATCTCGCGCCGCGGTCGCGCTTCATTGCGCCCATGGCCTACGATCCCTTCGAGCGCGGCAGTCTTCCCGTCGGCGTCACGACCTTCAACTGGACCGATCCGAGCCGGAACGATCGCCTGCTGACGGTCGAGGCCTGGTACCCGGCGACCGAGACCCACCGCGGGCAGGATCTCGCCGCGCCGACGCGGGACACCTACGAGCTGATCCCGGGATTCCCGCCGGGCTGGCAGGATGCCGTCCGCGACGCCGCGCCGCGCGCCGGGCGTTTTCCGTTGGTCGTCTTCTCGCATGGGTTCGGGGCGCATCGTCGGCAGTCGACCTTCCTGTGCACCCACCTCGCGAGCCACGGCTACGTCGTTGCCGCGATGGATCACGCCGGCAACACCATCTTCGAGACCGTGCAGATGATGATGGCGGCGCAGATGGGCGGTCCGCCGCCCGACACCGTGGCGATCCTGTCCGAGATCATTCCGGCCCGGCCCGTGGACGTGAGCTTCGTCATCGATCGCCTCCTCGGCGGCGTCGAGGGTCTGCCCGGGATCGACGCCGACCGCATCGGCATGAG
>CAZWAX010000472.1:0-4486 GCA_964631985.1 uncultured Polyangiaceae bacterium | reverse complement strand
ACCGTCGACGAGGCGGAACGCGTCGGCGCGCTCGCCGCCGCCGTTGACCGGGACGCGCGCCCGGAGGCACGGCGGGCGCTCCGCCGCCTCGCCCACTACTACGAGGGCGAGCACCGGCGTCTGCGGGCGCACGGCGATTTCCTGGCGCGCATGTCGAACGGGCTGATCGCCGTGATCGTGGGGCTCGTCATCGCGAGCTTCCTCGGCTTCCTTGCCGCCATCCGGCTCTGGTTCGTGGAGCCGGTACGCACGCTCGAGCGTGCGACCGAGATCATGAGCCGGGGTGATCTCGCGCATCGCATCGTGCTCCGCGGCGACGACGAGCTCGGCCGCCTGGCCGGCGCCATCAATCGCATGGCGGCCTCGCTCGCCCGCATCCAGTCGCAGCTCTTGATGAGCGAGCGCTTCGCCTTGCTCGGCGAGCTCGCGGCGTACATCGCCCACAACATCCGAAATCCGCTCGCGAGCATTCGCGCCACCGCCCAGGCCGAGGCGATCGAGCTCCCGGGCGACGACCCGCGCCGGACCGCGCTCGACGACATCGTGCGCGCCGTCGACCGTCTCGACGCCTGGGTGAGCGACCTCCTGCGCTCGGCGAGCCCGGTCGCGCTCGAGCGTCGCGCCGCCTCCGTGAGCGACCTCGTCACCCGTTGCGTCGAGCTCGCCCGACCGCGCCTCCGGGCGGCCGGGATCGCGCTGGAGGTCACGGTGCCGCCCACCCCCGCGCTCACGTTCGACGAAGCGAAGCTCGAGCAGGTGGTGAGCGCCGTGCTCGCCAACGCGACCGACGCCTCGCCGCGCGGCGGCACGATCGGCGTCACGGTCGAGACCGACGCGGCGGCGGTGACGCTCCGCATCGCCGACCAGGGCCCCGGCGTGGCTCCGACCCGTCGTGACCGGCTTTTCGCGCCGTTCTCCACCGACAAGGTCGCGGGGACCGGGCTCGGCTTGTGGCTCTCGCAGAAGATCGTCGTGGCGCACGGCGGCACGATCGTCTTGCGCGACGGCGCCACAGGCGGCACCACGGTCGAGATCCGGTTGCCCCTGACGGAGGAGCCGCCATGCCCAGCATTCTGATCGTCGACGACGAGGAGACCCACGCGCGCGCGCTGGCGCGTTTTCTCGGACGCCGCCGCTACGGCACCGCCGTCGCGATCGACGCGACGGAGATGCGCGCGGCGCTCGGCAGGAGCCGGCCGGATCTCGTCCTGCTCGATCAACGCCTCGGCGACGCCGACGGCATCGAGCTCCTGCGAGAAGCGCATGGCGGCGATCCGGCGCTGCCCGTCATCGTGATGACGGCGTACGGGTCGGTCGATACCGCGGTCGCCGCGATGAAAGCGGGAGCACGCGACTACATCCAGAAGCCGATCGATCTCGAGCAGCTGGCGCTGCTCGTCGAGCGGGCGCTTGCCGAGGCGCAGGCCCAGGCCTGCCTCGACCGCCTGCAGCGCGCCCCATTCGATGCGGGAAACGCCGCCATTCTCGGCACCAGCCCCGCCATGCAGCCCGTCCGCGACCTCCTCGACCGCATGAGCCGACTCGAGGGTCTCCGCGCCGGCGAGCAGCCCACCGTGCTCCTGCTCGGCGAGACCGGCACCGGCAAGAGTCTGGTCGCGCGCGCGCTGCACCAGACGAGCCCGCTCGCGCGCGCCCCCTTCATGATCTTCGACTGCACGGTCGTGCCGCGCGACCTCATGGAGGCCGAGCTCTTCGGCTACGAGCGCGGCGCGTTCACCGACGCCAAGACCGCAAAGCCGGGCCTGCTCGAGGTCGCGTCCGGCGGGACGCTCTTCCTCGACGAGATCGGCGAGCTCGGCCTCGCCGCCCAGGCGAAACTGTTGCGGGTGATCGAGGACAAGGTCGTCCGCCGGCTCGGGGCGCTCGCCGACCTCGAGGTCGACGTCCGCATCGTCGCGGCCACCAACCGTGACCTGGCGGGCGAGGTCGCGGCCGGACGCTTTCGGCAGGACCTGTACTACCGTCTGACCGTGCTCACGCTCGAGCTGCCACCGCTGCGCGTCCGCGGCGACGACATCCTGCTGCTGACCCGCCACTACCTCGAGCTGTTCGCCCGGAAATACGGGCAGCCGCTCCGCCAGCTCGCCGACGATGCGGTCGACGCGCTGCTCGGCGAGCGCTGGATCGGCAACGTGCGCGAGCTCGCGCACGTGGTGGAACGGGCGGTACTGATGGCCGACGGCGCCGTGATCGAGGCCCGGCACCTGTTGCCGAAAACGCGGGTCGCCGCATCCGAGGATGCGGCGACCACGCGGCTCGACGAGGCGGAGCAGCAATTGATCCGCCGGGTGTGGGAGGAATGCGGCGGCAACGTCTCCGAGGCGGCACGCCGCCTCGGAGTCAGCCGCGAGCTGCTCCGCTACCGCATGCGGAAGCACGGCCTACGCTGAGCCGGTCGTTCACGGGCCAGGGCAGATGAAGATGTCCCCGAGGTCGGCGTCGGCGGCGGCGACCGTGCTCGTCCCGAGCGCCGCGGCGTTGGTCGGAGCCATCGGGTCGGCCAGGCACGGCGGGCAGATGCCGGCCGTGATGTATTTGTTCAGGTACGTGTTGTACTTCGCGAGCGCGCTCTTGGGGCCCACGTCCTCGCACGCATCCTCGGCGAACGGCTTCCCGTACCACACGTACTTGGCGAGCTTCTGGTGGCACTTGGCCACGGAGTAGTCGAGCTTCGACCAGATCTTCGCCACGACGACGCTGCATTTGTAGTTGTCCGGGGTCGCGGGAATGAAGCCGATGTTCTCGCCCACGTCGATCTCGATCCCTGTCGTCGCATCGCAGAACGCGTTCCCGTTCAGGCTGTCGAGCGAGCCCGGGGTGGCCGAGTTGCCGAGGATGACGTCCCGCGCGGCGTAGGCGTTCGCGACGACCGTCGGATCGCAGATGATGGCGAGCTTCGCCATCGCAGCATCGAACTTCCCCTTGGCCGACGTCGCCGAGGGGCCGGTCTCGCAATTGTCTTGGGCGTTGGCGAAGCCCGGCGTGCCCATGCCCGCCTTGAAGGCATGGCTGTCCTGCGTGAGGTGGCAGAGGAGCGCGGCACGTTTCAGCTTGGCGAGCAGCGCGTGGATCTTGAGCCCGCAGCTCAAAGCGTTCTTGGTCGTCGGCGCACAACCGGTGTCGTCACCGCCGAACGGGTCGCCGGGGGCGGCCCAGCCGGGGGACGCGATCAGGAGACACCCGAGCGCGATCGACGGCACGATCCTTCCGAGTCCTTTCCTTCCGTGGAACATGGCGATTCCTCCTTCGCATTGGCCGGGATTTGCCCGCGCGGGGCGCGGCCATCACCGACGAGTTGAGCAAGGTGCATGCCCGGGCTGTAGAGGGCGCAGGCACTTGATCTTCCGGCCGCGTCGCGCTCGTAGCAAGCGAATGCTTGTCCAGCTGCGCCGCTTGCCGGTCGAGGTCACCCAACGGCACGGTGGCTCATCCGGACCACCCCCGGTCGGTCCAAACCACTGGGCCACGACGGCTCGGCGGCATCGCGCCCTCCCGCCGGCGGCCGACCGCCATCCGCGGCGGCGCGACGATTGCTTTCGTTCGCGAAATTTCTTGACCCGTCGAAACCGGATCTGAAAAGGAGTGACTCATGGTCCTGCGTTCGGTGCTGGCTCTCGTGATCGCACTGGCCCTCGTCGCCCCCGCGGAGGCCGCCAAGTGGGCGGGCGGCTGTCCGAAGGTGAAGCAGCGGCTCGCGAAGGTCGGCCGCGGCGCCGGAGGAACTCCCTACGCGATCTCGCCGCTCTTCGAGCACGTCGGTCACGAGGTCACGTTCTATCTGAAGGACACGCACGTCGAGCGTTACGGAGGGTTCTCGACCGAGCCCGGCGGCAACACCGTGCAGTTCACGTTCACCCCGATCGAAGGGGAGCCGATCGCCCTCCCGCCCGTGGCGGTGACGGCGACGACGCCGTCGACGCTCACGTTCACCGTGCCGGACAGCCGGCCGATCATCGGCCGCATGCTCGCCGGACCTGCGACGATCACCGTGAAGCGCGGTGACGTGTGGCTCTTCGACGCGTTTCGCCAGCTGATCCTGCCGCCGATGAACGACGTGCAGGGGCTCGCCGCGGACGGCTACCACGTGGAGGCCTACGCCACGATGGACCGCCATGCCCGCCTCTACATTCCCCTCGACTTCAACGGCTATGGTCAGGGTGGCGAGCAGCTGCCCGAGTGCCCGACGCCGCTCACGCCGGTCACCGCGTTCGCCGTCGATTTCAGCCTGAAGAAGGGCTACGACGAGGCGCTGCCCTACCTCTCCTTCGGCCACCTGAAGAAGAACCGCATCTATCTCGGCGACTACGTCGTCTTCGGCCTCAACATGTACGGCAACAAGCTCTCGTCGCCGCTCGACGTGACGCCGGCGGGCGGCAACGCGGTCGTGCTCTGCGCCCTGAACGACGCGCTGCAACTGGTGCTGATGTTCGAGCTTCAGAACCCGGCGCTCGGCGACAAGTCGGAG
>CAZWAX010000471.1:0-4488 GCA_964631985.1 uncultured Polyangiaceae bacterium | reverse complement strand
CCCTTTCCCGGCCATGCGTTCCCCCTCCCCGTCACATCGTGTCGGGCGCGCTGATCCCCAACAGGTGCAGTCCGACGCGGATCACCTTCTGAACGTTGGCGGCCAGGAGCAAGCGCGCCTGCGCCAGCTCGCGGTCCTCTCCCAGGATGCGGTTGCGATTGTAGTAGCGATGGAAGTCGCCGGCGAGCTGCATGAGATAGAACACCACGCGGTGCGGCTCGCGCTCCAGCGCCGCCTGCTCGACCGTCTCGGGGAATTGCGCCAACAGCCGGATGAGCGCGAGCTCGTCGGGCTCGACGAGGCGACGCGGGTCGGCGCCGTCGGCGGCGGCGCGGTCGAGCCCGAGGGGCGCCGCCTGCTTGAAGATGCTGGCGACCCGCGCGTGCCCGTACTGCACGTAGAAGACCGGGTTCTCGGCGGTGCGCTGCTTCGCGAGGTCGAGGTCGAAGTCGAGCTGGGCGTCGGACTTCCGCATCAGGAGGAAGAACCGGGTGGCGTCGGCACCGACCTCCTCGACCACCTCGCGCAGGGTCACGAACGAGCCCGAGCGCTTGCCCATCCGGACCGGGACGCCGGCGCGCGTGAGACTCACGACCTGCACGAGCAATACCTCGAGACGGCTCGCGTCGAGCCCGAGCGCCGTGAGCGCGGCCTTCATGCGCGGAATGTGGCCATGGTGGTCGGCACCCCACACGTCGATGATGCGATCGAAGCCGCGCGCCAGCTTGTCGCGATGGTAGGCGACGTCGGCGCCGAAGTAGGTGAACTCCCCGCCCGACTTGACCAACGGCCGGTCCTTGTCGTCGCCGAAATCCGTCGACCGGAACCAGCGTGCCCCGTCCGCCTCGTACACCACGCCGGCCTCGGCGAGCGCCGCGAGCGTGGCATCGACGGCGCCGTCGACCCGCAGCTTCTTTTCGCTCACATACGCGTCGAAGCGGATGTCGAGCATCGCGAGGTCGTCGCCGATCGCGGCGAGCAGGACCGCGCCCGCCTGATCGCGCATGTGCGCGCGGGTCTCGACCGGATCGGCGTCGGCCCACCGATCGCCCTCGCGCTCGCGGATGGCGGTCGCGACCTCGCGAACGTAGTCGCCGTGGTACCCCTCCTCGGGGAACGCGACCGCTCGGCCACAGAGCTCCATGTACCGCGCGTAGGTCGACAGGCCGAGCATCTCCATCTGATTGCCGGCGTCGTTCACGTAGTACTCGCGATCGACGTCGTGCCCGCTCGCTTCCAGCAGCCGAGCGAGGGCGTCACCGGTGACCGCGCCGCGCGCATGGCCGACGTGAAGCGGGCCAGTGGGATTGGCGCTCACGAACTCGATCTGGACCCGTGTCCCGCGCCCGACCTGCGTCCGCCCGAAGGTGTCACCGGCGCGCTGGCATTCCTCGAGGCACGACCACCAGTAGGACGGGGCGAAGCGGAAGTTGATGAAACCCGGTCCCGCGATGGTGACCTCGGCGAGGATCTTGGCCGGGTCCTGGATGTTGCGGACGATCGTCTCCGCGACCACGCGCGGTGGTTTGCCTTCGCCGCGCGCGAGCATCATCGCCACGTTGGTGGCGAGATCGCCGTGCTCGGCCTCTTTCGGGACGCTCAGAAACAAAGGGGGGAGAGTTGTGGTCACCAGCTCTCCCCCCTTGATCGCCCGCTCACAGGCATCGCGCAGCACGTCTTCGAGGGGCTTCTTCATGCCCCTCCAAGGGCAGGGGTCGCGCCGGATCGGCGCCACCACCACGCGCGTCGCGTGCGTCGCTGAGGAAGGGTTGGCATCGGCAAAAACCCGAGATCTTCAGCGTGGATACGTGCTTTCCGCCGAGCAGTCAAGATTGGCGGCCGGCTGCCGCGGGGTCAGGACGCGAGGAAGGACGCGACGGCGTCTCCGACTGCCTCCGGTCGCTCCTCGTGGACGAGGAAGCGCGCATCGGGGACCTCGACCAGGCGGCCCGCACCCTGAAATTGCGCGAGCATCGCCCGAGCGTGCGCCACCGGGAAGACGGTGTCGCGCGCTCCCCACACCAGCAGCGCGCCATGGCTGAGCTCGCGATGGCGGGTGGCGAGGCCGTCGATCAGGGCCCAGTCGATGCCGCGGAGATAGCGCATGACGCCGTCCAGTCGCCGTGATGACGAGAGCAGCGGCGCAACGAAGCAGTCGTGGAAGTCGTCGTCCAACAGGCGCGCGTCCTCGAAGCATGGCCCGTAGGCGAGGGACGAGCGGCGAAAGACCGGCAGCCGCAGCAGCCATCCGAACGAGGTCGCGGTCATCGGCAGCGCGGCGAGCCGCTGGTAGAGCGGGATCCACGGCGGCCGGTGCCCGGGCATTTCGGTGTTCATGATCACGAGCCGCCCCGCGCGCTCGCGATCCGTGAGGGCCAGGAGGCGCGCCAACGTGCCGCCGGTGTCGTGCCCGAGGAGCGCGTAGCGGCCGAGCCCGAGATGGTCGACGAAGGCGCGGAGCGTCGCCGTCTGGCGCGCGAACGCGAACGGCGTCGCGTCGCGCCAGCGCGTCTCGCCGAGGCCCGGCGTGTCGGGAAGGATGCACGTGAACCGCGGGCTGAGCCGGCGCGCCAGCGCGCGAAACGACAGGCTCGAGAACGGCCAACCGTGGATCATCAGGAGCGGCGGACCGCTCCCGATCGTGCGATAGGCGATCTCGGCGGTGCCCACGTCGGCATAGGCGAGCGGATGGCTCCGGAACCACTGCGTGTCTTGGCGGTCACCCATGACATGCTCCTCAGCAACGAGCGTTCCAGGACGTGCCACGGCGCGTTGGCGACGGAAAACGCGCCGGCAATCGACGCGCGCGTTGCGCCCGCGCCACGGGCGTCGCGTGCGCGCAACGACCCCCAAAAGAAAAGGCGCCGCGCGAGGTGCATCGCGCGGCGCCTTGGCCTTGGTCGAGGAGGCGCTGGTCAGCCGGCCGCAGCGCGCTTGCGCGGCGCCTTGGCGGGAGCATCGCCCTTCGCACCCTTGGCTGCCGGTGCCTTCCCGCGCGGCGCCCCACGACGCTTCTTCTTGTCGCCTTCGGCCGCGGCCTCGAGGTCGGCGGCACGGGTGACGAGCTCGATCACGGAGACGGGGGCCGCATCGCCATGCCGGATCCCGATCTTGATGATCCGTGTGTAACCGCCCGGCCGCTCTTTGAACCGGGGCGCGATCTCGTCGAAGAGCTTCTTCACGACCGCCCGACTCTGGACGAACGTCAGCGCCCGACGACGGGCCGCCAGGGTCCCCTCCTTGCCGAGCGTGATCATGCGCTCGGTGAGACGGCGGGTCTCCTTGGCCTTGGCATCGGTGGTCTTGATGCGCTCGCGCTGCAGGAGGGCGGTCACCAAGTTGCGGAACAACGCACGTCGGTGCGACGCCGACCTGTTGAGCTTGCGTCCGGCGTTCAGGTGACGCATCAGGCGCTCTCCTTCTCCTTCTGCAGGCGACGACGCTCGAGCTCCTCACGATTCGGGAACGCTTCGAGCCGCATGCCGAACCCGAGACCCATCTCGTGCAGGATCTCGCGGATCTCGTTCAGGCTCTTGCGCCCGAAGTTCTTGGTCTTGAGCATCTCCTGCTCGGAGCGCTGCACCAGCTCGCCGATGAACTTGATGTCGGCGTTCTGGAGGCAGTTGGCGGAGCGCACCGAGAGCTCGAGCTCGTCGACGGGACGGAAGAGGTTCTCGTTGATCTTGCCCTCGATCGTCTCCTCGAGCGGCTCGGCGATCTCGGTCTCTTCCTCGAAGTTGATGAAGATCGCGAGCTGGTCCTGGAGAATGCGCGCCGCGTAGGCGAGCGCGTCCTCGGGCTTCACGCTGCCGTCGGTCCAGATCTCCATGACGAGGCGGTCGTAGTCGGTCCGTTGGCCGACGCGCGCGTTGGTGACGTTGAAATTCACCTTGAGCACCGGCGAGAAGATCGCGTCGAGCGGTACCGTACCGACCGGGTCGCCTTCTTCCTTGTTGTGCTCGGCCGCGACGTAGCCGCGCCCGCGCTTCACCACCATCTCCATCTCGAGATTGGCATCCTTCGAGAGGGTGGCGATGTGCTGCTCGGGGTTGAGGATCTCGACCCGCGGCCCGGTCACGATGTCGGCCGCAGTGACGTTGCGCTCGCCCTTCACCGAGAGACGGATCGTGTCGAGCGGCACGTCGAGCAGCTTGACCCGAACCTCTTTCAGGTTGAGGACGATGTCGGTCACGTCCTCCGTGACGCCCGGCAACGTCGAGAACTCGTGCAGGATGCCGCGGATGCGTACCGCGGTGATGGCCGCCCCGTACAGCGACGACAAGAGGATGCGTCGGAGCGAGTTGCCGATGGTGGTGCCGTAGCCACGCTCGAAGGGCTCCCCGACGAACTTGCCGTAGGTCGAAGTCAGGGACTTCTCGTCCGCTTCGAGCCGCTTCGGCTTGATCATGTCACGCCAATTCTTGTTCATAGGACCTCCCGCGCGCCTTACTTCGAGTAGAGCTCGACGACCAACTTCTCGTTGATCGG
>CAZWAX010000470.1:0-4507 GCA_964631985.1 uncultured Polyangiaceae bacterium | reverse complement strand
GGTTGGTCGCGGCGATCAGGACCACGCCACCGTGCACGTCGAAGCCGTCCATCTCGACGAGGAGCTGGTTCAGCGTCTGCTCGCGCTCGTCGTGGCCGCCGCCGAGGCCGGCGCCGCGATGCCGACCAACGGCGTCGATCTCGTCGATGAAGATGATGCAGGGGGCGTTCTTCTTGCCCTGAACGAAGAGGTCGCGGACGCGCGACGCGCCGACGCCGACGAACATCTCGACGAAGTCGGAGCCGCTGATCGAGAAGAACGGGACGCCCGCCTCACCCGCGACGCCGCGCGCGAGGAGCGTCTTGCCGGTACCCGGCGGCCCGACGAGGAGCACGCCCTTCGGAATGCGGCCGCCGAGCTTGGTGAACTTCTTCGGGTCTTTCAGGAAGGCGATGATCTCTTCGAGCTCTTCCTTGGCCTCGTCGACGCCGGCGACGTCGTCGAAGGTGATCTTGTGCTGATTCTCGGTGAGGAGCTTGGCGCGGCTCTTCCCGAAGGACATCGCCTTGCCGCCGCCGACCTGCATCTGGCGCATGAAGAACACCCAGAGCCCGATCAGCAGGATCATCGGGAACCAGTTGACGAGCAGCACGTACCAGAAGGGCTCGGGGTCCTCGCGGCGCGCGTCGATGCGGACGCCTTTGGCGCGGAGGTCGCCGATCAGCTCGGGGTACGGGGGTGCGAACGTGCGGAAGGCTTCGCCGTTCGTCTTCTTGCCGTGGAGGTCCTGCCCTTGGACCGTCACCTCGGTCACCTCGCCCTTGTCGATGGCGGCGAGGAAGTCGCTGAAGATCATCTCCTGGTCGCGGGCGGGCTGCTTCGTGAAGACGTTCACGAGCAGGAGAACCATGAGAATGAGGAGGAGCCAGAGCGCGAGATTCCGCGAGAGTTGATTCACCGTTCTGTCACCTTTACGCATCGGCACGATGGACCGGGCGAAGGTACCATAGGGGGTACACCCCGGCAATCATGCGGATTCATTCGGGCTCGAAAACTGCACGGATGAGCCAGCAGCGTGTGGTCGTCGGGCCGACCAGCGCCGCGTCGCTTCGTCCACATCCCGGAACCCACAGCACCTCGCCGTCGCAGACGACCACGGGGTGATCGTCACGCCGATGCCGGGGCACGTGGCGTGACGCGAAGAGCCGTTTGATCGTCGTGTGACCGTCGAGGCCATGCGCCCGGAGCCGGTCGCCCGGGCGGCGATTGCGAACGACGAAGGTCGCGCCGCTGCGATCGGCGTCGATCAGGCATGCGGTTTCCCCCGGCGGCATTCCCGGATCCGGGCTGCTGGCGACGAGCGAGAGCCGCCAGCCCCCCGGTGTCACGAGCTCGGCGCCCGGCACGAGCGGGAGCTCCCAGTGGTCGAGGGTTCGGACGGGCGCCGACCCGGCTCGGAAGTCCAGTTGGTTGCGCTCGCGAACGATCGCCCCACCCGGCACCGCGACCTCGCCGTCGTCGCTGCTGCGCGCCGCGAGGTCGCGGACGGCCTCGAGGTGACGGCGCCCGAGTCGTTGCCCGCTGCCGTGACGCTGCCACCAGAGGCGGATCGCGCGCCGGGCGAGCACGGGCTCGATCGCGTGCAGCACGGGTGTCGCCAGCACCTGGCCGCGCGCCGCGGTCGCGGCGAGTCGGTCCAACAGCGTGTCCTCCTCGCGCATGAGATCGGCGAGGTCCGCGAGCGTGCGGCCGAGTCGAGGATTGAGCTCGCGCGCGAGCGCAGGCAGAAAGCCGCTCCGCACGCGCGCCCGCTCGAAGGCGAGATCGAAGTTGCTGTAGTCGCGCCGCCACGCGAGGCCCTGCTCGACGAGGAACCCGCGCACCTGCACGCGATCGCAATCCAGGAGGGGGCGGATGATCCGTCCACGGTGCGGGCGAATGCCGCCGAGACCGCGGCGCCCTGCCCCCCGCACGACACGCAGGAGCACCGTCTCGGCTTGGTCGTCGCGGGTGTGGCCCGTGGCGATCCTGGTGGCCGCGAGCTGATCGGCGGCGCGTTCGAGAAACGCGTAGCGAATGCGCCGCGCTTCCGCCTCGAAATTTCCGGGTGGGATCTGTGCGGTCTCGCTGACGCAGGGGACGTCGAGCCGGCGCGCGAGCTCGTCGACGAAGGTCCGGTCGCGCGTGCTTTCCCCGCCCCGCATGCCGTGATCGAGGTGCGCGGCGACGACCGTGATGCCGAGGTCGCTCCGGAGCGCCAGCAGCCCCGCCAACAGCGCGACGGAGTCAGCCCCGCCCGAGACCGCCGCGAGGACGGTGTCGCCTCGCGCGAGCAAGCCGTGCCGAGCCACGGTCCCGCGCAGCGTGGCGAGGAACGTTCGCGCCATGGGGCGGTGAAATCACGTCCGGGTACGCCTCAACAAGTGGCCCCGGTCGTGGGACCCAAATTGCGTGTGCCGGTGCTGCGTGCCAGCATCGCGCCGCCATGCGGAAATCGAGAGTGGTGCGCGGGATCGTGCTGGGACTGGTGCTCGTCGCGCCGCCGGCGTTCGCCGCGGATCCGACCCCGGCTCCGACCCTCGCTCCTCCGGCGTCTCTCGATGACATCCCGAGCGCCAAGCGCGAGGACGTCTCGCGCCTGCTCCGCAAGATTCGCACCCGCCACGGGGACGACGCCGTCGTGATCCAGACGCATCTTCTGCTGAATGCGATGCAGAAGGGCTCGGTGCTCGCGACCGGGGTGCGTGTCGATCGCGTCGAGGAGGTCCGCGGCAAGCGCTACCTCGCCTTCGTCGTCGAGACCGGGTTCGTGTTCGACGACGCGTCCCGCGACCGCGTCGAACGGGCGCAGATCCTGTGGGCAACCATCATGGAGCCGACGCTCGCGCGTCTGCAGGACGGCCTTCAGGTGAACAAGGCCGACGGCATGCTGGTCCAAATGCAGTACTTCCACCGCCCGTATCGTTCCGGCGACGATCTTCGCGCTCACATCCACGAGCCGGGCACTTCCGAAGAGGCGCGCTTCTACGTCTTGAGCTCGGACGTCGACGACGTCGTCAGCGGCAAGCACACGGTTCGCACGCTCCTGACCCAAGCCCGGACGACGATCGACGGTATCGACCTCGCCGTGGAGCCGCCGGCGAACGATGCGGCGCTGACACCGGGGCCGGAATGAGTGGCGGCGCGTGGAATCGAACCACGGACCTAGGGATTATGAGACCCTCGCTCTAACCAACTGAGCTACGCCGCCGTCCCCGTGAGCGACCGTACGAAGCGACGGCCGACCGAAGCGAAGGGCGCAGATACTAGCGGCAGTGACTCGGACCTACAAGTGAGCGGCGGCGAATGCCGAGCGGAGATCGCGTATCGACGCGCGGCGGGCGCCGCGTGCCACTTGCAGCAGGCGTTGGCCGTCGACGTCGAGACAGCTGAGCTTGTTGCCGTAGACGAGCCCGGTATCGAGACCGATCCGATACGGCAGATCGATCCGCGCCTCGCGCGTCGGTGTGTGGCCGAACACCACCGTGTAGGGCAGCGCGTGGGGGCGCGAAAAGAAGTCCTCGCGGATCCACAGGAGATCTTCCTCGTCTTGGTCCGCGAGCGCGATGCCGGGACGGATGCCGGCGTGGACGAAGAGAAACGGGCTCGCGAGATGTTGCAGCTTGCAGCTGCGAAAGAACTCGATGTGCTCGGCAGGAAACGACGCCAGGCTCGTCGAGCCGGGCGTATGGGGCGGGACACCATAGCTCGCGAGCGTCATGCCCCCGCCGTTCTCGAGGTAGACGTCGCCGTGCCGGCCGGACACTCCGAGATACGAGAGCAGCATGTCTTCGTGGTTGCCGCGCAGGAAGACGCTGATGAAAGACTCGTCGCGGAGACGCAGCAGCCGGTTTACCAGAGGACGGACGAGGGGGCCGCGGTCGACGTAGTCGCCGAGGAACACGACCGTGTCCCCGGCCTCGGGAGCAATCGCCTCCAGAAGCACTTCCAGCTCGTCGGGACAGCCGTGGAGGTCGCCGATCGCGAAGAGGCTCATGATTCTCCGAGCAGCCGGCGGAGAGCGTCGCGGTCGCCGAGCAACTCGCGTGTGGCGGTGTACGGATCGATGTCTCCGCGCCGGACGCGCGCGAGCACGCTCGTCGCCTCGGCGTCGAGGCGACGTTCGAGCCGCGTTCGGAGCTCGCCGTCGAGTACGTCGAGGAACTCGCGCTCGCGATGCTCCGCGGCGACGCGCCCGTCGGTGTGGGTCGCCCGGTGCAGGCGGTGTGCCTCGATGGCCCCCATGAGCTCGTCGACTCCACGATCGAGATGCGCCTCGGTCAACAACACCGGGACCTCCCAGTCGGGGCTGGGACGAAGCTGCAGCATGGCCTGCAGCTCGGTCTTCATGCGCATGCCGCCCTCGCGGTCGGCCTTGTTGACGACGAAGATGTGCGCGATCTCGAGCAAGCCGGCCTTCATCACCTGCACCGTGTCGCCGGCTTCCGGCACGAGGACGACGATCACGGTCTTGGCGAGCTCCATGATGTCGAGCTCGGTTTGTCCGACGCCGACGGTTTCGATGATG
>CAZWAX010000469.1:0-4512 GCA_964631985.1 uncultured Polyangiaceae bacterium | reverse complement strand
GCGCCATGCTCGGGTTCATGCGGAAGCACGCGCGTTCGTCGTTCATCAAGATCATTTTCTGGATGCTGATCGCCGTTTTCGTCTTTTGGGGCGTCGGCGTGATGGTGGCGGGGGGCGACAAGGTCAACGTCGCCGCCATGGTCGACGGGGAGCCGATCACCGTCCAGGCTCACGCGCGCGCCCACGAGCGCATGCAGCGGGTCTACATGGAGCTCTACAAGGAAAACCTGAGCCCGCAGCTGCTCGCCCAGCTGAATCTCGGGCAGCGCGCCCTCGACGACCTGGTCACCGAGATGCTGCTCAAGCGCGAAGCGGACCGGCTCGGGCTCCAGGTCACCGATGACGAGGTCCGCGAGTCGATTCTCGACATCCCCACCTTCCAGGACGGCGCCCGCTTCGACCGCACCCGGTACCTGAACGCGCTCCGGGCCTCGCGTCTGACGCCGACCGAGTTCGAGGAGGCCCAGCGCGAGTCGTTGTTGGTCACCAAGCTCGAGGGGCTGCTGACCGACGGGCTGACCGCCAGCGACCGGGAGGTCCAGGATCTCTATTCCCTCGAGAGCGAGAAGGTGAACGTCACCTTCGTCAAGGTCCCGTTCGCCCAGTTCAAGGAGGGCGCCACGGTCAGCGACACCGAGGTCGCCGACTATTACGAGAAGAATCGTGAGCGATTTCGGAAACCCGACACGGTCACGATCGCCTACGTCCCCTACGCAACCGAGCACTTCGCCGAGAAGGTCCCCGTCGACGACCAGGCCGTCCAAGACTATTACGACGCGCATCTCTCGGACTACGAGCAACCCGAGCGGCTGCATCTCCAGCACATCCTCTTCCTCGTGCCGGCCGACGCCGACGACGCGGCCAAGCAGGCGATCCGGGCCAAGGCGGCGGGCGTGCTGATCCCGGCGCGCATCGGCGGCAAGGACCAGTTCGCCGAGCTCGCGAAGAAGCACTCCGAGGACGCGCTTTCGGTCGAGAACGGCGGCGACCTCGGCGTGGTCGCCCGCGGCGCCCTCGAGGCGCCGCTCGAGGAGGCCGCCTTCAAGCTGAACGTCGGCGAGGTCAGCGACGTCGTCGAAAGCTCGCGCGGCATCCACCTGATCCGCCTCGACGAGAAGATCCCGGGCGGCCCGAAACCCCTCGCCGACGTCCGCGACGAGATCGTCAAGGAGCTCCGGACGCGCGGGGCCGACGACGCGGCGCGCGCGGCACTCGCCGCCGATCTCGAGAAGGCACGAGCCGGCACGTCGCTCGACGACCTGGCCACCGCGCACGGCCTCACCGCCAGCACCAGCAAGCCGGTGTCGCGTGGTCAGATCATTCCGGGCGTGAAGGGCACCACGATGATCACCAACGCGCTCGTGCTCGAACCCGGCGCGATCGACCAGGTCCTCGACACCGACCCGCCCTACTATCTCTTCAAGGTCGTCGAGAAGGTGGCGAGCACCATCCCGCCGCTCGACGACGTCCGCACCGGCATCATCGAGACCCTCACGCGCGACAAGACGAAAGAGGCGGCCCGCGCCGCCGCCGAGGCAATGCTCGAGACGGCACGCAAGGGTGACGGCATCACCGCACTGATCGCCGAGGCCACCGCCAAGGGCTATGCCGTCGACGAAACGGGCGCCTTCGGGCGAAACGAGGTCATTCCAAAGCTCCCGCCGGCGCCGATCAAGAACGAGATCTTCGCGCTCACGGCCGCCGCCCCGCTCGGTCCGCGTGCCGTCCTGGCGTCGGATTCCGCGTTGCTGGTCGCGCTCAAAGAGCGCATTCCGGCCGACCAGGCGGGACTCACCGACGAGAAGCGGACGACTTTGCGGGATCAGGCGATCTCGCGGAAGCGGCAGGATGTGCTCGAGGCGTATCGCAACGAGTTGCGCGAGCGCGCCGAAATCACGGTCAATCCCGACGTGATGGCCAGAGCCGCCGGCTGACCGCCGGCCGTCGAGAAGGGCCCATCTGCTGGACCCTCCTCGACGGCCGGCTCGCTGGCGCGATCGCCGCTCAGGGGCTGCATTTCATGATCGTCCCCATTGAACGCGTCGTGCCGGGAACCGGGAAGGTCGGCGTACTGCTGCTCCATGGGCTCACCGGGACCTCGGCGGAGATGGGGCCGGTGGCGGAGGCGTTGGTGGGGCGGTTTCCGTTGTTCGTGGCGCGGATTGCGGGGCACGAGACTTCGGTCTCGGAGCTGGCGCGGTCGTCGTGGCGGGATTGGTATGGGTCGGCGGTGGCGGGGGCGGAGGCATTGCTCGCGGTGACGCCGCGGATCGTGGTGGTGGGCCTGTCGATGGGGGCGATGTTGACGGTGCGGCTCGCGCTCGAGCGCCGCGACGTGGTGGCGGGCGTGGCCCTGCTCTCCCCGGCGATCGAGCTCGGGCGCCCGTGGGCCCGGCGGCTCCGCGTACCGTTCCGTTGGCTTGCCACCGCCGATGCGCGGCTGCCGTTCCTGCAGGGCTGGCTCGCCCGGCTCGCGATGACGAAAGGCGGAAGCGACATCTCGGATCTCGAGGTGCGGAGCGCGCATCCCGGGTATCGGCAGGTGCCGCTGCGCGCGCTGCTCAACTTGATGCAGCTGCAGCGCTTCGCGTGGGACGCTGCGCCGGCAATCATGCAACCGGCGCTCGTGCTGCACGCCGCCAACGACCACACTTGTCCGCTCGCCGGCGCACGGCGGCTCTTCGAGCGGCTCGGCAGTCGCGACAAGCGCATGGTCGTCCTGGAGCGCTGCTTCCACGTGGTGACCGTCGACTGCGAGCGCGACCGCGTGATCACCGAGCTCGATGCCTTCCTGACCGGCCTGACGGCCGGCTCGTCGTCAACCGACACCGTCCAATCTGGTTGACAGAGCCCGCCGCCTCGCCTACGCCTCGCCGCCATGCGCGAGCCGAGCCGGAGCGAGATCGTCGCCCTCGACCATGCCCACCTCTGGCACCCGTTCACCCAGATGCAGGAGTGGATCGCCGCCGATCCGCTGGTAATCGAGGCGGCCGAGGGCAACTACCTGATCGACACCGACGGCCGGCGGTACCTGGACGGGGTCTCGTCGCTCTGGTGCAACGTCCACGGGCATCGCCATCCCGCGATCGACGCGGCCGTGCGCGCGCAGCTCGATCGCGTCGCCCACACGACGCTGCTGGGGCTCGCGAGCCCGCCGGCGGCCCTGGTCGCGGCGCGGCCGGCGGCGATCGCGCCCGCCGGTTTGACCCGGACCTTCCATTCCGACGCCCGCGCGCCGGCGGTCGAGATCGCCCTCCAGCTCGCCCCCCCGTACCCGCGCCTCCGCCGCGCGGCATCGCCGGGGTTCGTGGAGCCCGACCAGGCGTACCACGGCGACACCCTCGGCGCGATGAGCGTCGGCTTCTCGGAGACCTTCCACCGCTTCTACCGGCCGCTGCTCCCGGTCGAACGGGTGCCCCCGCCCTACGCGCTCGAGCGCAGCGAGCGCCTGACGCCCGACGACGCGCTCGCGGCCGCGCTCGCGCGCCTCGAAGCGACCCTCCGCCGCACGCACGGCACGATCGCGGCCGTCGTGATCGAGCCGCTCATGCAGGGCGCCGCCGGCATGTGGCCGCAGCCGGTCGCGTATCTGCGCGCCATCCGCGACCTCACCCGGCGCTACGACACCCTGCTCGTCTGCGACGAGGTCGCCACCGGCTTCGGGCGCACCGGCCGCCTCTTCGCGTGCGATCACACCGCGACCACGCCCGACCTGCTGGTGCTCGGGAAGGGGCTCACGGGCGGCTACCTGCCACTCGCGGCCACGCTCGCCACCGAGGAGATCTTCTCCGCCTTCCTCGGGCCGTACGACGGCTACACCGCCTTCTTCCACGGCCACACCTTCACCGGGAACGCGCTCGGCTGCGCGGCGGCGCTCGCGAGCCTCGACCTCTTCACGCCGGCGATGCTCGCAGCCCTGCCCGAGAAGGCCGCGGCGCTCGCGGCGGGGCTCGCGCGCGAGGTGCGGCCACTCGCACCCGTGTTCGAGATCCGCCAGCACGGCTTGATGGTCGGGATCGAGCTCATGCGCGATCCGGCGCGCCGCGAGTCGTATGCGCCGCGCGAGCGGGTCGGTCATCGCGTCATCGTGGCGGCACGCCGGCGCGGCGTCGTGCTGCGACCGCTCGGGGACGTGCTCGTCCTGATGCCACCGCTCAGCATCACGCCCGACGAGATCGCGACCCTGGTCGCGGTCGCGGCCGAGGCGATCGCGGAGGCCACCGGCTCGTGAGCGTCGTGCTCGTGACCGGGACCGACACCGGGATCGGCAAGACCCTCGTGACCGCCGCGCTCGCAGCCGCGCTCGCGCGCCAGGGCCGGCGCGTCGGCGTCGTGAAGCCGGTCGAGACCGGATGCCGACCCGACCCCGAGGACGCCCGCACCCTCGCCGCGGCCGCCGGCGACACCGCACCGCTCGCCGACGTCTGTCCCTACGCGCTTCCCGATCCGCTCGCGCCGGCGCTCGCGGCCGAGCGCGCCGGCGTACGGATCGACGTCGCGGCGCTGGTCGCG
>CAZWAX010000468.1:0-4537 GCA_964631985.1 uncultured Polyangiaceae bacterium | reverse complement strand
CCCGACCCCGTGTGCACGCTCACGCTCGCCGGCCCAGGGACGGTCGCACCGCGCGGCGGCTTCTCCGAGGCGCTGGTCGCGGCGACGCCACGGGGCGGCGGCACCGTCACCCTGCTCTTCCGGCGGCCATGAGGATGCGGCACCGCATCGCGTCGGTTTTCGTGCTGCTGCTCGTCGCCGCCGGCAGCGCGGCCGACACGGCCACACCAGCCTCGCTCGCGGCGCGGGCGACGCGCTTCCCGCAGGTGCAGACCGTGAGCGCCGACTTTGCGCAGGAGCGCGAGGTTTCGTTGGTCGACGAGGTCCTGCACGCGCGCGGCACGCTGGCGCTGGCCGCCCCGTCGTCCTTCCGTCTCGACCTCACCGCTCCCGAAGCCATGACGCTCGTCGCCGCCGGCACGACCACGACCGTCGTCGACGCGAGCGGCAAGGTGATGCCCGTGCCGGCGGAGTTCACCGGCCTCGCTTCGTTCGCGCGTACCCTCACCGACCTGCTGCTCGGCACGAAAGCACCGCAGGGCTTCACGGAGACCTGGCGCGACGCCGACACCGTCGTGCTGACGCCGGGCACCGACACCACGAGCCCGTTCAGCGAGATCACCCTGCGCTTTCCGGCGGACGGCCGGATCCCGACGACGGTCGCGCTCCGCGAGCGTGGCGGCGATCGCACCACCATTCGCCTCGAACGCGTCGCCCTCAATCCCGCACTCGATCCGGCGCGCTTCGCGCCGCCGGGCACGAAAGGCCCCTGACCATGCCGAGCTCACGTCTCGCCGCCGCCGGCGATCCGGCCGCCGAGTTCCTGCCCCACACGCCGCCCTTCCTTCTGCTCGATCGCATCGTCGCGATCGACGGGCCGACCGGCCGTTTCCTGAAGCACGTCACGGCCGCCGACCCGTTGCTCGGACCGACGGGCGAGCTGTCGCCGATCCTGCTCGTCGAGGCGATGGCCCAGGGCGCCGGCATCGTGCTCGGGCGGCAGGAGCCGGAGCTGCGCGAGCGCGGCGCGGTCCTGGCCGCGATCGACCACTGCGCGATCGCCGGCAGCGCCGCGATCGGCGACGCCCTCGAGGTCGAGATCACGGTGGTCCGCCGCTATGCCGGCATGGCACGCATCCGCGCGCGCGCCAGCGTCGGGGCGCGCACCTGCGCGACCGCCGCGTTGACGCTTGCCTTCCCGCCCGGCTCGAGTCCCGCTCCCGCGTGACGCCGTCCCCCGATCGCCGTCGGCGCGCGCGTCTCGTGCTCGTCCTGGCGCTGGTGCTCGCCGCCATGCCGGGATGCGCGCGCCTGCTGACACGCCCGAGCCGCCTCCCCACCCACGATGCCGCCGCGATCATCTCCGCCGGCGTCGCGCGGGAGCGCGCGCTCGCCGGGATGCGGCTGAACCTGTCGGTACGGGCGACCGCCGGGCCACCGGCCGCCCGCCTCGCCTCGCCGGCCGACCTCGCGATCGACGACGCCGAGCATTTGCGCCTGCAGGTGCACTCACCGTTCGGGGTCACGGTGCTCGACCTCGCCACCGCGGGCGACACCTTCCGCCTCACTCTGCCGCTCCGTGGCGAACGGAAGGACGGACGCATCGACCTGGCCGCGCTCGCCGCCGGCACGACGCCGGACGACGAGCGCATGATCGTCGCGCTCGCGCTCTTGTTCCGGTCGAAGATGGATCGCGCGCGTTGCCGCACCGCCGGACCCGCGTCCGTCAGTTGCCGGGTGACCGACGAGCTCACGGCGACGACGACCGTCGACGAGGCGCTTCGCCCGGTGCGCGAGGACTATACGGGGCCGACCGGCCGGACCCTGCTCTCCGCCGTGCTCGAGGAGTATCCCTCGACGGGCCCAGAGCTGCTTCCCGGCCGCATCACGATCTCGGACGGTCAGGGGGGCCCGGCGCTCGTCATTCGCGTGCTCAAGGCCCGCCGGGCGGCCGAAAAAATCTGATTTTTGCCTTCACCCGGAGCCGGCGGCGCGCTACGGTGAGGTTTCTCCATGGCCACCGCTCCCCCTGCCACCGGTATCCCGGTCCGCCTTCGCATGCCATCCGTCTTCCGCCACGTGCTCGGCGTGCTGATGCTCGCGCTGATGGCGGGAAACGCCGGAGCCGACAGCCTCCCCGACGTGCAGCCCCGAATCGTGAACGGCGTCCTCACCAGCAGCTACGCCACCACGGGGGCGCTGCTGCTCGGGGCGGACGCCGATACGGCCAGCATGCGGTGCTCGGGCACCTTGATCGGCTGCTCCACTTTTCTCACCGCGGGTCACTGCGTCGAGGGTCTGACGCCCGGCGTGCTCCACGTTTTCCTGCCGAACGCCGGCCTGTTCTCGGTCATGAGCATCGCCCTGCACCCGGAGTACGATTTTCCGGCCGCCGACGTGGCGGTGCTGAAGCTCGTGGCCGCGGTCGACGGCCTCGCACCCTCCGCCATCGAGAGCAGTGCTCCGGTGCCCTTCGGCACGACCGGGGCCATCGCCGGGTACGGCCGCGCCGGCGGCGTGCTGTACGACTACGGCTTGAAGCGGGCCGGCAACGTCGTGACCGCCGCCTGCGCCACGATTCCTCCGCCGGGCTCCGACACGACGTCGGTCTGTTGGGACTTCGTCGAGCCGAAGGGCCCTCCCGGCAGCAACTCCAACACGTGCAACGCCGACTCGGGCGGTCCACTCTTCGTGGACCTCGGCTTCGGCCCGCGCGTCGCCGGCATCACCTCGGGCGGCTCGGCGTCGAGCTGCCAGCCGACCGACCACAGCTACGACGCGAGCGTCTACAACTATCGGTCGTTCATCCAAACCCAGGGTGGCGCCGATCTCGCCAACACCAGCTGCGGCACCGGTCCGCAAGTCGGCGGGCCGGGGGCGAACGTCATCGCTTTCGACGGCGAGCTCGACGGCGTCACGGACGAGGTCTTCCACTCGTTCACGGTGCCGAACGGCACCAACCGGGTCCGCATTGCGCTGAACGCGGTC
Source organism: uncultured Polyangiaceae bacterium (assembly GCA_964631985.1). Taxonomy (GTDB): domain Bacteria; phylum Desulfobacterota; class Binatia; order UTPRO1; family UTPRO1; genus UTPRO1. The sequence goes on along the minus strand of CAZWAX010000468.1, from coordinate 1,570 downwards.
GACGACGGCCCCAGCGACTTCGATCTCTACGTCAAAGCCGGCAGCGTCCCCACCACGAGCGTCTACGATTGCGGACGCTTCGGCCCGAACCAGTTCGGCGTGTGCGACATCGCGGCCCCCGCGACGGGCACGTGGCACGTGCTCGTCGACCACTTCTCGGGGGCGGGCGCATATCAGCTCACCGTCACCACGTTCGGCACCACCTGCTCCGCACCAGGCAGCGACGGCAACCCGTGCGACGACGACAATGTGTGCACCACGGCGGAGACGTGTCAGGCCGGCAGCTGCGTCGGCACGCCGCTCGGCGACGGCACACCGTGCAGCGACGGCAATGCCTGCACCGGTCCCGACACCTGCCAAGCGGGCGTCTGCGACACGAGCCCGCTCGCGAACGGCACCCCGTGCGACGACGGCGATCCGTGCAGCCGCCCCGATACGTGTCAGGCCGGAGCGTGCGCCGGCGTCGCGCCAGCGCTCACCTGCAAGTCGTCGCCGGCGGGATCGGCCCTGCTCGCGATCGACAATCGCAGCCCCGACACCCGCGATCGCTTCGGGTGGACCTGGCGCAAGGGGAGCGCGACCACGCTCGCGGAGCTCGGCAATCCGACGACCGTCACCCCGTACGTGCTCTGCGTCTACGACAGCGTCGCCGGCGTTCCGCAACGCCGCATGACCAAGGTGATTCCGCCGGGCTCGCGCTGGAAGGGCAGCACGCGCGGCTTTCGTTTCCGCGACACGACGGCGACGACGGGTGGTCTGCAGTCGATCGTGCTGACCAAAGGCACCGCAGGCCACGCGGGCGTCCAGGTACGCGGCAAGGGTCAACCGCTCGCGCTTCCCGGTCTGCCCTTCGCCAAGCAACCGAACGTCATCGTCCAGCTGCTGAACGACACCACCTGCTGGAGCTCGACGCACACGACGGCGGCGACCAACTCGATCGCGCGGTTCAAAGCGAAGAATCAATAGATTTCGCCCCCGTGCGCGCGGCGCCTTCGACGCCGTGCTCCGATGGGCCTCGGGGCCCGAAGTGAATTCGGGCCCCTCGCTCACGATGCCTGACGACCGAACCCGGGCGGGCGGGTCTCCGATGCACCGGAGTCTTGGTCTGTCGCGAGCCGTCTTCGTTCGGTGTCGCCGGCGGGTGGGTCAGGGATCGCGTGCTGCCTCCGCTTCAGAGTGCGCCCCGCGGGAATCGCGCTGGGACACCTCCACCCGTGCCATCGCCTTGTCGGGGGTGATGGGCTTCGGTAAGCGGTGCGCATGACGGGCGCGCGGGGACTGCGGGTGGCGATCGTCGGGGCGGGGCCGGCGGGGGCGGCGCTCGCGACGTTGCTGACGCAGGACGGGCACGACGTCGTGCTCTTCGACGACGAGCGGCGGCCCGAGCTGGTCGTCGGCGAGTCGCTGATCCCGGCGGGCATCCCACCGCTGCGGCGCCTCGGTGTCGAGGAGCGGGTCGCCGCCATCGGCATGCACAAGCCGGGGGCGTCGCTCACGTGGTCACCGACGCATCGGTTCGCGTTTCGCTTCGCGCGTTTCTTCATCCAGGCCGGCCAGGTCGCCGATGTCG
>CAZWAX010000467.1:0-4541 GCA_964631985.1 uncultured Polyangiaceae bacterium | reverse complement strand
CCGGTCCGCAATGCGGACGTGCGGCCAGGCGGCGTCGTCCTCCGAGTAGACGGCGACCGTCCGGAGTCCTGCTTCGGCCGCGGCCCGCAGCACGCGGATCGCGATCTCCCCCCGGTTGGCGACGAGCAGCGCGTGTAGTGCCATGCGTTCTCGCCGGCCGGGCGTCCGGCGGGCTCTACTCGTCGGCCGCGGGCGCGGCCTTGGGCGTCGGCGCGACCTGGGGTGCGGGCGCGGCTTGCGGCGCCGGCGCGGCGACGGCGGGAGCGAAATCCTCGACGTAGGTCATGCCGCGCTCGAGGATCGGTGCCAGCACCGGATCCGTCTCCGCGACCTTCTTCGGCTTGTAGGCGGCGACCGGCGTCCGCACGTAGCGCCGCAGCATGCTCTCTAAGGTGAAGTCCGCGCCTTCGAACTCCGAGGTATGGTGGATCGAGCCGGTCGGACAGATCTCGCTGCAGAGCCCGCAGTACATGCACTTGGCGATGTCGATGTCGAAGCGGTTCAGCGTCATCTGCCGGGTCTCTTTGTCCTTCGGCGCGTCGATCACGATGCAGTCGATCGGACAGGCGCGCTCGCAAGCGAGGCACCCGGTGCAGATCTCCAGGTCGACCGCGAGGATCCCCCGGTAGCGGAACGGCAACGTGTCCTGGATCCGGATCGGGATGCGGTCGGGGTACTGCACGGTGTAGGGCCGACGCACGAAGTGGGAGAAGGTGATCGCCATCCCTTCGAAGATGGTGGTCACGGTTTCCTTGATGTTCGCGAAGTAGCCGGCCACGGGGCCAGGTAACTACGAACCCGACGGGAGAGCAACTATTCGATCGCGCCCCGCGGCACGGCGCGTGTGCCGTCAAGGGGACTAGACGAGGGCGGGCGTTTCGCTACTGATGGGCACATGCGCGGCGTCGTCGACTCCGACCGCGGCATGTGCGGCCGACGCCTCCGGGTCATCGGGATGCTCGGCATCGCTGCTGCGGGATGGCTCTGCGGCGGAACGCCTGCAGCCGATGCCGTGATGGTGGCGGCCAAGCATGTGAGCGTCGAGCTCGTGACCGATGTCGCGAGCGCGCGGCCCGGCGACACCTTCCGACTGGGGGTTCGGTTCGTTCCCGAGCCGGGCTGGCACGTCTACTGGCGGAATCCCGGCGACTCGGGGGAGGCGCCGCGCATTCAATGGATGCTGCCGCCGGGCCTCGCCGTGGGCGAGCTCGAGTGGCCGGCGCCCGAGCGCATTCCGTTCGGGTCGCTCGTCAATTTCGCCTACGCGGGCGAGATGCTGCTGGCAGCGCCCGTCACGGTCGCACGCGACGTCGCCACCGACGCGCCGCTCTCGCTCCGCGCCCAGGCGAAGTGGCTCGTCTGCGACGAGGACGAGTGCATTCCGGGCGGAGCCACCCTGACGCACACGTTGCCGGTCGGGGGCGGCGGCGCCGTGGCGCCGGCCGTCGCGAAGCTCTTCGACGAGCGCCGCCTACCGGTCGCGCCACCCGCGGGGTGGCAGGTGCGGGCCGAGACCGACGCCGACCGCGTGACGCTCGCCGTCCGCGGCGCCACGTTCGAAGGCGCCACGCCCTTCTTCTTCGCGGCCGAGCGCGACGCGCTCGACCCGTCGGCCGAGCAGACCGTGATCCGCGAGCCCGGCGGCTTCCGGCTCGCGCTGACGCCGCGGACGACGCCGCCCGCGACGCTCGCCGGCGTGCTGCGGATCGGCGCGCATGCGTACACGCTCGATACGCCCGTGGTCGCCGCGATGACGGGATTCTCCTTCACGCCGCTGGCGCTCGCGTTCGTCGGCGGGCTGCTCTTGAACCTCATGCCCTGCGTCTTCCCGGTACTGGCGCTGAAGGCCCTGTCGCTCGTCGGGCTCGCCGGCGAAGCGCGCCGCCGCGTCCGCCGCCACGGCCTCGTCTACATGGCCGGCATCGTCGTCTCGTTCTGGGCGCTCGCCGGACTCTTGCTCGCCGCGCGCGCCGGCGGCGCCGAGCTCGGCTGGGGGTTCCAGCTGCAGGACCCGCTCGTCATCGCCGCGCTGGCCGGGCTCTTCTTCTGGATGGCGCTCGTGCTGCTCGACGTCGTCACGGTCGGCGGCTCGATCATGGGGGTCGGCCAGCACCTGACGGTCGGCGACGGCGACCGTGCGGCGTTCTTCACCGGCGTGCTCGCGACCGTCGTCGCGACCCCGTGCACGGCGCCCTTCATGGGGACGGCGATCGGCTACGCGCTCGGCCAGTCGGCGCCCGTGGCGCTCGCGGTCTTCACCAGCCTCGGGCTCGGCCTCGCGAGCCCCTACGTGCTCGTGACGTTCGTGCCCGCGCTCGCGTCGCGCCTCCCCCGCCCCGGCGCCTGGATGGAGACGTTGAAGCAGCTGCTCGCGTTTCCGCTGCTCGCGACCGTCGTCTGGCTGGTGTGGGTGGCGAGCGTCCAGGCCGGACCGCACGCGGTCGGCGCGATCCTCATGGGTCTCGTCCTGATCGCTTTCGCCGCCTGGGTGACCGGACGCTTTCCGGGCACGCCGGCGCGCGTCGTCGCGGGGGGGGCGCTCGCCGTCGCCTTGCTGCTCGGCTCGACGATCCGCCCGGTCGATCCACCGGCGCGAAGCGCAGTCGCCGGCGACGCTGCGGTCGCAGCGGGGGCGGTTGCCGTCGACGACTTCGCCTGGGAGCCGTTCTCGACCGCCCGCCTCGCCGAGCTCCGCGCCGCGGGCCGTCCGGTGTTCGTCGACTTCACCGCCGCCTGGTGCGTCACCTGCCAGGTCAACAAGAAGGTCGCGCTCGAGACCGCCGAGGTCATCAACAAGATGCGGCAGCTCGGCGTCGTCGCGATCCGTGCCGACTGGACCCGGCCCGACGCCGAGATCACCCGCGCGCTGCAGGAGTTCGGCCGCGACGGCGTGCCGCTCTACGTGCTCTACAGCGGCCGCGAGAACGAGCCGCCGAAGATCCTGCCCCAGATCCTCACACCCACCATCGTCATCGCCGAGCTCGAGAAGCTCGAACCGCCACAGCTCAGAAGGAGCACGACATGAACCCGTCCGTCTGGAAACGCAGTCTGATCGTCACCGCCGTCGCCGCGACCACCTGGCTCGCGACGTCGTCCGTCGCCGTCGCCGACATCGCCAAGGTCGGCCAACCCGCGCCCGGCTTCACCGCCACCGATCTCGCCGGCAAGTCGCGCTCGCTCGCGGAGTTCAAGGGCAAGTACGTCGTGCTCGAGTGGCACAACCAGAGCTGCCCGTTCGTGAAGAAGCATTACGAAAGCGGCAACATGCAGAAGCTCCAGAAGGAGCTGACCGGCAAGGGCGCGGTCTGGCTGAGCGTGATCTCGTCGGCCCCCGGCAAGCAGGGCCACGTCACCGCCGACGAAGAGAAGGCCTACCTCGCCGCGCAGAAGGCCACGCCGACCGACGTGCTCTTCGATCCCGCGGGAACCGTCGGCAAGGCGTACGGCGCCAAGACGACCCCCCACATGTACGTGATCGACGACAAGGGCGTGCTGATCTACGCCGGCGCGATCGACGACAACCCGTCCTCCGACGTCGCCGACGCCGCCACCGCGAAGAACTTCGTCCGCACCGCCTACGACGAGGCCTCGGCCGGCAAGCCGGTGACGACCGCCTCGAGCGCCCCGTACGGCTGCGGCGTCAAGTACAAGGATTAGCCATTCGCCGCTGCCGGCGCGTTGCCGGCAGCGGCGAACCCGCATTGCCAGCGGGCGCGGCGGCGCGTATCTAGCGTCGCCATGAATCTCGAGCTCCTCTCGAATCCCGAGAACTGGGTCGCCTTCCTCACGTTGTTGTCGCTCGAGATCGTCCTCGGCGTCGACAACATCATCTTCATCTCGATCCTGGCGTCGAAGCTCCCGGCCGCGCAGCAGCGGCAAGCGCGGCTCATCGGGCTCGGCCTCGCGATGCTGACCCGCATTCTGCTGCTGCTCTCGCTCTCGTGGATCATCCGGCTGACCGCCCCGCTCTTCGTCGTGCTGCAGAACGAGATCTCGGGGCGCGACCTGATCCTGCTGCTCGGCGGGCTCTTCCTGCTGGCCAAGAGCACCCACGAGATCCACCAGAAGCTCGAAGGCGACACCGGCCATGCGTCGGCCGCCTCGCATCCGTCGTTCACCAGCGTCCTGATCCAGATCATGCTGCTCGACATCGTGTTCTCGCTCGACTCGGTGATCACGGCCGTCGGGATGGTGGACGAGATCGCGATCATGATCGCGGCGGTGATCTGCGCCGTCGCCTTCATGATGGTGTTCGCCGGCTCGATCAGCGCCTTCGTCGAGCGGCATCCGACGATCAAGATGCTGGCCCTCAGCTTCCTCCTGCTGATCGGGGTCACGCTGATCGCCGAGGGTTTCGATCAGCACATCTCGAAGGGCTACATCTACTTCGCGATGGCGTTCTCGGTGTTCGTGGAGATGCTCAACCTCAAGATGCGCGGCGCCCATGAGCCGCCCGTGAAGCTGCACCAACCAATCGCCTAGCAGATTGCTGAAAAAGGCCGATCTGCGTCGTTGCTCGGTCGTTCGCTTGTGCGGCGTAG
>CAZWAX010000466.1:0-4548 GCA_964631985.1 uncultured Polyangiaceae bacterium | reverse complement strand
GCGGAACTGGTGGTTGTCGATCCACACCTTCCAGAGCTCGTTGTTGCGGTCGTAGATGTCGGAATAGGCGACGACGAACGCCTCCTTGTCGATGAAGAGCACGCGCTTGCCGTAGGCGTACTGCGGGAGCTTCGACACCCCTTCGACGACGTACATGCGGCGCTTCTCCCAGGCGTCGCACATCAGGTAGTCGGCTTCACCTGCGCAGCGCTTCTGCGGGAAGTGCTCGCCGTGCAGGATGCCGAGCATGTCCTTCTCGCCGAGGAACTTCCATTCCGACCACGCGATGTGGCCGTTGTAGCCCCAGTACGAATCCGGATCGGTGTCCTGGCCGAAGAGCGAGTCGGAGCGCTGCGCGGTCGAGAGCCGGCGCACGCGGCGGAGGGACGGCACGTAGAGCCAGGTGTCGTCCTGCTTGGAGGCGTCGACGTAACGGTATTCGAGCGCCCCGATGCCCTTCAAGTCGAAGGGCGCCACCAGCGGTCCGAGCACCTCCTTGAAGCGAATGCCTTCCGGATTCGGCAGCTCGGGCTTGGGGTCCACGTAGAGCCGGCTGTTGTAGTAGAGGCGGCGCGACTCGCCGATCCAGTAGTAGCGCTCGACCTGCATGGGCTTGCCGCCGCCGACGGCGCCGGTCTCGGCGGGGAAGTCGTACTCGACGAAGTCGTCGGTGCCGGGATAGGGCCGGTACTCGTAGTTCCACATCACCTTGAGCGCCATCTTGGGATCGGCCGGATCGATCTTCGGAAACGGCGCGCCCGCGACGTGCCGCTGGAGCGCGAGCCCGTTCTCGGCGAGCTTCACCTGGTTCGCGTACTTCTCGGTCGCCTCGTGGTACGCCTTCGGCCACCCGATCGGCTTCGGCGCGATGATCTTCATGGTCATGCCCTGGTTCACGCACCATTCGATCGCGGGCGAGATCAGCTCCTTCGCTTTGGCGACGTTGGTCTTGTCGATCACGTCGCCCGGCGCCACGTCCGCCGAAGCCGAAGCCGCAAGGCCGACCATCGCCGCAACCACGCCGGCGCGAAGCACGTTGACCATGGGACCCCCTCCTCCTCGATGGTTACATCGACCAAAGACCAGTGCGCTGGCGGCTCTATCTAGGGAGGGCCCTGACAGGAGTCAACGAAAATCCGCTGCCGGCGGGCGCTCCACGACGGCGAGGATCCCATGGCGGACGCGGATTTCCCCGCCGATCCCCCGCGCGACGAGCGCCGCTTCGTCATCGCGCGCGACGATGCTCGCGCCGGGCTCGGCCTCCTCGGCACAGGTCGCCCGACAGGTGCGCAACCGTGACGGACCGTAGAATCCGACGATCTTCCCAAGCTGCGGCTGGCCGTATTGCACGGCGTGGGTGAGCCAGATTGGAGCATCCGCGGGCAGCGCCGCGGCGATCGCGAGACCGGCCGCGCTGTGCTCGCGCTGCGAACGGGAGACGTGCTCGCCGATCGCCGCCACCACGATGGTCGCGATCGCGGCTGCCGCGAGCAGCCCCGCGGGCAGCGCCGGCACCCGACGCGTGAGGCGTGCGAGGGCCACACCGGCCGCGGCGGCGAGCGCAGGATAGAGCTGGAAGAGATAGCGACTCTTCTTACCCGCCGCGGCGGAGATCACGATCAGGACGATCGCGCCGTACACGAGCCAGAGCCGCGCGCCGAGCGACGTCGGCCAGCGCCGCGCGAGCATCCCGATGCCGACGAGCGCCGCCGGGAGCCATGGCCAGTAGGTGCGCAGCAGCTTCCAGAGATACCAGAGCGTCCCCCGCCCCTGGCTCCCGCTCTCGAAGAGCACGTTTCCGATCTGCCCGCCGAAATACGCGCGGGCGAAACCGCTCCCCTCCTCGAGTCGCGCCACGAGCCAGGGGCCGACGGTCGCGAGCGCAAGGACGACGCCGATGGCGCTCCACACCGAGAACACGCGGCGCACCAGAACCCCCGCGTGCGCCCACAAGACGACGGCGACGGCGACCGGGAACAGTCCCTGCGGCCCCTTCGCGAACCAGCCCCCGATCGCCGCGAGCGCGAGCCACAGCACGCCGCTCGGCTCCGCCACCGACCGATGGGCGGCGAGGAGCCCCACCAGCACCCACGCCGTGACCAGCGTCTCGAGATGCACGCCGCGACTCCAGTGCGCCACCTCCGGCGTCGTCACGTAGACGATCGCCGCCAGGAAGGCCGTCTCCCGGTCGTCGAGCGTCCGCCGCACCAGCCCGTAGACGAGCAGCGTGCACACGACCCCGAGCAAACCGGGCAACAGGACGGCGGTGAACGTGCTCCGCCCCATCATTTGGAAGACGAGCGCGTTCAGCCAGAAGTGCAACGGCGGCTTGTTGACGTACGGCACCCCGTTGAACGTGAGATGCGTCCATTCGCCGGTGTCGAGAATGGTGCGCGCGATGGTGCCGTACATCGCCGGGTCGCCGTCGAGCGGCACGCGCGCGACGCCGCCGAGCCCGAGCAGCGCCGCGATGACGACGAGCGCCGTCAGATGCACGGCCGGACGGGCGACCCAGGTCGACGCCGCCGCGAGCCGGCGCCTCGCTCGGGTCTCCCCCCGCACCCCGCCGTGTTCGCGTCCCCCCATCGCGTGCCGTCGGCCGGCGCTCTTATCACACATCGTCGCGACCGCGTGCCGTGCTCGTCTGGCAAGCCCCAGATCGACCTGTTACATAGCCGCGATGGAATTTCGGGAGCTTGCCCGCATCAATGGCGGGTATGCCGAAGCGCGCATCCTGCAAACCGCCGTGACGCTCGGGCTCTTCGATCAGCTCGACGCCGCCGGCCGGGATGCCACAGCGATCGCCGTCGCGGCCGGGACCGACACGCGCGCGACCGCGCTTTTGCTGAATGCGCTCGTCGCCATGCGTTTGGTGCGGAAGGACGGCGACCTGTTCAAGGAGACCGAGATCGCCAAGACCCATCTCGCCAGCACGTCGCCGACGTCGTACGCCAACTACGTGAAGTTCGACGCGTCGCTCTGGCCCCTCTGGAGCAACCTCGCCGAGTCCGTCCGCACCGGCAAGCCCGCCCGCGATCCCGACATGTTCCAGTCGAACGCCGACGACACGGCCCGCTTCATCGACGCGATGGCGAGCCTCGTCACCGCGCGCGGCGACGCCCGCGTGCTCGCCGAGACCCTCGATCTCCGCGACGTGCGCCGCCTGCTCGACGTCGGCGCGGGGCCGGGCACGTACGCGATCGAGCTCTGTCGCCGCCATCCCGCGCTCCGCGCGACCATCTTCGACCTGCCCGGCACGCTCGCGGTCACCCGTCGCCACGTCGACGCGAGCGGCGTCGCCGACCGCATCGAGCTCGTCGCCGGCGACTACCTCCGCGACCCGCTGCCGACCGGCCACGACCTGGTGTTCCTCTCCAACATCATCCACGGCGAGGACGAGGAGACGAACCGCGCTCTCATGCGCAAGATCCACGGCGCGCTCGTGCCCGGCGGACGCGTGATGATCAAGGACCACGTCACCGACGAGTCGGGAACGAGTCCGGCCCCGGCCGCGATCTTCTCGATCGCGATGCTGCTCTTCACCCGCGGACGCGACTACGCGTTCGCCGAGATCCGCGATTGGCTCGCGGCGGCCGGCTTCACGCGCGTCGAAGCCGACGTGCTGCCGCCCGGCCTGATCTCGATGCTCGTGGTCGGCCACAAATGACGGCGGCCGAGGCCACGGACGGCGGAGCGCGCTTCTGCTCGGCGTGCGGTACGCGCCTGCAGGCGAACGCGCGTTTTTGCGCGGGGTGCGGGGTCGCGGTCGGCGCGGCGCCGGCAACGCCGACGAGCTTCCGCGCGCAAGTGCCCGGGCTCGTCGTCTTGACGTTCTTCCTCGCGGCCGGGCTCTTGGCCTGGATCAGCGTCCTGCAACCCGCCTCCACCTCCAGCGCCCCGGGTCGCGGCAAGACCAGCGCGAGCGCCGGAGCGGGCGCTCCGGGTCCCGCCGCCGGCACCGAGATGCCCGGCGATCATCCTCCGGTCGGGCTGCCGGACGAAGCCAAGAAGTTCATCGCGCAGCTCGCCGAAAAGGCGAAGGCCGCGCCCCAGGACGCCGCCGCGTGGAAGAGCCTCGCGCAGGTGCAAGCGCGCGCCGGCGAGATGGAGCCGAGCTACGGGACCCAGGCGCTCGAATCGTGGCAGCACGTGCTCTCGCTCGCGCCCGACGACGCCGACGCGATCCGCGGCATCGGCAACGTCTACTACGATCAACAGAAGTTCGACCTCGCGGCCGCGCAGTACGAACGCTACTTGAAGGGGACCCCCGACGACGCCAGCGTCCGGACCGATCTGGCGACGGCGTACCTCTATCAGCGCCAGCTCGACAAAGCGGTCGCCACCTACCACGAGGCGATCGCCGCGAAGCCGACCTTCCTGCAGGCGCACTTCAACCTCGGCCTCGCCTACGAGGCCAAGGGGGACCGCGAGAAGGCCCTCGCCTCGCTCGACAAGGCACGCGAGCTCGCGACCGACGACGAAACCCGGACCCGCATCGATCGCGTGAAGACGCAGCTCGTGGCGACGCCGCCCGGCGCCGCCGCCGCG
>CAZWAX010000465.1:0-4557 GCA_964631985.1 uncultured Polyangiaceae bacterium | reverse complement strand
CCGTCTTCATCTTCAACCACCAGAGCGGTGTCGACATGCTCGTGCTCTGCCGGCTGCTCCGCCGCGACATCATCGCCGTCGCCAAGCAGGAGGTGCGGCGGAACCCGATCTTCGGCCCCGTCTTCGCCGCCGCTGGCACGGTGTTCATCGATCGCTTCAACCACGACAAGGCGGTCGCCGCGCTGAGGCCCGTCGTCGAGTCGATCCGCGAAGGGCTCTCGCTGGTCTTGGCACCGGAGGGCACGCGCAGCGCGACCGGACACCTCGGTCGCTTCAAGAAGGGTGCATTCCACATGGCCATGGCCGCCGGCGTCCCGATCGTGCCGATCGTGCTTCGCAACACGCTCGACGCGTTGCCGAAGCACGGCATCATCGTGCGGCCGACGACCATCGAGGTCGTCGTGCACCCGCCGATCCCCACGAGCGACTGGAAGCTCGAGGACCTCGATCGACACATCGAGGAGATCCGCGACCTCTACGTCGCGACGATGGGCGAGTGAGACCGCGCGCCGTTCACGCCGCGCGGGCGCGGAGGTAGGTGAGGGTACCGAGCGGCGTCATGCGATGTTCGGTCTCCCGCACGTCGCGAAAGCCCGCCGCCGCGATCAATGCCGGAAGCTCCCCCCGCAGGTTCGCGCCCGTGGTCTCGTCGCCGTCGAACCAGCGGAAGCTCAGCGCGGCGACCCGCATGAGCGCGTTCTGCGGTTTCCCCCAGTCGGCCACGTGCAGCTCGCCGTCCGGACGGAGCAGGCGACGGACGGCGGCGAGCGCCTCGCGCTTCTGCGGCGTCGTCAGGTGGTGCAGCACGAGCGTGCTGAGCACGCGGTCGAACGATGCCGGCGGCAGCGGCGGCGCGGTCGCCGACCCTTCGACCAGCCGGATCTCGGCGCCCGCCGCGGCGATCTTGCCGCGGGCGATGGCGAGGATCCGCGGGTCGATGTCGACCCCGCTCACGTGCGCGTCCGGATGCGCCTCCTTCACGAGCAGCGCGAGCGTCCCAGTGCCGCAGCCGAGGTCGAGGACGTCGTGGCCGGGCGCGATCGCCGCCTGCCGGATCAGGTCGCGCTTGATCGTACGCTCGCCGAGGAGCCAGGCGACGGCATCGTAGAGCGGTGTCAGCCAGTCGCTGCCGAGGGCCGGGACGAAGTCGCGCGGGGTCGCCTCGGGGGAGCTCACGCGAGCCTCCCGATCCCGGGGACGAAGCGTCCGGTCGTCGCGGCGTAGCGACGATACGCGTCCCCGTGGGTCCGCAGCAGGTAGGGCTCCTCGACCGCACGCACCTGGATCTCGAGCGCGATCAGCAGCGTCACGAACGAGGCGACCGCGAGGACGTTTGGCGCCAGCAGCATGAGCCCCGCGCTTGCGAACGTCATCCAGGTGAAGATGGGGTTCCGCACGAAGCGGAACGGACCGCGCGAGACGAGCTCGGTGCGTGCGGTGTGGTCGACGCCCACGCGCCAGGAGTTCCCCATCGCGAGCTGCGACCACAGCGTCCCGGCGATCCCGACCGCCGTGAACGCGAGTCCCGCGCCGTAGCTCACCGCGACGCCCGCTCCTGCGAAGGGTCGGACGAGCCCGAGGAGCTGCGCCACCGGTGCCAGCCCACCGGTGACCACGGCGACGCCGAAGAGCACGCCGGCCCACCATTCGGTCGAGAAGGCCCGTCCCGAAAGTCCGACGTAGCCGGTGGTGCCGGTCCGACGGTAGTGCAGGACGGCGCGGAGGCCGAAGGCGAGCGCGAAAAAAACGGCGTAGGCGACGAGGGCGGTGACGGGCATCGGGGTTGACCTCCTGGGTGCCGGGAAGATACGAGCAATTACTCGGATTCGCTACTCGGGTTTGCCGCGCATGCCCTCCGCCTCCCGCCAGACCCAGCTTCGCCCGCGAAAACGGCCGCTTCAGGCCCGTTCGCAACGCACCGTCGAGGTCGTGCTCAAGGCCGCGGCTCAGGTTTTCGCCCGCCGCGGCTACGCCGGCGCCACCACCAACCACATCGCCGAGCGGGCCGGTGTCTCGGTCGGCAGCCTCTACGAGTATTTTCCGAGCAAGGATGCGTTGCTGGTCGCGCTGATGGAGGCGCACATTCGCGAGGGCGAGGCGGTCCTCGGGCGTGCCGCCGCCGAGATCGCGGGCGCCTCGCTGTCGCTCCCCGCGATCATCCGCCATCTCGTGAAGGCCATGGTCGAGCTGCACGGTCACGAGCGGGAGCTCCACCGCGTGCTCTTCGAGGAGGCGCCGTTGCCGCGCCCGCTGCGCGTGCTCCTCGCCGAGATGGAGGCGCGGATCACCGATTCCGTCGAGGCCCTGCTCCGCTCCCGACCCGAGGTCACCGTCCCCGACCCCGCGCTCGCCGCGGCCGTCGTCGTGAAGACGGTCGAAGCGCTCACCCACAACCTCGTCGTCCACGGCGAGCGCGACCGCCACCACGAGCTCGACGTCTACGTCGAGGAAATCGTGCGCTTGCTGGCGAGCTACCTCAGGGCCTGACACGATCCCCCGCCGATGCGCGCCGACCGCTTCTATCCCGCTGCCCTCATGCTCTGGTTCTTCGCCGCGTACGCGCTCGGCGACTCGGGCCGTCTCGCCGTGCTCGAGCCGCCCGCGCCGCAGGTGATCCTCGTCGGCCTGACGGCGCTGTTGCTGCTGAACAGCGTCGCCCTCCCGGGCTTTCGCCGTTGGCTCGCGAGCCTCGACGTGCGTCGGTTGATCGCCGTGCACCTCGGACGCTTCGTCGGGATCTACTTCCTGGTCCTCCACGGTCGGGGTCAGCTGCCGTACGACTTCGCGGTCAAAGGTGGCTGGGGCGACATCGCGGTGGCGACCGGCGCGGTGGCGTTGCTGCTCGTCCCCGGATTGGTCGCGCGCCGGGGCGTCCTGCTCGCCTGGAACGTCGTCGGCCTCGTCGACATTCTCTTCGTCGTCGTGACCGCGGGGCGGCTCGCCGCCGCCGATCCGAGCTCGATGCGGGCGCTGTTGCGGCTTCCGCTCTCGCTCCTGCCGACGTTTTTCGTGCCGCTCGTCATCGCGACGCACGTCTGGATCTTCTGGACCCTCGCGCGTGCGGCCCGCGTGGCGCCCGCCGCGCACACCGCCGGCCTCCGTTGAACCTCCACCGGGCGTGGGATACTCCGGCGCCCATGCGAAAACCCACCGTCGTGTTGCACCTCGTCGTCGTCGCGCTGCTGGTCGCGGCCGCCGGCTGCGTGAAGACCAAGACGCAGATTCGTCCCCCCTCGGCACCCTTCCAGAATCTCGACACCGCCGCGATCCTCGACGCGCCCGACCGCTCGGCCGCCGATCGGGCGCTCGACGCCGGACGCCATCCCGCGGAGCTGCTCGCCTTCATCGGTGCCCGCCCGGGCATGCGCATCGCCGAGATCGGTGCCGGATTCGGTTATACGACCGAGCTCCTCGCCCGCGCGGTCGCGCCGAACGGCGTCGTCTACGGGCAGAACAACCAATTCATTCGCGAGCGCTTCGCGGAGAAACCGTGGACCGAGCGCCTCACGAAGCCGGTGATGAAGCCGGTGGTGCGCGTCGATCGCGAGTTCGACGACCCGCTGCCGGCCGAAGCCGCCGACCTCGATGCCGTCGTCAACGTCATGCTCTACCACGACACCGTCTGGATGAAGACCGACCGCGCCAGGATGAACCGCGCGGTCTACTCGGCGCTCCGTCCCGGCGGCGTCTACGTGATCGTCGACCACTCAGGGAGAGCAGGGACCGGCGCAACCGAGGTCGAGACGCTCCACCGAATAGAGGAGAAGGTGGTGCGCCAGGAGATCGAATCCGCCGGGTTCCGTTTGGTCGCCGCCGCCGACTTCCTGCGCAACCCCGCCGATACCCGCGACTGGAACGCGTCCCCGCGCACCGCCGGTGAGCGTCGCGGCACGAGCGACCGCTTCGTCCTCAAGTTCGCGAAGCCGAGCTGACCGGGGGTCGCGCCCGGGCTCCGCGCACCGGCGCGGTGCAGTCCGCCGGCGCCGGTGCGAACGTGCCGATCAGCGTTTGAGCTTCGCGCTCTTCCCGCTGCCGTTGTCGTAGGTCACCGGCACCTCGGCCGTGAAGTGGCGGCCGTCGAAGAGCACGGTCGCGGTGATGGATCGCGGCTGCTTCTTGCCCGTGACGGCCGCGGCGACGCCCTCGTCGCAGAGCAGGCCCGCGAGCGTCGCCTTGCCGATCTTGAGCGTGAACTTGGCCGTCGGGTTGGCGACCACCGCGCCGTCGGCGAGCTTGACCGCGAGCGCGAAGGTGTCGGTGCCCTTCGGGGTGGACTTGCCCTTGGCATCGAGGGTGAGCGTCCGCTGCACGCCGCCGACATCGACCACGACCTCGAGGCCCGCGACCGGGAGGCCGGCCCGCACGGGGAGCGTCCCCGCGAGCGCGACCTTGTTCGACGTCGTCAGATGAGATGTTGGGGCGGAGCAAAGCGACGCCCCCACCACGCGCACGAAGCACCCCCAGCAAGTCGCTCAAAACGGGGCAGATGCGAGGCGCGACGGAGCGAACGCGGAGGCGTAGCGGAGCTACGCCGCACCCTCTCCGAGGGCACGGCAA
>CAZWAX010000464.1:0-4570 GCA_964631985.1 uncultured Polyangiaceae bacterium | reverse complement strand
CTTCGTGCCGATGTTCCTGCTCTCGAAGCTCGTGCACGAGAAGGGCATCAAGGTGGTACTCACCGGCGAGGGCTCGGACGAGAGCTTCCTCGGCTACGACATCTTCAAGGAGGCGATCCTCCGCCGCGGCTTCGACCCCGAGCGCGACGCCGACAAGCTCCGCCGCCTCTACCCGTACCTGCCGCACTTCAACGAGGGGAACATCAAGGCGCTGGCGTCGGTGTTCGGGCAGTTCGCGCAGGAGAAGACACCCGGGCTCTTTTCGCACGAGCTCCGCTTCCACAACTCGCTCTTCGGCTTGCGTCTCCTGAAGCAGAGCCGCGACGGGCTCGCCGATCTGAAGCGATACGTGGCGGACAACGATCCCGTCTTCGGCCGACTGGATCTCGTCGAGCGCGCGCAGTGGCTCGAGTGGAAGACGCTGCTGCCGGGCTACCTGCTCTCGACCCAGGGCGACCGGATGAGCATGGCCAACAGCGTCGAGGGGCGGTGTCCCTTCCTCGACTATCGCGTCGTCGAGTGGGCGGCGCAGCTGCCGAACGACCTCAAGCTCGGTCCCGACATGGACGAGAAGTGGATCCTGAAACAGGCGTTCCCCGACACCCTGCCGCCGAGCATCCTCAAGAAGCCGAAGCAGCCGTATCGCGCCCCCGACTTGAGCGCGTTCCTCGGCTCCAGCGACGCCGATTACACCGAGGCGCTCTTCTCCGAGCACGAGCTCGCGAAGCTGCCGTTCCTGAACGGCACCTTCTGCCAGCAATTTCTCAAAAAGGTGCGGAACGCGCCGCCGGGCGGGATCAGCCAGCGCGAGAACCAGGCGTTCATCCTGCTGCTCTCGACGGCGCTTCTGCACCGCTACTTCGTCGCGCGCGAGTACCCGCGCCGTGAGGTGAAGCTGAACCTCGTCCGCACGATCGACGGTCGCACGCTGGCATGAAGCTCGAAGCGCTGCGGCCCGAGCGGTACCCGCAGTTCTATCGCTTCAACCAGGAGATCTTCCCGACCCGCGTCTCCGTCCCGGCGCGCTTCCAGTTCCAGATCCTCGACAACCCGCTGCTCGCGGCCAAGGACGCGCCCGACGTCGCGGTCGTCGCGGAGGACGACGGCGCGATCCTCGGCCAGGTCATTCTGCAGCCGATCGAGTTCCATCACGACGGGACGCGCGCCCGCGGCTTCATGGGCGTCGACCTCTTCGTGAAAGACAGCGCCCGCAACAGTCGCGCCGGCGGCGCGCTCGCCTTCAAGATCGTCCGCGCCTACAGCCCGTTCTTCTGCGTCACCATCAGCGAGGCCGCCGCAAAGGTGTTCGCGGCGATCGGCATCCGTACGGTCGGGACGATGCGCAAGTTCCTGTGGGTGCGCGGCGTGCGCGGTCTCGTGGGGCTCGGGACGGCCGCCCTCGGCGGCAAGGCGAGCCTCCGGCCGGTCGTGGCGCCCGCGGCGCTGGCGATCGGCGGTGCGCGCTTCGTGAAGGCGACGGTCGCCGACGTCGCGCGGGTCGCGCAGCGTCCGTGGCCGGACGGCCGGCTCGAGCTCGACCGCTCGCCCGCGTTCCTGGCGTGGCGCTTCTTCGGCGTGCCCGATACCTATGTCACCTACCTCCTCGACGGCGATCCGAGCTGCTTCTTCGTCGTGCGGGCGGCGTCGCGCCGCGGCCTCTCGGTGCTGTCGCTGGTCGACTTCCGGACGGCGCCCGAGTGCCCGCAGGCATTCGTGGCGATCGTCCGCGCGGTGAAGGAGCTCGCCCGCGCCGGCGGATTCGACGGCGTCGCGACGGCGAGCTCGGTCGAGGCCTTCGACGCGGTGCTGAAGCGCGCATGGTTCTTCGAGGTCGGGTCGCCGGTGCCGGTGCTCGCGAACTTGTCGTGGGACCCGAGGAGCCTCTTCGTGACCATGGCCGACGCGGACAGCGATCTCCGCTTCGACGAAGCGGGTCCGATCTTCGGATAGAGCCTCCGACGTGGACGCCGCGCGACCGTCATGGCATGCAGCTGCGCCGGCGCTTCGCGCCCAGACGAAAGGAATGCGATGACAGGAGATCGTTCGGAGGCTTCGTTCGCTGTTGGTCACGTGTCGGTAACACGGTCGGGTCGCGCCGCGCGTGGCTTCGTGCTCCTCGCGAGCCTCTGCCTCGCGGGGTGCCCGATCTTCCCGGCGCCGACCCCGCCGACGCCGCTCACCAAGGCGGAGGTCGCCGGCATGGCGAAGTGTCAGAAGGCCGTCGAGAAGGCCCAGCTCGCCTTCATCAAGGCGCAGCTCGCCGCGCTCGGATCGTGCGTGAACGGCGTGCTGAACGTGCGCCTGCCCTTCGAAAGCGGCCTCACGACGATGGAGGATTTCGAGGCCGGTCTCGCCAAGATGCGGCCGAAATGTACCAAGAGCTATGCCAAGGTCACCGCGGCGTCGACGAAGCTCGTCGACGCGATCCTCAAGGCCTGCACACCGGTCGAGACGTTCGTCCTGGGCCCGTACGACGGCTTGCGCTTCCTGAGCGGGCAGGACGTGAGCGGGGATCCGCCGGCGACGCTCGTGGCCCTGGCCGGTACCCTGTGCACGGCGACGGTGGAGATCGCCGACATGCAACTCTGGTACGCGGCGCCGCGTCTCATGGAGCTGCTCGGACATCTCGGTCCCGCGTACGTCCTTCCGCTCGGAGCGGAGACGGGCCTTCCGAACACGCCGCTCGATCCGCGCTGTGCCCCGCTTCAGGACATGCCGGAAATGTGAGCGTCGAAGGAGACAGGCGCGGCCGTCGTGTCTCCGTTTGATTCCGGCGGGGCGCGACCGGCAGCGGTGGCAGCAGGTGGGCGGGTCGGGGAGGGCTTCTACGGTCGCCGGGGCATTGCCACCCAGCGCATGAAGCCCGGCGGCGATCACCGCACGAAGACCGCGCGCGACCGACCGAGACTCCGGGGCATACCTGCGCCGGAACGCTTGACAGCCGCAGGGACGATGGACGAAGAGCGGACCATGCATCGCCGTGACGTCTTCCGCGCGCTCGCGGCGCTCGCCCTCGGCGGCATGGTGCCGCGGCTCACGCGGTCGGCGTTGGCAGGCGTGCCGGCCATGAGCGGACCGGGACCGTATGGGCCCCTCGGGGGGCCCGATGGTCTCGGTCTCATGCTGCCCTCAGGGTTCTTCGGCCGCGTGATTGCGCGTGCCGGCGAGGTCGTGACGGGTACGGCGTACGAGTGGCCGCGCTATCCGGACGGCGGCGCGGTATTCCGCGCGCGGCGGGGCGGCTGGATCTACGTCGCCAACAGCGAGCAGGGGTTTCCGAATGGCGGCGTCGGGGCGATCGCGTTCGATCGGTATGGGGAGATCGTGGGTGCCCACGGCATTTGCTCCGGAACCGCGCGCAACTGTGCCGGCGGAGCGACGCCCTGGGGTACGTGGCTGACCTGCGAGGAGGTTGCGGACGGCCGGGTGTGGGAATGCGATCCCACGGGCGAGGCGGCGCCCGTGCTGCGGGCCGCGCTCGGGACCTTTCAGCACGAGGCGGTGACCGTCGATCGCGACGGGCGCCTCTATCTCACCGAGGATCAGCCGGATGGGCGGCTCTATCGCTTCTCGCCAACGCACCGGAAGCGGCTCGACGCCGGTGTCCTGGAAGTCGCCGCCGTGACCGGCACGGCCGTGGAGTGGCTGCCGGTGCCGAATCCCACCCCGGTGATCGGGATGCAGACCCCGACGCGCCAGCAGGTCCCGGCGAGCACGCCGTTCAACGGTGGTGAGGGGATCACCTGCGCACGCCGGCACGTGTATTTCACGACCAAGGGTGACAACCGGATCTGGGACTACGACACGCGCGCCGCACGTCTGACCATGCTCTACGACGATGATCTCGATCCGACGCCACAGCTCGCCGGCGTCGACAACGTCACCGCGGCACGGTCCGGCGATCTGATCGTGGCGGAGGACGGCGGCAACATGGAGCTCGTGATGATCACCCCCGAGGGCGTCGTCGCACCGCTCGTGCGTGTGCTCGGCCAGGCCGGGTCGGAGCTCACGGGGCCGGCCTTCGATCGGACCGGCCGGCGACTGTATTTCAGCTCGCAGCGCGGCGACGGATTCGGGATCACGTACGAAGTTCAGGGTCCGTTCCGACGCCAAGCACGCCCCGCGTGACCAGCCGCGGGGACGCTCTGCGCCCCGCGTCCGCGGGTGAACGCTTCGCGAGCCCGTTCGACGAGCTCGGACCGCCCGCGCTGGCGCGCCGCGCCGCCGAGGCGCTGCAGGCCGAGCTCGTGGCGGACGGGGTCCCTGCCGCGGGACTGAACGCGCCGGGCGGCGGCAAGATGCTCGGCGTGCTCGTGGTCGAGGATCGGGACGGGCGCTGCGGATTTCTGCGGGCCTTCTCCGGGACGCTCGACGGCCGCTTCGACGTCGACGGCTGGGCGCCGCCGATCTTCGACCGTGCCGCGCGTGCCGCGGTCGAGCCGGCGGGCGAGCGTGTCGTCAAGGAGCTCCTCGCGCGGGCCGCCGCGTTGGCGTCGAGCGACGAGGTCGTCGGGCTCCGCGCCTCGATCGACGTCCTATTGATGGACGTGCCGGGCTTCGACGCCACCCA
>CAZWAX010000463.1:0-4576 GCA_964631985.1 uncultured Polyangiaceae bacterium | reverse complement strand
CCGTCTCGAACACGCGCGCGACGCGGCCCGCGATCCGCTCGACGACGCTCAGCGCGCCGGCGCCACGGCCGGCGCCGCATTCGAAGCCGGCGATCACCGCGCCGGCGTTCGCCGCGAAATCAGGCGCGTACCAGACGCCGCGCTCCTGCAGCACGCGCCCGGCCGACGCCGTCGCGAGCTGGTTGTTGGCGGCGCCGGCGATGCCCTTGGCCGGAATCGTCCGCGCCACGTCGTCGGTGACGATCTCGCCGGTCGCGCAGGGGGCGAAGAGGTCCATCGGGCGCTCGAAGATGCGGGCGGCATCGATGCGCGCGGCGCCGAGCTCGACCGAGCAGAGCTCGGCCCGCTCCTCGTCGATCTCCGAGAACGCGACCTCGGCATCCGCCGCGACGAGGAGGCGCACGAGCTCGATGCCGACGTCGCCGACGCCCTGCACCACCACGCGCGCGCCGGCGAGCGCATCGCGCCCCGCGACCCGCTGCCAGATCGCCCGCATCGCCGCGACGACGCCGGTCGCGGTCGCGAGGTCGAGCATGCCGGGCTCGTCCTCGGCGAGCACGTGCTGGGTCCGCGACGCGACGAGGGCGAGCTCGGCGGCCGTGGTGCCATAGTCGCACGCAGTGACGTAACGGCCGCCGAGCGCCGCGATCAGCTCGCCCAAGACCGGGAAGGCCGCTTCGGGGTCCATCGCGTCGTTCCGCAGGACGACGGCCTTGCCGCCGCCGAAGCCGAGCTCGGCGAACGCGTTCTTGTAGGTCATCGCGCGGGCGAGTCGCAGCACGTCGCGGACGCCGTCGCCCGGCGTGGGATAAGCGCGCCAACGGATACCGCCGCAGGCCGGCCCGAGCCGGAGGTCGTCGAGCGCGATCACGGCGGTGAGCGCCAGCTCGGGGCGCTCGAGCACGTGCAGCTCGGCCGGTCCACCCTCCGGGCACACGGCGAGCTCGGCAGCCAGCGCCGCGTAGTCGAGGGCGCTCATGGTTGGAGGAGCCGGCTCGTCCAGGCGCCGCGGTGCCGCACGAAGCGCTCGCGCTGGTGCAACCGGAACTCGCCGCGCGTCCAGAACTCGATCGCGCGCGGCACGAGTCGATAGCCCGTCCACGCCGGCGGGCGCGGTACGTCGTCGCCCGGGTGCCGCCGTCCGAGCGTACGCCACCGCGCCAGCAGATCGCTCCGGCGGGCGAGCGGCGCGCTCTGATGCGACGCCGCGCCGGCGAGCCGGCTCTCGCGGGGCCGCGTCGCCCAATAGACGTCGGCCTCGGCCGCGATCACGAGCGTCACCCGCCCCTCCACGCGCACCTGCCGTCCGAGCGCATCCCAGTAGACGGCGAACGCCGCTTCGGGGTTCGCCGCGAGCTCGCGTCCCTTCCGGCTCCGCCCGTCGGTGAAGAAGACGAAGCCGCGGGCGTCCACCCCCTTCAAGAGCACGAAGCGCACCGACGGCCGCCCGCGCCGGTCGGCGGTCCCGAGCGCGATCGCCTCGGGCAGCGCCCCCCCCGCACGCTCGGCCTCCGCAAACCACCGCCGGAATCGCTGCATCGGATCGACAGGCATGATGACGGGCAACCTACTGAGTCACCCCACCTCCGACAACCCGGCTACGCCTCGACGTAGGCGCGCCGCACGGTCTCGTGATCGTAGCTCCGCTCCAGGCGGCGCACGATGAAGTGGCCACGCGCGACGTCCTGAAAATGATCCATGAAGAGCGCGTTCACGGCCGCACCGCCGACGGCCCCCACCAGCGGCAACGCCTGCGCCGCAGTCTTCTCCGACACGACGACGCCGTAGCGCGCGGCCACCTGCACGATGAAGCGCACGATCGCCGGCGCGGCTTCCTGCGCCACGCCCTTCTCGGCCATGAGCTGCGCGGCGTCGGCGAGGGCCCGCGCCAACGCGGCGCGGATCGCGAAGTACGCCGACTCGGCGGCGTCGTCGCTCTTGGCGCGTCCGCCGAGCGCGAAGACCTGGAGGCAGGCGAGCTTGGTCTCGGGGGCGGTGATGCGTTCGCCTTCGCTGCGGGCGACGTCGGCGATCGAGCGCAGCATGATCGTCGTCGAGAGCGGCAGCTCGATCGCGAGCGCCGGCATGCCGAACAGCCCGCCGCCCGCGCCGGTCGCGGTCACCAGCACCTTGTGCATCAGGTCGGCCGAGGGCTCGCCGGGCTCGTCGTCGAGGGTCGCGAGCGCGAAGCGGAGCGCCGTCTGCAGCGCGCGACGGGTGGCCGTCGTCACGAGCGCCGATGCCCGCTTCGGGAGAAGCTCGATACCGCGCTCGATCGGCATACCGACGATGCTGCTGATGCGGATCGCGAGGCTCGTCTGCTCGAGCAGCCGCTTGGCATGGCGAAGATCGCGGAGATCGGTGCCGGTGACTCGGCTCACGACGGGCGCGCCTTCCCGCGTCGCGTCCCGCTGCGACGCCCGCCATCGAGATGGTGGCGCGTGTGCCAGTCCGCGATGGAGAGCTCGGGATACTCGGGAAAGCGCGGCCCCCGTCCCGGCGCGGGCACCCAGTCCGGCTTGTAGCGCAGCATGAGATGGACGTGCGACGGCGGCGTCGGCAGCGGCGTGTCGAGCGCGGCGGCGTTCGGCCACACCCCCTCGGGCCAGCGATCGTCGAGCACGTAGAGATGGCTCCCGCACTCGCCGCAGAACCAGCGCTCGCCCTCGCTGCGGGCGGCACGCTTCCCCGGCCGCCGCATCACGGCGTGATGGCAGCGCAGATGCTTGGCCCCGGTCACGGCGAGCGTCGCGCGCTTTCCCATGACGTTGCAGGTGAGCGCGCCCGTGGTCTTCCGGCAGATCGAGCAGTAGCAGAACATGAACGGATAGGGCGTGTCGGATCGGACCCGAAAGCGCACCTTCCTGCACTGACACGACCCACGCAGCAGCATGGGTGACGACTACCTCACGGTATCGTCGAAAGGAACGTCGCCACCTCGGCCTCGAATTCCGCCGGCGTCTCGAGCTGGGGCGCATGCCCCGCCGGGAGCTCGACGACGCGGACGCTGGGAAAGCGCCGGAGGGCGGGAAGCGACCGCCGCAGCTGCAGGAAGCGGTCGCGGACGGCCCAGGTCACCAGCACGGGACACGTGATCGTCGGGACGAGGGCGCGGAGATCGGCGTCCGCCGACGCGAAGCCGGCCCACGCGGCGGCGAGCACGGGCGCGATCTCGTCCGCCGACGCGACGATGCGCGCCCGCTGCTCCGCGGCGGCGGCGAGCGGCAGCACCGAGCGATAGTAGGCGGCGAACGCCCACGGGAACCAGCGCGCGTGCCGAACCCCGGCCCGGAAGAAGCGCGCCATGAGGCCGCACGCGATGCGGGTGGTCGCATCAAACAGGTCGAGCCCCGAGCTGTTGGCGAGCACGAGGCCGCGCACCGACTCCGGATGCGACGCCGCGTAGCGGATCGCCGTGCCGCCGCCGATCGAGTTGCCGACGAGCACGACCGGACCCGCGTCGACGGCGGCAAGCAGGCCCGCGAGCAGCTCGGCATAGCGCCGCGCCGAGGGCGGCACGCGATCGGGATCGGACCAGCCCTGCCCCGGCCAATCGACCGCGAGCACGCGATGGCGATCACGAAGACGGGCGGCGAGGCGGGCGAAGTCGCGCGCGCCGTGCCCGATCGCGTGCAGGCAGACGACCGTCGGACCGCTCCCGACGTCGTCGTACGCGAGCCGCACGCCGTCGACGGTGACGAACCGCCGACCGTCGGCCGTGCCGACGGCGTGACGGCGGAGGGATTGGACGGCGCCCGGGTCGAGCGGCACGACCCGGGCGGGCGAGGCGACGGCGGTCTGGGTGATAGACATGGGTTGGTGATACTAATATCACCACGCTCATGGAAGCCCTCGCCCGTCGCGCCGTTCCGACCCTCCGCCGCCGCCCGTCACGTCCGAAGCGGGGCCCATCGGCCGACACCCGCGAGCGCCTGGTCGCGGCCGCGGCCGCCGTCTTCAACCGCGACGGCTACCACGGCACCGATTCGAACCGGCTCGCACGCGCCGCGGGCTATGCGCCGGCCACGTTCTACAAGCACTTCCCCGACAAGCGGACGATCCTGCTCGCCGCCTACGAAGCGTGGGTCACGGCCGAATGGCAGGGCATCGGCAGCGCGCTCCGGGCGGCCGCCACCCCCACCGACCGCGCCGAGCGCGCCAAGCGCATCGTGGCGCTCGTGCTGGCGCATCACCGGCGCTGGCAGGGTCTGCGCGCGAGCCTGCGGGCGCTGGTCGCGACCGATCCCGTCGTGCGCCGCTTCCATCGCGTCCAGCGCCGGCGCCAGCTGGATCTGTTGGCGGGGATGCGACGCGGCGGCGACGCGAGCCGCCGCGTCGACGATTCCGCTCGACGCGTCGATGACGCGATCATGCTCTTCACGCTCGAGCGCACGCTCGATGCCGTCGCGGAAGGCGAGACGGCGGCGCTGGGCCTCGACCGCGCGACCGTGATGGCGCGTCTCCACGCCATCGTCGGCATCGCGCTCTGAAGCCCGTCGAGAACGCGGACGTCGACAGTGGGGTCAGCCGCCGGGACGCGGAGCGCGGCGCCGTAGCACACGCGCAGCCGCCGGAC
>CAZWAX010000462.1:0-4577 GCA_964631985.1 uncultured Polyangiaceae bacterium | reverse complement strand
GGAAAGCGTGTGTAGGGTAACACCTACCGTGGGTTCGAATCCCACCCTCTCCGTTCTCGCAGGTTGCTGAAAACGGCCGATCTGCTTCGTTGCTCGGTCGCTCGCTTGTGCGGCGTAGCTCCGCTACGCCTCCGCGCTCGCTCCCTCACGCCTCGCATCTCGGCCGTTTTGAGCAACCCGCTTGGTACCTTGTGCGCGCGGTGGGGGGGCTCGCTTCGCTTGGCCCCCCTCCAATCTCACTTTTTTAGTCGGCGAGCTTCATTGCTACCAGGCCGGTAATGATGAGGGCGGCGGCGGTGACGCGGAGGGGGCTGGCAGCCTCGCCGAGAACCAGAACCCCCACCGCGAAGGCGCCGATGGCGCCGATGCCGGTCCAGACGGTGTAGGCGGTGCCTAGGGGGAGAGTGCGCATCGCCATCGATAGCAGGGCGAAGCTGGCGATCATGGTGAGGATGGTGATGGCGCTCGCCATGGGACGGGTGAAGCCGTCCGACTGCTTCATCGCGTAGGCCCACACCACCTCGAGCAGGCCGGCGACGAGGAGAAGCATCCACGCCATGCGGGATCGCTACCATGTCGGCTCCGTCGCAGCGATGCTCGCGGCGGGCCACCTGGACCATGTCCGGCCGCCACGCTAGGGTACGGCCCCGCTGCCCGTCCGGGCGGATTCGCGACACCGTCGACGCTCATGGAGGAACTACGATGACGACCGAACGCTCGCCTTCGCCGGCGTTGCGCTGGATCGGTGCCTTGCTCGCCGGAGGCGGCCTGAGCGGAGCCGCGGCGTACGCCTTGACCCAGGTTCTCGGCCCCGCGAGCGCGGGGCTGACGGGCGCGTTCGAGACCACGCCGGCCGCGACCGCAACGGTCGTCGCCGCGCCCTTCGTGGCCGCGTTCCTGACCGCGCTCCTCGGTGGCGGCTCGACGCGCGCGCCCCAGGTCGTCGCGAGCGACCCCGCCGCGGTGGCCGCGAAACCGGCGGCGCCAGCCCCCGATCGCGGGGAGGCCGCGCTGCGGTTGCTCGCGCTGCTGCAACAGGAGGGACGCCTGGTCGACTTCCTCGAGGAGGATCTCGCGCCGTACTCCGACACCCAGGTGGGCTCGGCGGTGCGCGCCATCCACGGCGGCTGCCGGGCGGTCTTGAAGGAGCGGCTCGAGCTCGCGCCCATCCTCCCGGGGGTCGAGGGCGCGACCGTCACCGTCGAGCGTGGCTTCGATCCGGCCGCCGTGCGCGTCACCGGGAACGTACGCGGTGAGCCGCCGTATCAGGGCGTGCTCCGCCATCCCGGCTGGCGCTCGGCGGCGTTCCGGATGCCCGACACGACGGGCGATCGCGACTCGACGATCCTGGCGCCCGCCGAAGTCGAGGTGCTCTGAGCCGCATGGCGCGCGAGAACCCACGCTCGTCCGGCACGAGCTCGCGTCCCGCCGATGCGGGCACCGGGACGCCTGCGCGCTGGGTCGTCGGCATCGACCTCGGCACGACCAACTGCGTCCTGGCCGCGGCGGACACACGCGCCGATCCGGCGGCGATCACGGTCATGGGGATCCCGCAGGTCGTCGCGCCCAAACAGGTCGAGGCGCGTGAGCTGCTGCCGTCGTTCTTGTATCTCGCCGGCCCCGAAGAGGTCGGCTCGCTCGATCTCCCGTGGGCGGCCGGGCGCGACCTCGCAGTCGGCGTGCTGGCGCGGGCGCGCGGTGCCGACGTGCCGGGACGCCTGGTCGCCTCGGCCAAGTCGTGGCTCTGCAACGCGTCGGTCGACCGCACCGCCGCGATCCTGCCGTGGGGAGCGGATGACGGTGCGCGCCGCGTCTCGCCCGTGGCGGCGACCGCCGCCTATCTCGGCCATCTGCGCGACGCGTGGAACGCGGCGCATGCGGGGGAGAAGGGCGCGCGGCTCGAGGCACAGGACGTCTACCTGACGGTCCCGGCCTCGTTCGATGCGGCGGCGCGCGAGCTCACGGTGCAGGCGGCGCACGAGGCAGGGATCGACCACGTGACCCTGCTCGAGGAGCCACAGGCCGCCTGCTACGCGTGGATCGATGCCAGCGGCGAGGGGTGGCGGAACACGCTCCGCGCCGGCGACCTCGTGCTGGTGTGCGACGTCGGCGGCGGCACGAGCGACTTCAGCCTGATCGCCGCCGAAGAAGACGCCGGCACGCTCGCGCTTCGCCGCGTCGCGGTCGGCGACCACATCCTGCTCGGCGGCGACAACATGGACCTGACGCTCGCCTATCATCTGCGGACCGCGCTCGCGGCGAGCGGCACCACGCTCGACGTGTGGCAGACGCGCGCGCTCGTGCACGCGTGTCGCGGCGCCAAGGAGACGTTGCTGGCCGCCGGCGCACCCGCGGCGGCGCCGGTCGCCGTGCTCGGCCGCTCGCGCAAGGTGATCGGCGGTGCGCTCAAGACCGAGCTGCAGCGTGCCGACGCCGAGCGCATCCTGGTCGACGGGTTCTTCCCGGTGGTCGACGCCGCGGCCCGGCCGCAGCGCGATCGCCGCACCGGTCTCACCGAGATGGGCCTGCCCTATGCCGCCGATCCGCGCCTCACGGCGCACCTCGCCGAGTTCTTGGCACGTCATCGCGAGGCGGGTACGCCGACCGCAGTGCTCTTCAACGGCGGCGTCATGAAGGCCGACGCGCTCCGCGCGCGCATGCTGTCTGTGCTCCGCGACTGGTGCGGCGCCGAGCTCCGCGAGCTGCAGGGCATCCACCTCGATCAGGCCGTGGCGCGCGGAGCGGCGTATCACGGGCTCGCGCGGCGCGGGCGCGGCATTCGCATCCGGGGCGGCGCGGCGCGCGCGTACTACATCGGCGTCGAGACGGCCATGCCGGCCGTGCCGGGCATGCCGCCGCCGCTGAAGGCGGTCTGTCTCGTGCCGCAGGGCACCGAGGAAGGCACCGAGCTCGAGCTTCCCGGGCAGGAGTTCGGTCTCGTCGTCGGCGAACCCGCCGAGTTCCGCATGCTCGGCTCGAGCAGCCGCGAGGAGGACACGCTCGGCACCGTGCTCGAGGTCTGGGGTGACGAAGTCGAGGAGCTGGCGCCGCTCGTCACCGCCCTCGAATGGCCCGATCACGACGGCACGCTCGTGCCGGTCCGCCTGCGCGTCCACCTGACCGAGATCGGCACGCTCGAGCTCTGGTGCGTCGGCCGCGACGGCCGCCGCTGGAAGCTCGAGTTCGGCGTCCGGCACGCTCCCGAAGTGTCGTGAGGACGGCGGCGGAGCGCGTGCGATGACGGCTCGCTTCGTCGTCGGCATCGATCTGGGGACGACCAACTCGGCGATCGCCTGCGTCGACACGCGCGGGCGGCGGCGAGCAATCGAGACCATTCCGGTCCCGCAGCTCGTGACCGAAGGGCGCGTCGCCGAGCGGCCGACGCTGCCCTCGGCGCTGTATCTCGCGGGGAGCCACGACGTGCCGGCGGGGGCGCTGGCGCTCCCATGGGCGGAGGATCGCCGCGAGGTGGTCGGCGAGCTCGCGCGCATCCAGGGCGCGCGTGTCCCGGGACGCCTGGTCACGTCGGCGAAGTCGTGGCTCACGCACGGCGGGGTCGATCGCACGGCCGCGATTCTGCCGTGGGGGGCCAGCGACGACGTGCCGCGCCTTTCGCCGGTCGCGGCGTCGGCGCGCTATCTCGGCCACCTGCGGGCGATGTGGGACGCCGCCCATCCCGACGATCCGCTCGCCGCGCAACAGGTGGTGCTCACCGTGCCGGCGTCGTTCGACGAGGTGGCGCGCGAGCTCACCGTCGCGGCGGCGCGCGAGGCCGGGCTTTCCGAGCTCACGCTGCTCGAAGAGCCGCAGGCGGCGTTCTATGCCTGGCTCGCCGCCCACGAGCGGCGCTGGGAGGCCGAGCTCGGGGGCGAGCGCACGATCCTGATCGTCGACGTCGGAGGCGGCACCACCGACTTCTCGCTGATCGCGAGCCGCACCGACGGCAATCATCTCCGGCTCGAGCGCGTCGCGGTCGGCGACCATCTCCTCCTCGGCGGGGACAACATGGACATCGCGCTCGCGCGCCGGGTGGAGGCGCGCCTCCCCGGCGAGGGCGGCAAGCTCGACAGCGTACGCTGGCAGACGCTGGTCATGCAGTGCCGCGTCGCCAAGGAGCGCCTCCTCGCAGGCGAGGCCGAGGCGACGACGGTGCAGGTGCCGGGCCGCGGGCGTGGCGTCATCGCGGGTACGGTCGCGGCCGACGTCACCCGCGCGGAGGTGGAAGAGCTCGTGCGCGACGGTTTCTTTCCGCTGGTCGACGCGGAGGCCCGGCCGCGGACCAGCGGTGGCACCGGCCTCCGCGAGTGGGGTCTGCCGTTCGCGACCGAGTCGGAGATCCCGCGCCACCTCGCGGCCTTTCTCGCCCGTCATCAGGTGACGATCGGCCCCCGCGACGCCGTGCTCTTCAACGGCGGCGTGTTCACGCCGGCCGTGCTGCGCGCTCGCGTGACCGAGATCCTGGCGTCCTGGGCCGGCGGCACGGCACCGGCCGTCTTGCCGTCGGTGGGGCTCGACGACGCGGTGGCGCGCGGCGCCGCCTACTACGGGCTCGCGGCGCGCGGCGACGGCGTGCGGGT
>CAZWAX010000461.1:0-4591 GCA_964631985.1 uncultured Polyangiaceae bacterium | reverse complement strand
CGAGCGCGTGACCGGCTTCCTCGAGTCGGGCAAGGCGGGCGGGGGCAAGGCCGCGTCGGGCGGGGGTCGCCCGAAGAACCTCTCGAAGGGCTACTTCGTGCAACCGACCGTCTTCACCGACGTGAAGCCCGACGCCAAGATCCTGAAGGAAGAGATCTTCGGACCGGTGGTCTGCACGATCCCCTTCAAGAACGTGGAAGAGGTCGCCAAGGCCGGCAACGAGACCGACTACGGCCTCGCCGCCGCCGTCTGGACGAGCGACATCTCGAAGGCCCACAGGCTCGCCTCGACCCTCAAGGCCGGGACGGTGTGGATCAACTGCTACAACGTCTTCGACGCGTCGGCGCCGTTCGGCGGCTACAAGCAGAGCGGCTTCGGCCGCGAGATGGGGAAGGCGGCGCTCGAGATGTACACCCAGATCAAGACGGTGTGGGTGAACCTCGGCCCGCACGCGAGCTGAAGCCGGCGGTTCCGAAGCACCACAAAGACAGAGGGCCGCGCGGGTGCTCACCTGCGCGGCCTTCGCTCATTGCCGAGCCCGCGTAGCGCTGATCGCAAGGGCACGTGTTGGCGCCGCCCGCATCCGGGCTCTTTTGCAGGGGCCTGCATACACGCGCGACTGGGGGGCGCGTTCGCCATAGGGTTTTCCATGGCAGATGCGGCAAGTTTCTTGCTGGGGTCGGCCATGCAGGAGATCCCCATGGCCGATCGGCGACGAAGTGGGACGTGGCAGCTGGCGGTGATGGCGTTTGCGCTCGGGACGCCTTCCCTGGCGCTCGCCTGGCACATCGAGGGGCGGGTGGTCTGCGACAGCAACGGCAACGGCATCATCGACGGAAACGATGAGGCGCCGAACGGCATCGTGGTGCGCATCACGGCCCTGACGGCGTCGCCGGGGACCATCTTCGATTTCACGACCAGCGGCGGGAACGGCTTCTACTACGTGACGTTGCCCGACCGCGCCGACGACTACCGCGTCGAGCTCCAGACGGGGCTGCCGCCGGGTGCGAGCATCGTAGTTCCGGCGAGCGGCGCGTACGGCGAGCCGCCGACGCCGCCGATCGCGCTGACCCCCGCCTTCAAGCACGCGACGGAGGTGAACTTCATCCTCGACGGGTGCGGCGGCGCGCCTACGCGCATCCCGAGCTCGACGCCCACGCCGACGGCGGTCGAGACGCCGCCCTCGACCCCGATCGTCGTCGCGACGCCGACGTCCACCGACCTGGCCACGGCGACCCCGACGGCGACTCCCAGCGACCAGCCGACGTTCGCGGCGACCCCGACGATGACTCCCACAGACGAGCCCACGGCCACCGCGACCGCGACGCCACCCGCGCCGAGCGCCACGCCGACGCCGACCAGCGCGCCGTCGGAGACTGCCAGCGCGACCCCGGCTCTCACCGCGACGCCGCCGTCGACCACGACCCCACAGCGGACGGCGACGGCCGGGCCGAGCCCCAGCGTGACGCCGGTGGTGCCGACCGGAACCGCCACGCCCAGTCCCGCGACGACGCCGGGCGACGTCTTCCCGAACCACTTCCAATGCTACGAGATCGATCGCACCACCCTCGCCGCCATCAAGGACCTGCCGGTCGAGGATCGGTTCGGCGCGACGACGATCGACATCGGCGGGAGCGGTCGGGTGAAGCGCCTCTGCAATCCGGCCGACAAGAGGGGCGAGGATCCGACGGCACCGACCGACCCCGATCATCTGGTCGGCTACGTCATCGGCAAGCGCTCACCGCGTGTGAGATCGTATCCGGACCAGATCGTGGAGAACCAATTCGGGACCACGCGGGTTTCCCTGACCCGGCCGATCCTCCTGCTGGTCCCGAGCGCCAAGAGCCTGAGCGCGCCGCCGGCAGCGCCGGCACAGCCCGCAGTCGACCACTTCCAGTGCTACGGCGTCACCAACGCCCAGACGCGGATCGATCGGGTGCCGGTGGTCGACCAGTTCGGTGCGCTCACCCTCGATGTGAAGCGGCCGTCGCGTCTCTGCGTCGCCGCCGACAAGCGTGGCGAAGGCGTGCTCGCCCCGGCGGCGGCTCTCATGTGCTACGAGGTGCGCTCGTCGAGCGGCACGCCGCGCTTCACGGGGCCCGGGGGTCCCGTGTACGTCGCCAATCAGTTCGGACCGGACACCCTCAAGGTCACCCGCCCGACCGAGCTCTGCGTGCCGTCGTCGGTCACCGAAGCGCCCGCGCGGCGCCGCGGAGTGCACTGAGGACCGTCAGCGCGTGCCGAATGCAGGTGGTTTGAATTCACCCGGACGCCATGCGAGGAGACCGCCATGGCGTACATCGGACGGCAGATCCAAGAGTTTCGGTCGCTGTGGATGCTCCTCCTGGTCGTGGCCGTGCTGTCGGCGGGCGTGATCACGAGCTGCGGCGGGGGTGGCGGCGGCGGTGGCTCCGATGGCGAGCTCTGCGATCAGTGCGGCGACGATCCGGACGGTCCCTGCGTGGACAGCATCGTCGTCACTCCCGGTGAAGGACAGCCGCAGTGTACGAGAATGGTCGAGGGAGACTGCGTCGTCGACCTGACCTGTCGTCGCAAAGTCGACGAGGGCCAGCGCCGCTGTTTCCCGCTCGCCCCGGGCGGCGCCGACGTCGACTATCAGTTCCGTTGCGACGGCTCGCGGCCCGGCGGCACGCCCGGTCCGGCGCCGTCGTTCACTCCGACCCCGGACCCGACGGCGACCGCCGCGCAGGAGTGCCGCAATGGGGTGCGGGAGGGGACCGAGGAATGCGATCAGGGCGATCTCGACTCCGAGACCTGCGGGTCGCAGGGGTGCAACCCCCCGGGCGGCATCTTGTCGTGCACGCAGACGTGCACCTTCAACTACTCGGCCTGCGCGAGCGGTGGGGTGGGCTGCGGCGGGAATTGATTCGGAGGATCCCGGCGCGCTCTTCGCTCGGGCCACCCGCTGCCCGCGCGGGAGGTCGCGGGTTCGGCCCCGCGCCTCCGCAGGGTGGGGCGGTGATCGAGGCGCGCGTTCGGTCGTGACCGTCCGGTGGCGAGGAGCGCTGGTGTTGGCGCTCGCCGCGCTGCTGGTCGCGGGCTGCAGCACTCGCGCGCGCGTCCCGCTCGTTTCGCCCGAGCCGGTGTTGTTCGGCCCGCCCGCGCCCATGCCGATCGTCCCACCCGGGCCCGAGGTCCTGGCGGTGGTCGCCGACCTCGGACCGCGCGTGCGGACGCACTGGATGCCGTACGTCCGCGCTGCGGGTCTCGACTATCCACCGTCGGAGCTCGCGCTGCTCGGGTTCAAGCGCGAGCGCCGGCTCGAGGTGTGGGGGCGTGCGGACGGTCCGTGGGTACGCATCGACGCGCTCCCGATCCTCGCGGCGAGTGGCCTGGCCGGACCAAAGCTGCGCTGGGGGGATCGCCAGGTTCCCGAGGGGCTCTACCGTCTCGTCGCGTTCAACCCGAACAGCCGTTACTACCTGTCGCTGATGATCGACTACCCGAACGCCGACGATCTCGCGGCTGCCGCCGCAGAGTCTCGGGGGGATCTCGGCGGCGACATCTTCATCCACGGCGGCGCGGTCTCGATCGGCTGCCTGGCGATCGGCGATCGCGCCATCGAGAACCTGTTCGTGCTGGTCGCCGACGTCGGGATCGATCGCGTGCAGGTGATCCTCGCGCCCCGCGACCCGCGCGGCGGAATCGCGCTCGCGCCGGCGCCGGGCCTCGCCTCGACGGTCGAGCTGTACCGGAGAATCGAGGAGGCCCTGATGCCGTTCGGCGCCACGGGTCCGTGAGGCGGATGCAGGCGCCTGCCGGCGTGCGCGCGCCCCGTCCGCGCGCGGGCTGGCCGTTGCTGCTGCTGATGGGGCTGGCGCTCGCGCCGCGTCTGATCGTGGCGTGGGAGTTGCCGCTCGCGGCGCCGCCCGCGCCGCCGGAATGCGCGCCGGACGAGGGGCTGCAGTACTGGACGGTCATGCGCTACGCCGACGGCGACTTCGCGACCTGGCCGGCGAGCGGCTCCATCTACAGCGCGTATCCGCCGGTCCCGTACGGGCTGCACGCCGCGACGCTCGCGGTGGCGCGGCTCGTGCCCGGCGACGGACCGGAGCGCTTCCCGTCTTCCTGGTGGCGCTTGCGGCGCTACGCGGCCGCGCGCGTCGGCAGCGTCGTGCTCGGCGTGCTGACCGTGCTTCTCGCGGCCGTCGTCGCGTGGCTCTGGACGGGGTCGCGGCGCCTGGCGATCGCGAGCGGCGTTGCCGTGGCGTTTCTGCCGCAGCTCGTGTTCGTGAACGGCTACGTCAACGCCGACGCGTACGCGATTGCCGCGGCGGTGGCACTCGCGGCGGCGCTGTCGCGCTGGGCGACCCACGGCGAAGGCCGCCCGGGTGTGGTCGCGATCGGCGTCGCTGCCGGCGCCGTCATGGTCGGAAAGCCGACGGGCTACGCGGTGCTGGTGCCGACGGCGCTCTGGCTGGTCGCGGCGTGGCGCCGCGGGCGGCTCGACGGCGGCGCGTTGCTCCGTGCCGCGGGTGCGGCGGCCGTGATCGCGCTCCCGGTGCTGGCGGCCAACCCGCTCCGGAACGCGGGCGACCCGCTCCGCCCCGGCCAATACCGGCGCGCTCCC
>CAZWAX010000460.1:0-4591 GCA_964631985.1 uncultured Polyangiaceae bacterium | reverse complement strand
CGTGCCAGCTGGTCGAGGTGGCGGCGCTCGCGAGCGGTGCGACGGCCGAGCGCGCCCGCCAGGCCGCTCTGCCCGCGCGCCACGAGGGCGCGCAGGTCGGTGACGCGGGGGACCACGATCTCGGCAGCAGCGGTCGGCGTCGGCGCGCGCCGGTCGGCGACGAAGTCCGCGATCGTGAAGTCGACCTCGTGCCCCACCGCCGAAACGACCGGCAGCCGCGAGCCCGCAATCGCCCGCGCCACGCTCTCCTCGTTGAACGACCAGAGGTCCTCGAGCGACCCGCCACCGCGCCCGACGATCAGCACCTCGCACTGGCCGTGCGCGTTCAGGTCGTCGATCGCGCGGCAGATGTCCTCGGCCGACCCGACCCCCTGCACCCGAATCGGCCGGACGACGACCTGCGCCGTGGGACAGCGTGCGCGCAGGATCACCAGGATGTCGTGCAGCGCAGCGCCGGAGAGCGCCGTCGCGACGCCGATGCCGAGCGGAAAGAACGGCAACGGCCGCTTGCGACGCTCGTCGAAGAGCCCTTCGGCCGCGAGCCGTGCTTTCAGTTGCTCGAAGGCGAGCTGCAGCGCGCCGCGCCCCTGCGGCTCCATGGTGTCGACGTAGAGCTGCAGATCGCCGCGCTCGGGGTAGAGGCTCACACGGCCGCGGACGACGACCTCCTGGCCGTCGGCGGGCCGGAAGACGAGCAGCTGGGCGGCGCTCCGGAACATCGCGCAGCGCAACTGGCTGCGCTCGTCCTTCAGCGTGAAATAGAGGTGCCCCGACCCCGCCGCGTGCAGATTGGAGATCTCCCCCG
This sequence comes from uncultured Polyangiaceae bacterium, assembly GCA_964631985.1. Classification (GTDB taxonomy): domain Bacteria; phylum Desulfobacterota; class Binatia; order UTPRO1; family UTPRO1; genus UTPRO1. The sequence continues at coordinate 3,786 of CAZWAX010000460.1, read as the reverse complement.
CCACCAGGACGTGACCGATCTCCTGGTCGAGCGCGCTCCGGACGAGCGCGGCCAGTTGCGTGACCGAGAGCGGCGCGGGCGCGCGTCGGGGACGAGCGACGACCATGCCCGCCGACCCTAGCGTGAATTGCTCAGGAGGTCGACGATTCTGACCGAGTGGGCGCGGCACCTCCACTCACCGGACGAGCGCGGAAACCGGGACGACCTCGATGCCTTGGCTTGCCGCCTGCGGCAGCCACGTCGCGAGCGCCGCCAGCGTCGACGCATGCGGATGCCCGATCGCGATCGCCTCCCCGGTCCGACGCGCGATCGCGGCGGCCGTCGCGATCGCCTGCGCGACCGCCGCGGGCGCGGGATCGTGATCGAGGAAGACGCTGCGTTCCGCGAACGGCACCTGCAATCCCGCCGCGACCTCGGCCGCGACCGACTCCGGGCTCGTCTTGCTGTCGAGAAAGAAGAGGCCGCGCTCGCGCAGCGCGCCGAGGAGCATACGCATCGCGCGCGGATCGCGCGTGAAGCGCGATCCCATGTGACCGTTGACGCCGATGATGTACGGGACCGCGCGAAGATCCCGCTCGAGCTGGAGCTCGAGATGGCCGGCCCCCATCTGAGCCCGGAGAACGCCCCTTCCGCCCTCAATCGCGGCGTCGCGCTGGGGCTCGAGCGGGAGGCGCAGGCTGCCCTCGCGACCGCTCGACACCGCCGCCGCCGCGACCGCCCCCGACGCCTCGCGAAACGGAATCACCGCGACGGTGACGGCGGGCTCGAGCGCCAGCACCTTCCGCGCCGTCTCGAGGCTGTCGCCGAGATCGTCGATGACGATGGCAAGGCGCGGACCCGACCGACGCGCGGGCGACGACCCGCCCTGGCGTCCCGCCGCCGATTCCGCGGTGACCGCGCCGGCGCGAGCGCGGGCCTTGCCGGCGGCAGCGACCCGCTCCTCTGCCGTGACCATGCGCGGCGGCGTGAGCGACGGCACCGGCAGATGGCGGGGCCGCAGCCAGAATCCGAGCACCCCGGCGGCAACGACCGCGAGGGCAATCAGTCCGAGGCGACCCGTCGCGACGCGCGACCGCTTCCGCGCCGGCCGCGCCCGTCGTGTCTTCCGCCGCACTGTACCCACCACCCCTCCACCACGAGTCGCCGCGCGCTCCGTGCGCGCGGCATTCCGCGTCCCTATTCCTCGCGCTTCGCGACCACGTCTTCGCGCTTTGCCACCAGCGTCTTGAAGACCTTCCAGCTCTTGAGGAGCTCGATGGCGTGATCGAGCTGCGGATCCTTGCCCGGCTCGCCTTCCTTGATGCCGATCTCCTCCTCGGGCTCGGGCAGCTCCTCGGGCGGATTCTCGGACTCGGACTCGGACTCGCGATCCATCTTGGGCTCTGCCGGCGCGCCCCCGTCCTTCTTGTTCTCGAAATGGCGCGGCAGATTCGCCTCACGGAGCCCCGTCGAGCGCCGGTTCGGACCTTCCCCGACGCGCGCCATCAGGATGTTCTCCATGACGATGTCGGGGACGATGCCCGTCGCCTGGATGGAGCGCCCGCTCGGCGTGTAGTAGCGGGCGGTCGTGAGTCGGAGGGCCGAGTTGTCGTCGAGCGGCAGGATCGTCTGCACGGAGCCCTTGCCGAAGGTGGTGGTACCGAGGATCACGGCGCGCTTGTGGTCCTGCAACGCGCCCGCGACGATCTCCGAGGCGCTCGCGGTACCGCCGTTCACCAGCACCACCATCGGGAAGTCGGTGTAGCTCCCGGGCCGGCGCGCGAAGTACTTCTGCTTCTGATTCTCGAGCCGGCCGTCGGTGTAGACGATCATGCCGGCGTCCAGGAAGAGGTCCGACACTTTCACGGCCTGGGTGAGGAGCCCGCCGGGATCGTTCCGCAGGTCGAGCACGATGCCTTCGAGACCGCCCTCGCGGGTCCATTGATCGAGCACGCGCTCGACGTCGTTGGCACTCCGCTCCTGGAACTGCGCGAGGCGGACGTAGCCGTAGCCCTTCTCGAGCAGCTTCGACTTGACGCTCTGGACCTTGATGACCTCGCGGACGAGCGACACGTCGAAGAGCGCGTTCACACCCTCGCGCTTGATCGAGAGGATGACCTTACTGCCCTTCGGGCCGCGCATCTTCTTGACGGCCTCGACGAGCGTCATGTCCTTCGTGAACTCGCCGTCGATCTTGATGACCTGGTCGCCGGCCTTGACACCTGCCCGCGACGCCGGGGTGTCCTCGATCGGGGAGACGACGGTGAGGACGCCGTTCCGCACCGTGATCTCGATGCCGAGACCGCCGAAGCTGCCCTTGGTGTCGACCTGGAGCTCTTTGTAGAGGTCGGGCGTGAGGTAGGCGCTGTGCGGGTCGAGCGAGGTGAGCATGCCGTTGATCGCGCCCTCGACCAGCTGGTCGGTGGTCACGTCTTCGACGTAGTTCTTCTGGACGATCGCGAGAATGTTCGTGAAGATCTGGAGGTTTTCGTACGCCGCGTCCTTGCCGACGGCGTCCACCCGCTGCACCGCGTTCCCGCCGGAGAAAAAAAGCGCGAGCATCGCGAAGAACGCGAGAAACAGGGTGAGGCTCCGACGTGGCATCGTGTGGCTCCGTTCCGCTGGAAAGTCGCGTAACTATACAAGACGCGACCATCGCCGCAAAGGTAGAGAGCGACCTTCGCACCCGAATCCTCGGCCGTCCCGTGACGGGCCCGGGGCGCCTCCCTCCTCCCGTTCGGCCTCGGGCCACTGCGACGGCGCAGCGGCGACGCCCGGACACCCCGCACCGCCCTCCGACGGGGCGTACGGGGGCACCCGGGTGCGGTCGGCGAACCTTGCAACGTCGTGCCGGCATCGTTAGTACGGCGCGACATTCGACGTGGCGGAGGTGCGGTGATGCGGGTGGAAAAGCAGCTCTCGGTCTTCCTCGACAACAAGCCCGGCTCGCTGGCCGCGGTCTGCGAAGATCTCACCGCGCACGACATCAACATCGAGGCGATCACGATCGCGAACCTGGTGGATCACGCGGTCGTACGCGTCATCGTCTCCGATCCGCATGCCGCCGAGCACCTGCTCGGCGCGTCCGGGACGCTCGTCATCGTCCACGACGTGCTCGCCGTCGAGCTTCCCGACCAGCCCGGCTCGATCGAGCGTCTCGCCCGCATGCTCGGCCGCGCCAAGGTCAACATCGACTACATGTACGGCTCGAGCCGGGCCGCCGGCCACGGCCCGGCGACGGTTTTCCTCCGGGTCTCCGATCTCGCCACCGCCAAACGCACCCTCAACCGGAGCTCCCGCGCCCTCGCGGAGCGCGGACGGAAGCCCCCACGGCCTGCTACAACCCGGTCCACTCGCCGCGCGCGATGAGCGTGCGGAACGCGGCGACGCTGGCGGGCGGGTCCCAGTTCCCCGGTCCGATCCCGTTGGCGACGACCTTCCACTTGCCGTCGAACACGCAGGGCCCGGGATACCCCGGCACCGGGTAACCCCCGGCGACCTGCAACTCGGGATCGGGCAGCACGGGGAAGCTCAGGCGATACGTCTGCACGAAGCGTTCGACGACGCCGCGCTCCGACTGGTCGCTGCTGACGGCCAGCATCTCGAAGTCCGGTCCGGCGAGCGCCGTGTAGAGGGCCTGCATCGCCGGCATCTCCTGGCGACACGGCTCGCACCACGTCGCCCACACGTTGATGAAGACGACCCGGCCCTTGAGGTTGGCGAGCCGCACGGCGTTGCCTTTCAAGTCGGCGAGCGAGAACTCCGGCGCCGGTTGGCCGACCAACGCCCCGCCGCGCTTGCACCCGA
>CAZWAX010000459.1:0-4596 GCA_964631985.1 uncultured Polyangiaceae bacterium | reverse complement strand
AGCTGATCGAGGGGGAGATCCACGATGGTGTCGCTGTTGAGCACGAGGATATCCCCGTCGCCGAGCAACGCTTGCGCGTGCCTGATGCCGCCGTCGGTATCGAGCAGCGGGTCCTCCGGCAAGTAGACGATGCGGAGACCCCAATCGGTGCCGTCGCCGAGCGCCGCGCGCAGGGCGGCGCCATGGTAGTGCAGGTTCACCACCACGTCGGTGATTCCGAAGTGCCGGAGCAGCGCCAGGTTGTAGGCGATGAGCGGCCGCCCACCGACGTCGACGAGTGCCTTCGGCCGGTCGTTCGTGAGGGGACGCAGGCGCGTGCCGAGCCCGGCGGCGAGCACCATCGCTCGCATCTCAGGCCCTCGCGCCGGTGCCGGCGGATGCGGGCCAGGCGGCGGCGAACGTGGTGGCGAGCGCGCCCGGCAGCGGCACCTCGGCGAGGAAACGCCGGCACGTCGCCAGGACGTCGGGAAGAAAAGCGGCGAGCGGTCCCGGCTTGCCTTTCTCGAGCGCAATATAATGAAGGCGTCCGACGACCTTCAACGCGCGGTGCAGCCCGATGAGCGCGTAGCGACGGCGGTCGGTCCCGTTGTGCCGCCCGCGCGCGGACCAATAGTAGTCGAGGAGCCGCGCTTCCATCCCCGAATCGACGAGCCGGGGCGTGATGCGATCGGTCAGCAGCGAGGCCAGGTCGTACTCGGCGGGGGCCAGAAAGGCGTCCTGGAAGTCGATGATCACCGGCTGGCCGTTCCGCCAGAGAATGTTCCAACTGTGGTAGTCGCGGTGACTCAAGACCGTTTCGGCCGCGGCCAGCTCGCGATTGATGGCGTCGAAGCTCTCCTGATAGCCCCGCCGCGTCGCGGCCGGCAGCGCTCCGTCGAGCCGCCGCTCGACGCCCCATTCGAGGAAATGCTCGAGCTCCCATTGCAGGAGCCGCTCGTCGAGACGTTGCCTGAAGGCAATGCTGGTCGCCGGCCGGTGGACGGTGCCGCGCTCGTGCAGAACGAGGAGCGCGTCGATGGCCCGTCGATAGACCTGCTCGGCCTCCGCCGGCGACGCGTTCGCGACCTCCCAGAGCACGGTGTCGCCGGCGTCCTCGAGCAGGAGCAACCCCTGGTCGACGGCGGCGACGAAGATCTCCGGCACGGGTGCGCCGATCGCGGCGAGCAAGCGATGGACGTCGAGGAACGGCAGCTCGACGAGTGGCTCAGGGAAGACCCCGAGCTCCTCGGAGCTCAGCGGCAAGCCGCTGCCGGCGAGCACCATGACGACGGCCGTGGCGGGTGCGCCGCCGCCGCGAAGCGACGCGCGGAGGTAGCGCCGCGCCGAGAAGTCGCCCGCGAGATGCACGATCTCCGCGAGCTCCGCGCCCGGCCACCGTCCGCGCACCAGGCTCGCGATCACCGGTGTGAGCTCGTCGTTCATAGTTTTGCGTGCGACGCGTGCGCGCTACCAGATGGCCCGCGTGATTGTCCAGGCGCAACCTTGACATGCGAGAGACCATCGGCATAACGGGTGGCGCCGCGCGGACCTAGCTGCGCGGGGTCACGGGTTTCGCGGGGGCATTCGCAGTGTTGGACCAATACATCGGCGTCGTATTCACGTTCGCGCTCGGCGCCGTGATCGTCCTTGGGATGGTCTCCGGGAGCATGATCTTCGGCGCGCGCAGCACGTCGCGTCGCGCCGTCAAGGACGAGGTCTTCGAGTGCGGGAACCCGTCGTCGGGTCCGGCACGGGGCCGCTTCGCGGTCCATTTCTACCTCGTCGCCATCCTCTTCATCCTCTTCGACGTCGAAGTGGTGTTCATGTACCCCTGGGCCATCGTGTTCCGGCAGCTCGGCGTTCCGGGCCTGATCGAGATGCTCACCTTCGTCGCCATCCTGGGGTTCGGTCTCGCTTACGTCTGGAAGCGCGGGGCGCTGGCGTGGGATTGATCGAGGTCGGCATCGCGGGGGCCAAGGCCCTGATCGTCCTGTTGATGGTGCTGAATCTGAGCGCCATCCTACTGTGGGTCGAGCGCAAGGGCAGCGCGCTCATCCAAGACCGCATCGGCGCCAACCGCGCCAACATCTTCGGCGTCATGCCGTTCAACCTCGGCTTCATCAATACCCTGATCGCCGACCCCCTGAAGCTCCTCACCAAAGAGGACATGATCCCGGCGGGGGCCGACAAGCTTCTGCACTTCATGGCCCCGTTCCTCGCCGTCTTTCCGGTGTTGGTCACGTTTGCGGCCATTCCGTTCGGCGACAAGCTGATCATCGGCGACATGACCATCAATCTCCAGGTCGCCGACCTCGACATCGGCATCCTCTACGTGTTGGCGATGTCGTCGCTGGCGGTCTACGGCGTCGTGCTCGGCGGGTGGGCGTCGAACAGCCGCTGGTCGATGCTCGGCGGCATCCGGGGTGCGGCGCAGATGATCTCGTACGAGATCGCGATGGGTCTGGCGTTGATCGGCGCCGTCATGACCTTCGGCAGCCTCGACCTGCAGGCGATCGCCCGGGCCCAGGGGCACCACTTCTTCGACGCCATCCCCGCCTGGGGCATCATCTATCAGCCGCTCGGATTCTTGATCTTCCTGATCGCCGGCATTGCCGAGAGCAAGCGCGTGCCGTTCGACCTTCCGGAGGGCGAGTCCGAGCTCATCAGCGGCTACTTCACCGAGTATTCGGGCATGAAGCAGGCCGCGTTCATGCTGAGCGACTTCGCCGAGAGCGTCGTGGTTGCGGGGCTCGCGACCACCCTCTACTTCGGCGCCTGGCAGGTGCCCTTCCTCTTCGCCGACGGCTTCCACTTCCCGGGCGGCGTGACCCTCGCCCTGCCGCACCTCGTGGTCGTCCTGCTGCAACTGGTGAGCTTCATCGTCAAGGTCTTCGCGCTCTGTGTCTTCCAGATCCTGGTGCGCTGGACCTTGCCACGCTACCGCTACGACCAGGTGATGGATCTCGGCTGGAAGTACCTTCTGCCGCTGGCGCTCGCGAACATGCTCGTGACCGGCGTCGCGATCGTGGTGCTCGGCTGATCGGCATGGGCGCCGCGCTCTTCCTCGTACTCGCCGTGCTGACCGTGGTTGCGGCGCTCACCGTGGTGCTGCACCCGAATCCCGTGAAGAGCGCCCTGGCGCTCGTCGTGACGCTGTTCCTCCTGGCGGTGGTCTTCGTGCTCCTCGAGGCCCACATGATCGCGGCGCTCCAGATCATCGTCTACGCCGGCGCCATCATGGTGCTGTTCCTGTTCGTCATCATGCTCCTGAATCTCCAAAGCGAGGATCCGGAGCGGGGCCGGCGTCGTCTCGCCCTGCGCGGGCTCGCGTGGGCCGGGGGCGTGCTTCTCGCCGTCGAGCTCGCGGTGCTCACCCGCGGAGCGTCGGTCGGCACCTCCGGGGAGGCCCCGGCGGGCTACGGCGGTGCCGAGGCCGTCGCCAAGAGCCTCTTCACCGACTTCCTGCTGCCTTTCGAGCTCACGTCGATTCTCTTGCTGGTCGCGGTGGTGGGAGCCGTCGTGCTGGCACAAAAGCAAAGGCGGCCCACCATCTCATGATCGTCCCGACGGAATGGGTGTTGATGCTGTCGGCGGTACTGTTCGCGATCGGCGTCGTCGGCGTGCTGGTGCGGCGGAACGTCATCGTCATCTTCATGGCGATCGAGCTCATGCTGAACGCCGTGAACCTGAGCTTCGTCGCCCTGGCGCGGAGCCGGGGCGCCGTCGACGGGCAAGTCGTGGTCTTCTTCGTGATGACGGTCGCCGCGGCCGAGGCCGCGGTCGGGCTTGCCATCATCATCGCCTCCTTCCGAAACCGGACGACGGTCAACGCCGACGAGCTGGCGTTGCTGCGTGGGTGAGCTGATGCACGAGACCCATGCCGCCGCCGAAGCCGTGATCCTGCATTCGCAGGTGCTCTGGCTGATTCCGTTCTTTCCGCTGCTGGGGTTCCTGATCGCGGTCGCGGCGGAGCGCAACCCTGGTCTCGTGAAGATCACGTCGCCGCTCGCCGTACTGGCCTCGTTCCTGGTCGCACTGACCTCGGTAGTCACGCTCATGGGCGCGTCGGAGGGGGCGCGTCTCTCCCAGACGGTCTACACCTGGATTGCTGCCGGACCCTTCCACGCCGACATCGCGTTCCGCATCGACGCGCTCTCCGCGGTCATGGTGCTGATCGTGACGGGCGTCGGCTTCCTCATCCACGTCTACTCGGTCGGCTACATGGGGCACGACGAGAGCTGCTCGCGCTTCTTCGCGTACCTGAACCTCTTCATGTTCGCGATGCTGCTGCTGGTGCTCGGCGACAACCTGCTCGTGCTCTTCGTCGGGTGGGAAGGCGTCGGGCTCTGCTCCTATCTGTTGATCGGATTCTGGTACGAGAAGGACGAGAACGCCGCCGCCGGCAAGAAGGCGTTCATCGTGAACCGCGTCGGCGACATGGGCTTCGTGCTCGGGCTCTTCCTGCTCGCCTGGAGCCTGGCCCCGACGGCCGGCGGCGCGCTCAGCCTCGACTTCGCCCACATCCAGGCGCACGCCGGGAGCTTGGCGCCGGCGACGGCGACCGTGATCGCGCTGCTCCTGCTGGTCGGCGCCGCCGGCAAGTCGGCGCAGCTCCCG
>CAZWAX010000458.1:0-4620 GCA_964631985.1 uncultured Polyangiaceae bacterium | reverse complement strand
GGGTCCAGCTCACGCGGTACCCACCCGGCCTCATCTCCGCGCTCGAGAAGCTCCGCGCCGGCGACTGGGAGGGCTTCGGCCGCGAGATGGACGCGCTCGGGCGCGAGCTCGGGGAGTGAGGAGCGGCCGGCAGCGCCCCGGCGCTGCCGGCCGTCCGGTCGCGACTACTTGATGGGCTTCTCGACCGAGATCGCGACGGCCTCGGTGTAGACGGCCTCGATCAGGTCGCCGACCTTCACCGGCTCGAGGCGCTTCGGATCGCGCGCGGTCAGGGTCTTGGTCTTGCCGCGCGGCCCCTTGAGGGTGATCGTGCCCTTCTTCTTGTTGATCCCGACGACGGTCGCCGTGATCGTCGTCTGGCGGGCGACGATCGCCCCGGGCTTGCTGCCGGGCTTGGCACGGTCCACGCTGTCGGCGGTCGTGATGCCGGGAGTCGCCTCACCGGGTTTCCGGAGCGTGAGCGCGATCGACGTGTAGTAGCTCGCGATCACCTCGTCGCCCTTCTTCACCTGCGGGAGGTTCTTCACCTCGTCGCTGACGGTCACGTCGAATTCCTCGCCGTCGGAATCCCGCAGCGTGACGACACGGGTTTTCTGATCGACCTTGACGACGACCGCCGCGACGCTCACCACCTCTTCCTCCACGACCTCGCCCGGCTTCTCGGCGACCGTGGCGAGCGCGACCGGGGGCGGCGGCGTCGCCTTCCCCGCGGCGCAGCCGACGATCCCGAGCGCGAGCCCGGCGACGCCGAGCATCCTCCATGTGTGTGTGGTCATACGTTGCTCCTTTCGTTCTCCGTTGTGGGGTGCGGATTCCGGTGATCCACGCTGACGAGCACGACGAATGGCCGCGACCGTCGGGACGGCATCTGGGTCAGCGACGACGCGCCGAGGCAGCGGTCTCAGAAGCCGCGCTTGCCGAATCGTCCGCCCGCATCGAGGGCGCGTCTGATATCAGAGGCCGCGTCGCGCGCAAACGCTCCGGGCGCCTGCCCGAACCAGCGCCGGCACGCCCGCCCGAAGTTGGCGGCATCCTCGTGGCCGAGAGCATTCCACGTGGACCGGACGCGGAACCCTGTCCATGACGGACACGGTGCAGTAGAGCGTGCCATCCACTTTTCGCGCCCCGGTCTCGGTCCGCACACGGGAGCGCGGCGCCCGACAATTCCGCAGAGGAGTCTCGATGCGTATCGTGAGAAGATGGTCGCGCGCCGCGCTGGCGGCGGGACTCGCCATGTCGACGGCGGCCCAGGCCGCTGATGCCCCGCTCGATCGCACCGTCCTGCCGGTCCCCGAACCGAAGCGTCCGCTCTACAGCGAGCTCGACGCGCGCAACGTGAAGCCGCCGCCACGCTTCGAGGTGAAGGCGCCGTCCGGCGCACCGAACGTGCTGATCGTGCTGATCGACGACGTCGGCTTCGGAGCGTCCGCCACCTTCGGCGGACCGGTGCCGATGCCGACGCTCGACCGGCTGGCGCAGGCAGGGCTCCGCTACAACAACTTCCACACCACCGCGCTCTGCTCGCCGACGCGCGTCGCCCTCAAGTCCGGGCGCAACCATCACACCGGCAACATGGGCTTCATCACCGAGATGGCGACCGGCTTCCCCGGCGACACCGGCCAGATCCCAAACCGGGTCGCGCCCGTCGCCGAGATGCTGCGGCTGAACGGCTACAGCACGGCGGCGTTCGGAAAATGGCACGAGACGGCCGCGTGGGAGGCCAGCGTCTCCGGTCCGTTCGACCGCTGGCCGACGCGGCAAGGCTTCGACAAGTTCTACGGCTTCATCGGCGGCGAGACCAATCAGTGGGCGCCGTTCATCTACGACGGGGTCACCCAGGTCGAGCTGCCCGACGACCCGTCGTACCACTTCCTGACCGACATGACCGACAAGACGATCGCCTGGCTGCGGTACCAGCAGGCGCTCACGCCGGAGAAGCCCTTCTTCGCCTACTACGCCCCGGGCGCGACCCACGCGCCGCACCACGTCCCACGGGAGTGGATCGCCAAGTGGAAGGGCAAGTTCGACGGCGGCTGGGACCAGCTGCGTGCGGACACGCTGGCACGCCAGATCGCGGCCGGCGTCGTTCCCGCCGGTACCACGCTCGCGCCGAAACCCGCCGCCATCAAGGACTGGGCGGCGCTCTCGCGCGACGAACAACGCCTGTTCGCGCATCAAGCCGAGGTCTTCGCGGCCTACCTCGAGATGACCGACCACGAGATCGGCCGGGTCATCCAGGCGATCGAGGGCCTCGGCCAGCTCGACGACACGCTGGTCTTCTACGTGGTCGGCGACAACGGCACGAGCGCCGAAGGCGGGATGAACGGGCTCTTCAACGAGTACACCTATTTCAACGGCGTCCAAGAGCAGGTGCCCGACCTCCTGAAGGTCATGGACGAGTGGGGGTCGCCCGAGACCTACCCCCACATGGCCGCCGGGTGGGCGATCGCCCTCAACACGCCCTTCACCTGGGCCAAGCAGGTGGCCTCGAACTACGGCGGCACCCGCAACGGCATGGTCGTGCACTGGCCGAAGGGCATTCGCGCGCGAGGCGAGGTGCGGAGCCAGTTCCACCACGTGATCGACGTCGCGCCGACCATCCTCGCGGCGGCCACCCTCCCGGAGCCGACGGTCGTGAACGGCGCGCCGCAGATCCCGATGGAAGGCGTCAGCATGGCCTACACGTTCGACGACGCCCGGGCGAAGGACCGGCACGTGACGCAATACTTCGAGATCGCCGGGAACCGCGCCATCTACCACGACGGCTGGCTGGCCGGCACGGTCCACAAGGCACCCTGGGAAGCGCAGCCGCGGCACGCGCTCGCCGACGACGTCTGGGAGCTCTACGACGTCCGCGCCGACTTCAGCCTCGTGAACGACCTCGCCGCCAAGAACCCCGCGAAGCTCGCGGAGCTGCAGAAGCTCTTCCTCGCCGAGGCCGAGGAGCACCACGTCCTCCCGATCGACGACCGCGGGGTCGAGCGCGCGGTCGCCGCGCTGGCAGGACGCCCCGACCTCATGGCCGGACGCACCTCGCTCACGCTCGCCGAGGGCATGACCGGCATGGCGGAGAACGTCTTCATCAACGTGAAGAACAAATCGAAGACCATCACCGCCGAGGTCGAGGTACCGAAGGACGGCGGGAACGGCACCATCCTCGCCCAAGGCGGCCGCTTCGGCGGCTGGGCGCTCTACGTCGACGACGGCAAGCCGGCCTACACCTACAACTTCCTCGGCATGCAGCGGACGAGCATCGCGGCGAAGATGCCGCTGACGCCCGGCAAGGCGACCATCCGCTTCGACTTCGCCTACGACGGCGGCGGGCTCGCCAAAGGCGGCACCGGCACGCTATTCGTGAACGGCGCCAAGGTTGCCGAGGGCCGCATCGAGCACACCCAACCGATGATCTTCTCCGCAGACGAGACCGCCGACGTCGGCATCGACCTCGGCACGCCGGTGGTCGAGGCCATCGGCTCGGAGGCGAAGTCGCGCTTCACCGGCCGCATCCCGCAAGTGACGATCGCGGTCCGCGACGTGACCGCCAGCGCCGACGCCACCGTCCGCGCGGCCCAACAGGACGTCGCCCGACGAACCGAATGATCGACCCAACCGAACGAAGGAGACCCACCATGTCCACGTCCCACCGATTCTTCCGCACGCTGCTGCCCGCCGTCGTGCTGATGCTCACGCTCACCGGCTTCGGCTGGGGCGATCGCGACGACGACGATGACGACTTCGACGCCACCGCCATGAAGAGCATCGCGCGCATGAGTGACTACACGGCCAAGACCAAGCAGTTCGGCGTCACCATCGACGTCGCCTACGACGTCGTGCAGGAATGGGGCCAGAAGCTCGAGTTCGGCGAGACGCGCGAGGTCACGCTTCGCCGCCCGGACCGCTTCAAGGTCGCGACCACCGATCGCGACGGGGCCGTGAGCGGTGTCGTCTTCGACGGGCGCGAGATCGCCGCCTTCAACGTCAAGGACAAGGTCTACGCGACCACGCCGCGGACGGGCTCGCTCGACGACGCGATCGCGCACTTCGTCAACGACCTCGGCATGAGGCTTCCAATGGCCGCGATCTTCCAGGGTCGACTCGCGAAGGACGTGAAGACGTGGGCCCGCGAGGTGCGCTACGTCGAGACCTCCACGATCGCGGGCGTCCCCTGCGATCACGTCGCGCTCCACGGCAACTGGGAGGACGTGCAGCTCTGGATCGCACAGGGTGACCGCCCGCTCCTGCAGCGGATGGTGATCACCTACCATCGTGCCGAAGGGAAGCCGCAGTTCTCGGCGCAGCTCCGCAACTGGAACCTCGCCCCGGACGTCTCGGACGCCGTCTTCGCCTTCACGCCGCCGGCGGGCGCGGCGAAGATCGCCTTCAAGCCGCGCCAGCCCGTGCCGGGCACCGTCTCGGCGGGAACTGCGTCGGCCGGCCCGGCGTCGGCCGGCACGGCGTCGGCCGGCACGGCGCCGGCCGGTACCTTTTCGGCCGGCACGTCGTCAGCCGGCACCGTCTCGGCCGGCACTGCGTCGGCCGGCACCGGCTCGGCCGCTGCCACCTTGGCGGTCGTGTCGGTCGCGCGCCGTTGGGCCAACACGTCCCGCTCAATAGCCCGCA
>CAZWAX010000457.1:0-4661 GCA_964631985.1 uncultured Polyangiaceae bacterium | reverse complement strand
GCGCTCCTCGGCGGGCTGCCGCTGGCGTTCGGTACGGGCATGGGCTCCGAGCTCCGCCACCCGCTCGGCATAACGATCGTCGGCGGCCTGCTCGTGAGCCAGGTGTTGACGCTCTACTCGACGCCGGTCATCTATCTGGCGTTCGACAGGCTCGCACGGCGGCTCGTCCGGAGCCCGGCGCGGTCGGCGCATCCCGAAGGCACCGTCGGGCTGGAGCACGCGTGAACGTCTCGGCGGTCTTCATCCGGCGGCCGGTGGCGACCTCGCTGCTCACGGTCGCGCTCGCGCTCGCCGGCGCGATCGCGTTTCCGCTCTTGCCGGTGGCGCCGCTGCCGCAGGTCGAGTTCCCGACCATTCAGGTCTCGGCGTCGCTGCCGGGGGCCAGCCCGGAGACGATGGCGTCGGCGGTGGCCATGCCGCTCGAGCGCCAGTTCGGACGCATCGCCGGCGTCACCGAGATGACCTCGATGAGCGGGCTCGGCTCGACGCAGGTGACGCTGCAGTTCGATCTCAGCCGCAGCATCGACTCGTGCGCTCGCGACGTGCAGGCGGCGATCAACGCAGCCCGCGGGCAGCTGCCGGCGAGCCTCCCCAACAACCCGAACTATCGCAAGGTGAACCCGGCCGACGCGCCCATTTTATTGATGAGCCTCACCTCCGAGACGATGCCGCCGAGCCAGCTCTTCGCCGCGGCCTCGTCCATCCTCCAGCAAGAGCTCTCGCAGGTGGAAGGCATCGGCGAGGTCCGCGTCGGCGGCAGCTCGCTGCCGGCGATACGCGTCGAGCTCAACCCGACCGCGCTCAACAAGTACGGCATCGGCTTCGACGAGGTACGGGCCACGCTCGGCAGCGCCAACGTCACCCGGCCGATCGGCGAGATCGCGGGGCCGACGGAGGCCTGGAGCCTCGCCACCAACGGACAGCTCTCGCGGGGCGACGAGTACCGCCCGTTGATCATCCGCCATCGCGGCGGGGCGGCGGTCCGCATCGCCGACGTGGCCGACGTGGTCGAGTCCGTCGAGGACGTGCGCGCGGCCGGCTTCGCCAACGGCAAGCCCGCCGTGATGGTCATCATCTTCCGCAAGCCCGGCGCCAACATCATCGACACCGTCGACCGCATCCGCGCGCGGGTGCCGCTGCTGCGCGCGGCGATTCCGAGCGCCATCGACCTGGCGGTCGTGATCGACCGCAGCGCGTCGATCCGGGCGTCGGTGCACGACGTCGAGATGGCGCTCGTGATCTCGATCGGGCTCGTGATCCTGGTGGTGTTCTTGTTCCTCCGCGACCTGCGGGCGACCGCGATCCCGAGCGTGGTGGTGCCGCTCTCGCTGATCGGCACCTTCGGGGTCATGTACCTGCTCGATTACAGCATCGACAATCTCTCGCTCATGGCGCTCACCATCTCGACGGGGTTCGTGGTCGACGACGCCATCGTCGTGCTCGAGAACGTGATGCGCCACATCGAGCGCGGGCGCTCGGCCGGCGAGGCGGCGCTCCGCGGGGCGCGGGAGATCGCCTTCACGGTGCTCTCGATGAGCGTGTCGCTGGTGGCGGTGTTCATCCCCATCCTGCTCATGGGCGGCATCGTCGGCCGGCTGTTCCGCGAGTTCGCGGTCGTGCTGTCGGTGGCGGTGATGGTGTCGCTGGTGGTGTCGCTCACGACGACGCCGATGATGTGCGCGCAGCTCCTGCGTCGGCGCGACGAGACGGCGCCGCTCGGTCCGGTGGCGCGCGTCAGCGAGCGGGCGTTCGACTGGCTGCACCGGCAGTACGAGCGCAGCCTCGCGTTCACGCTCCGCCACTCGTTCGCAACGTTGCTGGTCGCGTTCGCGACCGTCGCGCTCAACGTCCACCTGTACGGCATCGTGCCGAAGGGGTTCTTTCCCCAGCAGGACACCGGCCGCCTGATCGGCAACGTCCAGGCCGACCAGGCGGGCTCCTTTCAGTCCATGCAGGCGAAGCTCGGCGAGATGGTCGACATCGTGCGCAGCGATCCCGCCGTCGAGACGGTCGTCGCGTTCACCGGCGGCCAGCAGGGCTCGAGCACGGGCCGCATGTTCGTCGCGTTGAAGCCGCTGGAAGAGCGGCAGGTCAGTGGCGACGTGATCGCGGCGCGGCTTCGGCCGAAGCTTGCGACGATCGCCGGCGCGAGCCTGTTTCTCCAACCCGTCCAGGACATCCGGATCGGCGGTCGGCCGAGCGGCGCGCTCTACCAGTTCACGCTCCAGGCCGACGACCTCGGCGACCTCGACGAGGCGGCGCCGAAGGTGCTGGCGAAGCTCCGCACCATGCCGATCCTGACCGACGTCAACAGCGATCAGATGAACGGCGGGCTGCAGAGCACGCTCGCGATCGACCGCGACACCGCGGCCCGCCTCGGCGTCACCACCCAGATGATCGACGACGCGCTCTACGACGCGTTCGGCCAGCGCCAGGTGTCGACCATCTACACCGAGCTGAATCAGTACCACGTCGTCATGGGGGTCGCGCCGGAGTTCTGGCAGCGCCCCGAGACGCTGCGCGACGTCTACGTGCGCTCGGTCGGCGGCACGCCGATCCCGCTCGCCGCCTTCACCCGCATCGAGCCCGGCACGACCGCGCTCGCGGTCACGCACCAGGGCCAGTTCCCGGCGACCACCGTCTCGTTCAATCTGGCGCCGGGCGTCGCGCTCGGCGACGCCGTCGAGGCCATCACCGCGGCGACGCGCGAGCTCGACATCCCGCCGACCGTACGCGCCACCTTCGCCGGCACTGCCCAGGCGTTCCAAGCCTCGTTGGCGAACCAGCCGCTGCTGATCCTCGCCGCGCTCGTCACCGTCTACATCGTGCTCGGCATCCTCTACGAGAGCTACATCCACCCGCTGACGATCCTCTCGACGCTGCCGTCGGCGGGCGTCGGCGCGATCCTGGCGTTGCTCGTGACCGGCACCGATCTCAACGTGATCGCACTGATCGGCATCATCCTGCTGATCGGCATCGTCAAGAAGAACGCCATCATGATGATCGACTTCGCGCTCGAGGCGGAACGGAAGGACGGGAAGTCGCCGGAGGAGGCGATCTACGAAGCCTGCCTCCTGCGCTTCCGGCCGATCATGATGACCACGATGGCGGCCCTGCTCGGCGGCCTGCCGCTGGCGCTCGGCACCGGCATGGGCTCGGAGCTCCGCCGCCCGCTCGGCATCACCATCGTCGGCGGCCTGCTGGTGAGCCAGGTGCTGACGCTCTATACGACGCCGGTCGTGTATCTCTATCTCGACCGGCTGAGCCTGTGGTGGCGCGGCGTTCGGTCCCAGGGCGTGGCGCGGGCGCGGAGCGCGGCGACGGCGCTCGCGACGCGGCGCTCGTAGCGCGTCATCCCATGCATCCTGCGAAGCGCACCATGCTCTGGATCAACGTGCTCGGTGGCGTCGCCGTGCTCGGGAGCTATGTCTGGGGCATCGCGACCCATCCCGATCCGGGCGCCGTCTGGGGCGGCGTGCCGGAGTCGCTGAAGCCGCTCTACACGGTCTCGATGCTGACCGCGGCCGTCGGGTACTTCTTCTTCAGCGGCTTCCTGCTCTTCGGCGTCGATGCGGAGCGGGCGCGGTTCGCGGGCCGGCAGCGGTTCGGGCTCGTGAACGCGCTCTATCTGCTGATCCTCGTTCCGTCGGCGCTCTGGATGCCGCTGACCTTCGCGATGCTCGCCACCCCGAGCCCGGCGCTCTGGGCCGCCATTCGCGTCGTGCTGGCGCTCGTCGGCCTCGGGTCGGTGGGGCTGCTGATCGTGGTCGCGACCGTGCGGCCCCGGACCCCGGTCGTGGCGCACGTGCTCGCGGTCGTCGGGCTCGTCGCCTTCGTGGTGCAGACCGCCGTGCTCGACGCGCTCGTGTGGCCGGCCTACTTCCCGTGACCCGCGGCCGCTGGCGGCATGCCGTCGCGGCCGCGGGCGTGCTCGCGGCAATGGCCGCGATCCTCGGTGCGATGGGCCGCTCGTGGTGGTGCGCCGCCGGCGATGCCAACCTCTGGTCGAGCGACGTCTGGAGCCGGCACAACTCGCAGCACTTCGTCGATCCCTACACGTTCACGCACGTGCTCCACGGGCTCGTGTTCTACGCGCTCGTGTGGCTCATCCTCCGCCGCGTCGTCGGTCCCGTCGGCCGTTGGTGGGTCGGGTTCGGACTGGAAGTCGGGTGGGAGGTGCTCGAGAACACCGACGTCCTCATCGAGCGCTACCGCGGCACCACCGTCTCACTCGACTACTTCGGCGACAGCATCGTCAACGCGATCGGCGACGTGCTCGCGTACGTGGTCGGGTGGTGGCTCGCGGGCGTGTTGCCGGTGTGGACGTCGCTCGCGGTTTTCCTGGTCGTCGACGGAGTGCTGATGCTGTGGATCCGCGACGGTCTGCTGCTGAACGGGCTGATGCTGGTCTACCCGCTCGAGGCGGTGCAGCGGTGGCAGACAGGTTGCTGAAAAAGGGCCATCTGCCGTGTCCCCGGAGGGGGCGTCGTTGCTCCCGCGTTCGCTTGCCGTACCCTCGGAGAGGGTCCGGCGTAGCTCCGCTACGCCTCCGCGCTCACTTGGTCGCGCCTCGCATCTGACCCTTTTTGAGCAACCTGTCGGTCTCGGCACGTGCGCTCGGTCGGGGCGTCGCTTCGCTCCGCCCCAGCATCTCATTTGGG
>CAZWAX010000456.1:0-4680 GCA_964631985.1 uncultured Polyangiaceae bacterium | reverse complement strand
CCTTGAAGACGATGCCGTCGATCTCCACCCCGTCGAGGGCGAGCTTCTCGCGGATCGCGCGACCGATCTGGGGCGGGCTCGCCGACACGAAGTAGACCAGCACGCGCCGCCCCTCGGCGCGCGCCCCGGCGCGCAGCGCTCGCATCAAAGCGACGACGCCGGGCTCGTCGATCTTGTCCTCGGCGCGCTCGAACGGTACCCGCATCATCTTGCCGAGGCTCTCGAAGTCGGACTTGAGATAGGTCTTGTCGAGGTCCCAGCGATAGACGACCGGCGGCAAGGCGACCGCCGCTCGCCGGCGCGGTCGGCGCGCGCGCAGCGCGTCCACCCAGCCGCCGCGTTCGGCGGGGCGCGAGACTTTCGATTCGGCCATCAGCGTGCCGCCTGCAGCCCGGCCACGATCTCGCTCACGACGCCGTCGCGCACGGTCTTGGCGGCGAGCTTCACCGCGTTGGCGACCGCCGCCGCCCGCGAATGCTCGTGCGCCTTCACGAGCAGCTGCTCGAACCCGAGCAGCGGCGCGCCGCCGTACTGCGCGTGCTCGGTCAGGTGCGACACCTCGCGGAGACCGCGTGACAGGAGGCGCATGCCGAGCCGCCACAGCAGTCGTTGCTTCACCGCATTGCTCGCGACGTCGTTCACGACGTCGGTGATGCCTTCGATGAACTTGAGGACGACGCTCCCGAGCAGCCCTTCGCAGACGATCACGTCGGCGCGGCCCTTGGCGATCTCGCTGCCCTCGACGTTGCCGATGAAGTTCACGGCCGGCATCGCGGCCAGGCGCTCATGCGCCTCGGACAGCACATCGCCGCCCTTGAACGGCTCGGCCCCCATGTTGAGCAGCGCCACGCGCGGCCGCGCCACCTTCGAGACCCGGTGCGCATAGGCGCTGCCCATGACGGCGAACTGTACCAGGTCGGCCGCATCGCAGCGCACCGTCGCGCCCACGTCGAGCAGGAGCGCCAGAGGATCCTGTCCGGCATGGTCGGTGTGACGCGGGTACACGCTCGCCAGCGCCGGCTTCCGCACGCCCTTGATCGTCTTGAACTCGCGGGCGCACGCCAAGAGACACGCCCCGGTGTTGCCGGCGCTGACCAACGCCTCCGCCTGCCCTTCGGCCACCAGCGCCGCCCCTACCCGGATGGACGCGTCGCGCTTCGCCTTCAGGGCCTCGCGCGGCGGCTCCAGCATCCCGACCGCATCGGCCGCGTGATGGATGCGGATGTGCGCCGGATCGTACGACACGGTGTCCAATACCGCCTGAATCCTGGGCTCGTCGCCCACGAGCACGCACTCGATCGCCGTCGCGAGCGACGCGTCGGCCACTCCCTTCACGATCTCCTCGGGAGCGAAATCCCCTCCCATCGCATCCACCGCAATGACCGGCATCGAGGCGCGGGATTATAGGGGGCGGCTGCGCGAGTTGACAGTCTTCGCCTCGTCGCGTATCGGTCCCGGTTCCCATGGACTACGCGGTCATTCGTTCTGGCGGCAAGCAGTACCGGGTGAGCCCCGGCGACACGGTACGCTTGGAGAAGCTCGCCGGTGAGCCCGGCTCCACGTTCGCTTTCGACGAGGTGCTGTTGGCCTCGGGTGACGGCGGCATTCAGGTGGGCAAGCCGCTCGTCGACGGCATGCGCGTGGTCGGGGAGATCGTCCGCCACGAGCGGGCCAAGAAAATCCTGGTTTTCAAGAAGAAGCGCCGCAAGAACTACCGCCGCAAGCAAGGCCATCGGCAGCATCTGACGGTCGTGCGCGTCACCGGTTTCGAGCGCGGAACGGGAGCCTAAGGCCATGGCGCACAAAAAAGGTCAGGGCAGCAGCCGCAACGGTCGCGACAGCGGCGGGCAGCGTCGCGGCGTGAAGGTGTTCGGTGGCGAGACCGCCAAGGCCGGTCACATTCTGGTCCGGCAGGTGGGTACCAAGATCCACCCGGGGAACAATGTCGGATGTGGGCGTGACTACACCCTCTTCGCCACCATCGACGGCATCGTGAAGTACGAGCGCGTTGGCAGAGATCGCCGCCGCGTCTCCGTATACCCGCCCGCCTGACGGGCGGACGATAAGCGCCCATCTGCTGCGGTGCTCGGGTGTTCGCTTGTGCGGCATAGCTCCGCTATGCCTCCGCGCTCTCACCCTGCGCGCCTTGCATCTGGGCACTTCTCCTCCGCCCGCCCGGCTTCCCCGCCCTTAAGAAACGCTCGCTTCGCATCGCTTCTCGCGGTTGTTGCGGCTTTGGCGCATCGGGTACAGTCTGGAACTTCCTTATGAAATTCGTCGATGAAGTGCTGGTTTCGGTGAAGGCTGGTGATGGGGGGCGGGGGTGCCTCGCCTTTTTGCGGGAGAAGTACAAGCCGTATGGGGGGCCGATCGGGGGGGATGGGGGGCGTGGAGGGGACGTCGTGTTCGTGGCCGATACCGGGCTGAACACGTTGCTGGATTTTCGTTTCCAGCGTCGTTTGGAGGCGGGGCGTGGGGAGCATGGGCGGGGGAAGGGGCAGCACGGGGCGACGGGCGAGCGGAAGCTCGTGCGGGTGCCCGTGGGGACGCGCATCCTCGATGCGGAATCGGGCGAGCTTCTCTTCGATCTCGACACGCCGGGGCGGGAGGTCGTCGTCGCCGCCGGTGGGCTCGGCGGGCGCGGCAACATGCGATTCGTGAGCTCGACCAATCGCGCGCCTCGGCGTACCGAGCCCGGGCTTCCCGGGGACGCGCTCGAGCTCCGACTCGAGCTGCGGCTCCTCGCCGACGTCGGGCTCGTCGGGTTCCCGAACGCGGGCAAGTCGACGTTCATCGCCGCGGTGTCGGCGGCGCGGCCCCGGATCGCCGACTATCCCTTCACGACGCTGGTGCCGAACCTCGGCGTCGCCCGCATCGGAGAAAGCGCGATCGTCCTCGCCGACGTGCCGGGGCTGATCGAGGGCGCGCACCTCGGCCAGGGGCTCGGCATTCGGTTCCTGCGGCACCTGGCGCGCACGGCCGTGCTCGTGCACCTGATCGACCTGAGCGACCCGCGCGACCCGCTCGATGCCTACGACACCATCAACCGCGAGCTCGCCGCCTTCGACGCAGCGCTGCCCGCCAAGCCGCAGCTCGTGGTCGCGACCAAGCTCGACGTGACCGAGGCGCGCGCGCGTTTCGAAGACGCAGTCGCGGCGTTCGCGGCGCGCGGCCTCACCTTGCATGGCGTCTCCGCGGCGACCGGCGACGGCATGACCCCGCTCATGCACACGGTCATGGCGCTGGTCGAGGAGACGCGGGCCGCCGTCCCGGCCGCCGGTGCCGCGACGGCCGGCACCGACGAGACGCTCGAGATCCCCGCGCCGTGAGCGAGGCGGCCCACAATCGGGGTGCCGCCGCGCGACGCGTCGTCGTCAAGATCGGCAGCGCGGTCCTCGTCGGCACCGACGGCGGGCTCGATCGCGCCCGCATCGACGCGCTCGTCGACGAGATCGCCGCCCAGCACGCGGCGGGACGCGAAATGGTCGTCGTGACCTCGGGCGCGGTCGCGGCCGGGTTCATGCGTCTCGGCCTCACCCAGCGCCCGAAGCTGATCCCGCACAAGCAGGCCGCGGCGGCCGTCGGACAGATCAGCGTAATGAGCGCCTACGAGGCCGCGTTCGCGCGCCACGGCATCAAGGTCGCGCAGGTGCTGCTCACGCACGGCGACCTGGCGAGCCGGCCGCGCTACCTGAACGCCGAGCACGCCGTCCTGACGCTCCTCGAATGGCGCGTGGTGCCCGTCGTGAACGAGAACGACACCGTGGTCGTCGAGGAGATCAAGCTCGGCGACAACGACAACCTCTCGGCCGAGACGGCGAGCCTGGTCGAAGCCGATCTCCTCGTGATCCTGAGCGACGTCGACGGTCTGTACACCGCCGACCCCCGGACCCGGCGCGACGCGACGCTCGTCTCGGTCGTCGACGCCGTCACCCCGGCGATCGAGGCCATGGCGGGCCTCGGCGGACCGCTCGGCACCGGCGGCATGGCGACGAAGGTCGCGGCCGCCAAGAAGGCGACCGCCTCGGGCATCGCGACGATCGTCGCCGACGGGCGCCAGCCCGGCGTGCTGGGCGCGGTGCTCGCGGGCGCGGCTGACGTCGGCACCTTCTTTCGGCCCGTCGCCGATCCGCTGAC
The DNA here is from genome assembly GCA_964631985.1 of uncultured Polyangiaceae bacterium. Lineage (GTDB taxonomy): Bacteria > Desulfobacterota > Binatia > UTPRO1 > UTPRO1 > UTPRO1. The sequence goes on along the minus strand of CAZWAX010000456.1, from coordinate 543 downwards.
GAGCCGCAAGCGCTGGATCGCCTACACGCTGAAGCCCGGCGGCACGGTGGTGGTCGACGACGGCGCGCGCCGCGCGATCGTCGAGCAGGGCCGGAGCCTGCTCGCGTCGGGCGTGCGCGAGGTGCGCGGCGGCTTCGGGCGGGGGGCTTGCGTCCAATGCGTCGACCTCGCGGGACGTGAGATCGCGCGCGGCCTCGTCAGCTACAGCGCCGCGGCCCTCGACAAGATCAAAGGTCGCCACTCGCGCGAGATCGAGGCGACGCTCGGCTACAAGATGAGCGACGAGGTGATCCACCGGAACGACCTCGTGTGCCTCGAGCGCGTCGCCGACCCCAAAGGAGACCCATCGTGAGCACCCTCGAGCAAGACGTCGTTGCCCTCTGTCGCGCCGCCCGCGCCGCCGCGCCGGCGATCGCGCGCGCCTCCACGTCCGCGAAGAACGCGGCGCTCCAGGCCGGCGCGAAGGCACTCCGCGCTCGCACCGACGAGCTCATCAGGGCCAATGCCGGCGACGTCGAGGCCGCGCGCGCCGCCGGCGTCGCC
>CAZWAX010000455.1:0-4689 GCA_964631985.1 uncultured Polyangiaceae bacterium | reverse complement strand
CGGAGAAACGTGGTGGACACGCCGACGACGTGGCCGATGGCCCAGAGGCCCTGCACCGTCCAGGGCGGGATGCGGAGGTCGTCCCAGCCGAAGGGGGGCGGCGGGATCTCCATGATGTGGGGCCACGAGGTGTCGAGCGGGTTGGCGCGGTCGAGCATGCGGAAATCGTCGGCCTCGCCCCAGATGATCTGCTGCTTGCCGAGCCGGAAGCTCACCGGGATGTCCCTGAGCTTGACGTCGGCGTAGGCCTCGCGCAGCTGGTTCTCGAACTTGAGGGCGTCGCGGGCCCCCTTCGAGAGATCGTTCAGGTCGCGCTCGGCCGCGCGGCCGGGCTTGCGACCACGGAAGTCGCGCTCACGGAGCGTCGGCTCATAGTCGTAGATGCTGTCGTAGACGCCGCGGTAGAGCAGGAAGAATTTCGAGCTCTCGATGAACGGCAGGCTGATGCGATCCATCAGCTTGCCCTTCTCTATCCAGTTCCAGTCGACACGGGCGCGGAACGTGTTGCGTTGCTGGACGAGGTGGTACTCGTCGATGTCGGGGTGGCGGATGATGTTCTGGGTTTGCAGGTTGCCCGAGAGCTCGAGCGGACCGTACTTCATGGTCGCCGGTGCCGGCGACGTGGTGAGCAGGACCAGCGCTGCCGCAGCGACGGCGAGGCGCCAGGTCTGACCGATTCCCGTCATGACCGCCTCCTTACATGGCTCGGACCTCGAGCGTACCTACTGTCGTGTCGAACTGAGCTCAAGTCGGGGTTGGGGCGCCGTGGGAAACCACGGGCGCCCCAACCCCCTCAAGGTAGGGCGTGCAGCTGCCGCGCGACTAGCGCGGGGTACGAACCTGCGACGCCGGGATCTCGACCGCACCCGGACCCGGAAGACCCGCCGTCGTGTTGATGGCGGCCGCGCGGGTCTGCGGGATGCAGAAGAAGGCGACGAGTTCGCCTTGCTGCGTGCCGCAGGTTCCCGTCCGGGTGATGTTGGTCGTGAAGCAGGGACGCGGTTGATCGACGCAGGTTCCTGAGCCGGGGTAGACGTCGCCGCAGTCTTCCGTACCGGTGCCCGAGCGGCACTGGCGGAAGGTCTGACCGTTGCAGATGCCGTCGATGGGGCCGTCCTCGCAGACGCCGCTTGCCGGGCAGGTGCCGACGCCGGTCGAGGAGAGACAGGCATTGGGCTGGACCTGGCCCGGGCAGAAGCAGCTGCCCGGAGGGAAGGCGCCGGAAAGGCAGTTCACATTCGTGTCGATCGAGACCGTCCCGGTGGAGAGGGGATTCAGGTCGATGTTGAGCTCGCCGACGCTGCTGCCGGTCGGGATGCAATCGTTCGACGTCTTGCCGAAGTCCTGACCGGCCGCGTCGAAGAGGTCGCTGATGCCGCCGACGTCGCACGCCGCGCCAGGCGTGGTGCCACCATCGCAGGTCCCGCCTTTGACGCCGTCGTTCGGCGTCGGATCGCCGACGCAGGGCGGACACGGCTTGGAGGCTTCCTGCACCAAGAAGACCCGCGAGAGCAGCTTCGCACTACTCTCCGAGCATCCGGAGTCGCAGTTGTACGTGCCGGTCACGGCCTCACGGAAGGTATTGAGGACGCACGTCGAGATGCCACCGGCGGAGAGCGGAAGCGGCGAGCCGAAGGGCTCACCCACGAGGCTGGTGCCGTCGACGGTGCAATCGTCACCCACGCAATTCAGCTGGGTGGTGACGGTGTTTTCGTGCGTCGCCACGGAGTTGTGCGCGATGCCCGTCCACCCGGTGTCGAGGTCGGAGCCGGCGAGCGAGGTGAGGGTGACGTTCAGGGCGGCGCCTTCGCCATTGCACGCGACGCCATCAACGGGCGTCTCGGTGGGCGTCGGCACAGGGGAGTCGGTCGTCGCGGTCGGCTGGACACCATCGGGCGTCGACGTCGACGTCGGATCGACGACGACTAGCGTCGACGTCGGCAGCACCGTCGTCGGCGTGGCTACCACCGGCGTCGGCGTACGGACAGGATCTTCGTTGTCGTTTTCACCACCGTTGTCTTCACCACAGCCCGCGATCGCGAGTGACGCGACCATGGCGAGCGCGAGAAATCTCGTCCGTGTCTTCATGAATCTCTCCTCCTTGAGGGGGTTGACCACTTCGTTGGCGTGCGGGGCTCGATAGCAAATGGGCGATTTTCCTGTCAAGGAACGGCACTCGCCACTGTGTGCAGTATGTCGCTCGCAATGCATCCGAGGCAACGCGAGCGACTACGAACTCTTCCGGATACGAACGACGGGTGCCTTTCTTTCAATTTCAAAGGCGCTGTGCTTTAGACTCGGCCGGATGCGACCGGTGAGGCGATGGTTCGGCGCGGTGGTGCTCGTGTGGATCGGGCTCCTCGGCGTGGCCGACGTCGCCTCCGCGGTGTTCATCAAGAACGGAACCTTCTCCGAAGGCTCCGGCGGTACGCCGTCCGAATGGCGTATCGACCGCTGGGATACCAAGCCGGACGTCACGGAGTTCCTCTGGAAGGCCCCCAGCGGAGACCAGCCGGGCATGGCGGGCATCCGGAACAGCAAGCCCAACGACGCCCGTTTCGTGCAAGATCTGCACGTCAAAGAGGAAACCTGGTACCACATCGCCGGTCGGATCAAGACCGAGAACATCGGCCAGGCCTCCATCGGGGCCTACCTCTCGCTCATGGAGGGGTTCCAGAACTCCCAGGACATCAAGGGATCGGAGGATTGGCAGCCGGTCGAGCTCTTGGTGAAGACCGAAAAGTGGCAGGATCGGCTGACTTTGGCGCTCCGCGTCGGAGGCTACAGTAGCCTGAACACTGGCGAGGCCTGGTTTTCGAACATCACCGTCGAGGCGGTGTCCGGACCGCCGCCGAACGCCAAGAACGTCTACCAGCCGGCGAGCGGCGGTGGCGGCTTCGCCCCCCTCAGTCTCTGGGCGTTGATCCTGCTGCTCGGGCTGATGACGGCCGCCCTCTGGTACTACCTGCGGCCCCCGCCGGGTGGCGGCGATCGCGGCACGACCGGCGAGAAGCTCGGGCTGGTCCTGCTGATCTTCACGATCCTCGGCGTCAAGATGGCCGTGGCGCCCTACTTCGGCTACCAGACCGACCTCGGCACCTACAAAGCCTGGGCCCTCCGTCTCGCCGACCGCGGTCCCGCCGATTTCTACGCGCCGAACTACTTCTGCGACTATCCGCCCGGCTACCTCTACATCCTCTGGCTCCTCGGCAGCATCTACCAGGGGATGAAGCTCGACACGTCGGGCGCCCTCTCGACCCTCATCATCAAGATGCCGGGGTTGATCGCGGATTTCGTGTCGACGGGCCTGCTGTATGCGCTGCTGCGTCCCCGCGTCGGGTCGCGCATGACGTGGATCGTCGTCCTGGCGTACGCCTTCAACCCGGCCGTCATCTTCAACTCGGCGATCTGGGGTCAGACCGACTCGCTCTTCACCCTCGAGCTCTTCCTCGGTGCGCTGCTCCTGTTCGAGGGGCGCATCGCCTTCGGGTGGGCGATCTTGATGGTCGCGGCCATCACCAAGCCGCAGGCGCTCATTTTCTTGCCGCTGTTGGCCTCGTGGAAGGGAAATTGGGACCGGCCGGAGCGCCCGATCATCGCCGCCGCGACCGGGCTCGCGGTCGCGACGATCCTGACGCTGCCGTTCGTCGAGCCGCTCGGCCTCTACGAGCACTACAACAAAGGCGCGGCGTACTACGCCGAGACCTCGGTCAATGCCTTCAACCTGATGGCGATCCTCGGCGGCTTTCGCCAATCCGACAGCGCCATGCTGGGGTTCCTCAGCTACAAGGTGTGGGCCACGGTCTTCGTGGTCCTCTTCTTCTGCTACCTGGGCTTCCTGATCTACCGGCGCCGCGACGCCGAGATGTACATGTATCTGATGTTCCTGCTGCCGCTCGGCTTCTTCATGTTGTCGACGCGGATGCACGAACGGTACCTGTTCCCGTGCCTCATGTTCCTGGCGCCCCTGCTGCCGCGCCGGAAGCATCTCTGGGCCTTCTTCGGCGTGCTCACGGTCACGTACTATCTGAACCTCTGGTACATCCTCCGCGCGCTGAATTCCGACTACTTCCTCGCGCCATGGGAGCCCTTCGGCATCGCGGTCTCGATCGTGAACGTCGCGCTCTTCGTCGCCGCCATGGCGGAGGGCTATCGCATGACGCGACTCGCGCCCGAGCCGTTGCCGCTGTCCTGCAACGATCCCGACGGCGAGGCGGTCGCGCGCGAGCCCGAGGCCGATGCGGCGTCCGCGGTCGTGGCCCAGCCGAAGCCGGTCATGGCGAAAACCGCCGTCGCCAAGGCCGTGGTCGCCAAGACGGCGGCCAAGCCGAGCCCGAAGCGCGAGGACGCGCCCGCGCGTCCCGTCGAGAAGCCGAAGGGATGGGTGTCCCTGCCGCGTTGGGAGGTCGAGGCCGGGGCGGCGCATTTCAAGATCACGCGCCGCGACCTGGCATTCGCGCTTCTCCTGGTGATCGTGGCGGCCGGGCTCCGGTTCTGGAAGCTCGAAGAGCCCAACGAGCTCGTGTTCGACGAGGTCTATTTCGTCGAACAGGGCAAGAATTACCTTCGTGGCAAGGAGTTCATGGATCCGCACCCGCCGTTCGCCAAGCTCGCGATCGGCGCCAGCGTCGCGCTGTTCGGCGGCGAGGCGAGCGGCTACCGGATCTTCAACGCCGTGTGCGGCACCTT
>CAZWAX010000454.1:0-4707 GCA_964631985.1 uncultured Polyangiaceae bacterium | reverse complement strand
CGCGCGGCTCGGTCCCGGGGGCGGCATCAGGCACGCCGACGCGCTGCTCGGCGCCGGGCATTTCCTCGGGCCAACCCGCGACACCATCGGGGATCTCCCCCTCGACCGGCGTATCGCACGCCCTCGCGCTACACGCGCCGCGGCGACCCTCGTGCTCCGACGCGATCCCGCACAAGCGCGCTACGGCGAGATCGAGATCGATGCGGACGGTCGCATTCGACGTTTCTTGGGCACGCCCGCGGCCGTGATCCAGCCGCTCACCGCCTACATGTTTGCCGGCGTGCACGTGGTCTCGCCGGAGGCGTTTCGCTTCATGCCGGCCGGCGGCGCGTTCAGCATGACCCACGACACCTACCCCGCCATGCTCGCGGCGGGCGTCGCGCTCTACGGCCATCCGTTCGCTGGCTTTTGGCGCGTCATCGACACGCCGGCCGATCGTGATCGCGCCGCTCAGGAGATCGCCACTGCCCGCCTGGCGTTTCTCAGAGACGAGAACACGCGATAGCACGCCTTTCCCCTGCAGTGGTGCCGGACTTTCAAAGCGTCGGGCGGACCTGCACGCCGTGATCACGCCTCCTGTGCGCGTTCTCACTTGACGCAGTTTCGCTATCTGCTTTACAGATCGTTGAAGTCTCGCATGGAGCCGGCAAGACAGGTCGATGTAAGAACATCGACACGATCGTGGCACAACGCTTGCTGCTGGGTTCGATTGCTGCGGGGGTGGGGTGGGGGCCGACGAGACACACCAGGGCCTTCAAGAGTCGTACGACGATCTGGGGCACCTCGTGCAGGTGGGGCGCCGCTACCCCGATCTCGCGGACGACATCAAACGGCTGATCCGACTCGCGAACGAGCGGAAACAGCTGGCGCCGACGCCACAACGCCTGCGCATCGTATGGAAGGGTGACATGGGCATAACGATCGTCCAGAAGAGCGACCTCACCGTCCGCAAGCGAAACCCCCGGATCGCTCTCGTCCTCGCCGGCGGCGCCATCAGCGGCGGCGGATTCAAGCTCGGCGGACTGAAGGCGTTCGACGATTTCCTGGTGAACCGCAAGACCACCGACTTCGACATCTACGTCGGTCTCTCCGCCGGTGCCTTCCTGGCCGCGCCGCTCGCGAGCGGCGTCACCCCGCCCGAGATGCTGCGCAGCCTCGAAGGCAGCTCCGAGGAATTCACGCAGTTCGGTGCGTTCGACTTCTACCAACCCAACTATCCCGAGTTCGTCGAGCGGCCGATTCGCTATCTGCTCGACCTCGCCGCGTTCATCCCCGGGTCGATTCTCGACCTCGTCGCCAAGAGTCCGGCCCTGGCAGAGAGCATCGCCGAGCCCATTCGCCAGTTCGTGCGCATCCCGTCGCTCGCGAACGCCGCCGAGGTTCTGCGTCCGCTCGGCCAGGCGTTGATTTCCGGTCGGCCCTTCCCGTTTCCGCTCGACTATCTTCCGTCGGGCCTCTTCGACAACGCCACCATCGAGCACTACCTCCGCGACAACCTCGAGCGGCGTCACATGCCGAACAGCTTCAAGGCGCTGTTCCAGGCCCGCAAGAAAGAGCTCTACATCGTCGCGATGAACCTCGACTCGGCCGAGCGGGTCGTGTTCGGCCACGACGAGGACAGCTCGCTGTCGATCTCGGAGTCGGTGCAGGCGTCGACCGCCCTCCCCGGCTTCTACCGGCCGGCACGCATTCGCGGCATCGACTACGTCGACGGCGGCGTGCGACGCACCGCCAACATCGACGTCGCGATCGACCACGGCGCGGACCTGGTCATCTGCTACAACCCCTTCCGGCCCTTCTCCAATCGCGTGGTTCGGAAGTACGACCCCCAGAAGGACGACTACGTCGCCGAGGGCGTGCAGCTCGCCGACCGTGGGATGTTGACGATCCTGAACCAGGTTCTGCGGACGCTGCTGCACTCGCGGCTGCAACTCGGTCTCCGGCAGTATCAGGACGATCCCAACTTCAAGGGCGACATCATCCTGATCGAGCCGACCGAGAAGGATCTCGACTTCTTCCAGATGACGCCCTTGGCCTTCTGGGAGCGGCGGCGCGCGGCCCAGCACGGCTACGAGTCGGTGACCCAGTCGATCGAGATCCACTACGACATGATCCGCCGGATCATGGAGAGCTACGGCATCCTCATGACCCGGAAGACGGTCAGTGAGGGCATGCAGCGCATGCGGACGGGCGAGACGCCCGAGGAGGCGAGCGATTTCCTGACCCGCGACGTGCCGACGCGCGCCATCTCGGTCGCGAAGGCCTGAAGAGCCGCGCTGCGAGGAGACGCCGGCGCACCTGAGCGGGATAGGCAAGCTGGCGGAATGCTTCGAGCCTGGCCGTCGGGAGGTCGCCCCGACGGCGCACCCGGATCAGCGCGGCATCGACGGCGTCGGCGGAGATGCCGGACATCAAACCTTATGATCCGCATGGCGTTCTACATTGCCCCGGGTGGGGGCCGAAGGTATAGAAACGCGCGATGCTCAAGTACGCGCCCCACGAGGACATTGCGGCGTTGACGCTCCGTTTCGAGGAGGCGGAGCCCGCCGAGATCCTCCATTGGGCCGTCGAGCGCTATGCTCCGAACGCCGCCCTCACTTGTTCCTTCCAGCACGAAGGCGTGGTGTTGGCGCACATGCTGCAATCGATCGCGCCCACGACGCCCGTCGTGTTCATCAATACTGGCTACCACTTCCCGGAGACGCTGGCGTACCGCGACCTCCTCGTCGAGCGTTACCACTTCAATCTCGTCGAGGTCGGACCTGCCGTCAGCAAGGAAGAAGTCGAGCGGACGCATGGTCCCGAGCTCTTCCGCCACGATCCCGATCGCTGCTGCGAGATCAACAAGGTCGAGCCGCTGCGGCGCGCCCTTGCCAACGTCCGTGCCTGGATCAACGGGCGGCGGCGTGACCAGGCGTCGACGCGGACGGCCCTGCCGGTCCTGGAGGAGCTTCGGAACGGCATCCTCAAGATCAATCCGCTGGTCCGCTGGCGGGCGCGGGATACCTACGAGTACATGCAACACCATGGCCTGCCGCTGAACCCGCTCTTCGACCAGGGCTACACCAGTATCGGTTGTGCACCCTGCACGCGCCCCGTGCTCGCCGGCGAGGACGAGCGGGCGGGTCGTTGGGCGGGTCGCGGCAAGATCGAATGCGGCATCCACACCGCGTTCAACGATCCCGGGCGCGACATTTAGTACGTTTCGGCCCCGCCTTCGTCCACCACAAAAGCCCAGAAACGACCGAGGGGAGCTCCGTCCGTTCGGTCGGGGCTCCCCTCAGAGACCTGCAAAGGTCGCGAAGCTTCAGCTCATCGGGAAGAGCTGCTGCATCTTCATCGCGAGGCCCATGTCGCCCGCGATCTTCAGCTTGCCGCTCATGAACGCCATCTGCGGATTCAGCTTGCCGTTCACCATGTCGAGGTAGTCGTTGGCCGACATGGTGATCGTGATGTTCGGGGAGGCATGGGTGCCGTCGCCGACGGTGAGCTTGCCGTCATCGATCCCGAGATTGTACTTGCCGCCGTTGTCGCCAGTCAGATCGAACTGGTAGACGGCCTTCAGACCCTTCGCCGCACCCGCGTTGAAACGGGTCGGCATCGCCGCGAACACGTCTTTGATGCTGGTAGCCTGCTCTGCCATTGAAGCCTCCTTCGCGCAGCCAAAAGTGGAGTGGGTGAACGGGAGGCAGATATCTAATCTGTTTCATAGAGTAAAGCGGGGTCGGACCTCATTCCTCGCTGTTTTCGTCGTCGAGCCACGCGAGCAGATCGCCGCCGATGGCGCGAACCAACCAGCGATGCATACCGTCGGCGAGCGCTTCGGAACCCGCAGCGAGCATGGGGAAATGCCCAGCCGTTTCGTGAACATCGACCGACCACCCGCACCGGGCCGCGAGGCGTCGACTGCGCGCCTCGGAGGCAACCACATCGCCGGAGGCGCAGATCACGAGCCCGGGTTGAGACAACTCAGCGGGGATCGGCAATCTGCCGCCGGCGAGCGCTCGAAAGAACGGCCCCGAGTCCGCCCGTAGACGACGGAGAGCCTCGTGCTCGAGCCCGCCCAGGAGCGCAGGCACCGCCGAACCCGTTGGGGGTGCGACGCGCCGAGCGACGAGCCGTGCGCCCCAGAACTGTCGCTGTGCGAACACTCCGAGAGCTCCGGCATCGTCGACGAGCGGCCACACCGGGGCGATCGCCACGATGGCCGGGACTGCGATCTCGGCAGCAAGCGCAGCGGCGATCGCCACGCCGACATCGTGGGCGACGAGCACGGGCGGGGCCGGTAGGGTGCCACACAACTCGATCAAAGCACGGCGTCGGTCGTTCGCGTCGGGAAGGGGCTCCTCTTCCAAAAACGATGGCAGCCACGACTCCCACCCACGGTGTCCGAGATAGGCGGCGAAACGGCGCCAGATCCATCCCCCGGTCCACAATCCGTGAATCATGAGGAGCGGATGGCGGAAGCGGGACGACTCGGCACGCACGACGTCCACGGCCATGGCTGCGGGAATGCGTGACATCACGAATGAAAAAAGCCCTTCGACGATGTGCCGAAGGGCTTTTTTCCATAGAGCCCAGGGGGCTCTAACCTCGCCTGAGTTCGGACTAACTACACGCTACGATAACTTCTCGCTGCGAACAGCTGAAACTCGGCTGAAACTACTTCTTCTTCTTGGCAGCGCCCTTCTTAGCCGGCGCTTTCTT
>CAZWAX010000453.1:0-4789 GCA_964631985.1 uncultured Polyangiaceae bacterium | reverse complement strand
GCGGAAGCCGAAGCGTGCTTGCGGCGCGCGCTCGCCGTCGCCCGCCACGGCCAGTAGCGCGCCTACGAGCTCGCGGCCGCGCTCGCGCTGGCGCGGCTCTGGAACGGCACGGGCCGGGCGCGCGAGGGTCACGCCTTGGTGGCGGATGTAGTGGCGTCGTTCCCTGTCGGAACCGTCACGCCGGATCTCGGGATTGCCCGCGCGCTGTTGGCCGACGGCGTCTCGAGTTCCTAGGTTCCGACCTCCTCTCGTCGCCGCGTCGTTGCGGACGAGCTCGTCCGCCGGCAAGACCGCGTGCTCTCGCGGGCCGCACGCCGAATCGTTCGCTGCATCCGACCCGAGCAATGGGGCGTACCGTCATCGTGAATCGACGGTGGGCGACGACCCACCCAAAAGGAGAGAGCGATGCGAAACGCGATTGGAAACAACGGTATCAAGGGTCGGATTCTGGCGGCGGTGCTGTGCACGCTGGTCGGCAACGCGGGCGCGGTGGACGCCGCATTCGTCAAAGGCACGAGCGGCGACGATGTGCTCTTCGGGCTCGATGACGACAGCCAGGCCAATCTGCAAATTCAACCGCTCGGCGCGGTGAATCAGAGCCTCGACAAGGCCGACATCATCGAGGGCGGGAACGGCGACGACGTGTTGATCGGTCTCGGCGGCAGCGACGCGCTGCTCGGCGGCAAGGGCAACGACGTCATCGTCGGCGGCACCGAGCAGGGCGCCGCACCGAACAGCGACGCCATGATCGGCGACGACGGCAACGACATCGCCTTGTGGCGCGGCGGCGATGGCAGCGAGGCGTTCGTCGGCGGCAAGGGCAAGGCCGACGCCCTGATCTTCGGCAACATCGATCGTGATGCCACCAACATCCCGATCATCGGCCCCGCAACCGGGCGTCACGCGAAGACCGGCCTTCCGACTGCCGACGTCACCGGGCAGGGCGGCTTCTGCACGCTCGAGAAGGTCGAGGATCCCGACGCTGGCTATCAGTATCTGGTGCGCTTCTTCGTTCGTGCGACCGGCAATCTCGCGGTGACCGTTCGCACCGTCGACGTCGAGGAAGTCTATTGCACGAGTCAGGCTGGCGGCCAGATCACGTTCGCCGACCTCACCGCCGCGGATCCCGAGTTCGTCGTCGTCACTCTCGACGAAGTCGCGAAGCTCGACCGCGAGGTCGGCAAGATCATTCGGTAGAGACCGTTGCGGTTCATCCAGACCCGAGGCCGCACGGCTCCCCGTGCGGCCTCGGCTGTCTGCGAGGAAAGGAGGACACGATGCGAACGCGTACATCCAACACACGAGGTTCCCGACCGGAACGCACACTGTGGCGTGCTGTCGTCGTGGGCGCGGTGCTCCTGGGCGGCGTGTGGCCTGCGGAGGCCCTGACGACGCCGGTCTGCCTGGCGAAGAAGCGGAGCGAGTGGGGATCGCTGCGGAAGTGTGAGGCGACGGAAGACGCGAAGAGGCTGCAGGCGAAGCCGGCGCATCTGGCAAATTGCCAGACGAGGTTCGATGCCAAGCTCGCGGCCTTGAGCGCGCGAGCGAAGGTGGCAGGCCTCCCGTGTCGGTATGAGGTGAACGGTGACGGGACCGTGACCGACTACGATACGGGCCTCCAGTGGGAACGGAAGACCGCCGACGGGAGCGTGCACGACGTGGGAAACGAGTACGACTGGAGCCCGACCTTGGGACGGCCAGACGGGACCGCATTCACGGACTTCCTCGGGACGCTCAACGACGGAACGAGCAGCGATGGCACGACGAGCAGCGGCTGCTTTGCCGACCATTGCGATTGGCGACTGCCGTCCATCGTCGAGCTGCAGACGATCGTGGATGCGGGCGCTCCAGGCTGTGGGAACCGTGGCGCTTGCATCGATCAGACCGTCTTCGGACCGACGATCGCCTTCTTCTATTGGTCGGCTACTACCGAGACGGATTTCTCGGTCTTCGCGTGGGGCGTGGCCTTCGGCGCCGATGGGCAGGTGACCAGCGCCATCAAAGAGGCTCCCCTCTTCGTTCGGGCAGTGCGGTCGCGCCTGTGATCGCGCCGGGCGCGCTTGCACGGCACAAGGCGTACGTCACGGACCGGGAACGGGCGGCCACGCCTTTTCGGTCACGCGGATCCGTCGGTGGGTGCGACCTCCGTGAACACCGGCGCGAACCCGCCGCCCGCAGTGCGGAAGTTGGTGGTCTGACCCTGGTAGAGGCGCGCCGCCGTCAGCTGCACGCTGCCGTCGTAGACGTAGGCGCGGACGTCGAGCTTGAGCGGCACCTCGCGGTCCGCGATCTGGATCGTGCGCTCGCTCGGGGGCACGATCCGCTGCGCGACGTAGGGACGGGCGCGGATCGCGTCCCAGGTGGCGCGCGTGAGCTTGTCGCCGCGATAGGCGGCCTTGCCGCCGTAGCCGTCGAGCGGCTTGAAGAACCACTGCCGGCGGTCGCGCCAGAGCTCGTCGTGGCGCGACGGCTCGACCAGCACGGCGCGCGGCACGGCGGCCGTGAGCAGCGCGATCGTCTCCGCCGGGACGTCCCAGGCGGCGAGCTGCGCGGCGTCCGAGAGCACCGTCAGATGGCGCTTGTCGGCGTAGCGGGCGTAGGTGTGCGGGTTCGGGGTGACGACGACGTCGCCTGCCGCGTACGCCCGCGCCAGCGCCGCGCTCTCGGGCGCGGCGAGCGCGAAGTCGGTGAGGCGGTTGTAGACGAGATCGACGCGGTCGCCGCCCGCGTAGAGGCCGCCGTTCTCGTGCCGCAAGGCGGCGACGTCGACGATCATCGACTGCAGCCCGGCGCGGCGGAAGAGCTCCTGGAAGAGCAGGAACTCGGGGTGGAGGTATTGCGACTCGGGCGCCTGGTCGACGATGGCGATCGTCCCGAGCGTGGCGGTGCCGCGCTGCAGGCGCCACTCGGCATGGAACATGGCCAGGAACGCGTCGGCGAGCGCACGCGGGGAGGTGGCGGCGCCGAGCACGGCCTCGACGTCGGCGCAGCAGGCCTGCTGCGCGGCGGCGAGGACGGTGTTCAGGAGCGCGCCGCCGGCGTTGGTGTTGATCTCGATCAGCTGGGGACCGGTCCGGCCGAAGTGGAAGTCGTAGCCGAGGAAGACGCCGCGCGGACCGAAGTCGTGATGCGCGATCGGCGGCGCGAGCGTCCGAGCCCATTCACGAAAGGGGGCCGCGCGGATCACGCGCTCGATCGCAGCGATCACGGTTGCCATGTGCTCGAGCTGGGCGCGGGCGAGGAACACGGGGCTCGACGAGAACAGATGCGGTCGTTCGCGCAGGATGGCGTCGTAGACCCCCATGGTGAGCGGGCTCGACTCGAGGGCGCCGCGGAGCTTCACGGGATCGACGGCGATGCAGTGGCAGCTGCGGTTCAGGGCTTCGGCGATCGATTCGGCATCGGACGGCGTCAGGTCCACGGCAAGCTCCCTCGCGTCGACCAATAGCGCGCGGCGGGCTCGGCGACGAGCGCGAGCGCGGCGCGCGTCGGCTCGGCGAGCGCCGTCGTCGCCGCCGTCACGTGCGACGCGAGCTGCGCGGTCGTCGCCGCGCCGGAGAGCGCGACGTCGATCTGCGGCTGGCTCATGACGAACGCGAGCGCCAGGTCGGCGACGGTCGTGCCGGCGTCCGTCGTGCTGGCTTCGCGGGCGAGGGTGCGGAGGCGCGCCAACGTCGCGGTGTCCTCGGGTCGCGGGTTGGCGTCGGTGAGCCGGCCGTTGGCGTGCACTTCCTTCGCGATCACGCCGAGGCCCTCGGCGTGGGCGGTCGCGAGCAGCGGCAGGAGCGACGGCTCGAGGACGTTCACCGTCGCTTGCACGGCATCGAAGACCCGCTCGCCGTCGACGCGCGCCGCGAGCGCCAGCGCGAGCGTGCGATCGGAGGTGGGGCCGCTGAGCGAGAGGCCGAGGGCGCGGCAGGCCCCGCTCCGCCGGGCGCCGACCATCGCGGCGAGCAGGGGCTCGTCGGTCAGGCACCCCGACTCCGCGGTCGCGCTGTGGATCTGGTAGAGGTCGAGCTGCGCGCCGAGCAGCGCGCGGCTTTCCGCGAGCTGCATCGCGAAGCGGGGCAGGGTGAGCTGTTTCTCCTCGTGGACGGCGGCCTCGACCTGCCAGTCGGCGGTGTAGCGATAGCCCCACTTGCTGCCGACGGTCACGGTCGCCGGGTCGACGGTACGCGCCGCGAGCCAGCGCGCGAGAAACTCCTCGGCGCGACCGTAGCTCCGCGCGACGTCGAAGTAGCGCACGCCGCTCGCCCAGGCGGCGTCGCAGACCTCGGCCGTGCGCGCGGCGAGGGCCTCGGGGGTGCGCGCGGCGGGCAGGTCCCGTGTGCGGCCGAGGGTGATGTACCCGGGGCGCCCGACAGCGGCGAGCCCGAGGCCGAGCCGCGAGACCGTGAGCCCGGTGCGCCCGAGCGGTCGCAGCGGAAGCGCCGTCATGGTCCGGCGACGGCTGCCGCAGTCACCCGGCTTCGGCGAAGGTGTTGCAGTTGGCGACCGTGCCGGTCTCCATACCGCGCCGGAACCACTGCACGCGTTGCTGGGACGAGCCGTGCGTCCACGACTCCGGCGACACACGCCCCTGCGCCTTCCGCTGGATGGCGTCGTCGCCGATGGCCGCGGCGGCGCGCATGCCTTCCTCGACGTCGCCCGGCTTGAGGCGCACCTTGTTGGACGCGGTCTCGGCCTTCACGTAGTGGCCCCAGACGCCAGCCAGGCAGTCGGCCTGGAGCTCCATCCGCACCGACAACTGGTTGGCCTGGGCCTCGCTGGCGCGCTGCTGGGCCGCCCG
>CAZWAX010000452.1:0-4807 GCA_964631985.1 uncultured Polyangiaceae bacterium | reverse complement strand
CCAGGCGTCGGGGCGTATCTCGACGTGTCGGTGGCCGAGGGCGTGCTCGCGCTCATGGGTCTCACCATCGACGAGCACCTCGCGACCGGACGCGTGCCGGCACCGGGCGGCGATCTCCTGACGGGCCGGTACGCCTGCTACGACGTCTATCCCGCCCGCGACGGCAAGTGGCTGAGCGTCGCCGCGATCGAGCCGGCGTTCTGGGCGAACCTCTGTCGCTTGCTCGCGTTGCCGCACTGGACCAAGCACCAGCTCGACGACGCGGAGCAGGAGGCGATCCGCGCCGATCTCCGGCGCGTGCTCGCGACTCGCGACCGTGACGAGTGGGTCGCGCTGCTCGCCGGCAACGACACCTGCGTCGCGCCGGTACGCGAGATCGCCGAGCTGCCCGCGCTCGCGCAGCACGCCGCCCGCCGGGCGTTCGTCGACGCGGAGCATCCCGCGCACGGGCGCTTCCGCCAGCTCGGCCCGGTGCTGGCCGGTAGCGATCGCAGCGCGGCGCTCCGGCGGGTTCCCGATACGACCCTCACCGACACGGACGCGCTCCTCGAAGCCGCCGGGCTCTCGACGGCGGAGATCGCCGACCTCAAGCGCGACGGTATCGTCGCCTAGCCGGGCTAGCGCACCCCACATCAGACGGAGCTCACCATGGACTTGGACTTCACGGAAGAACAACAGATGCTCCGCGACACCATGCGCGGCCTTTGCGCCGAGCATTCGCCGATCGAGGTCGTCCGCAAGATGGAGGACGATCCGATCGGCTACCCCGCGCCGCTCTGGAAGCAGCTCGGCGAGCTCGGAGTGACCGGGCTCACGATCCCCGAAGCCTACGGCGGCGGCGGGCAGTCGGCGCTCGAAGCCATGATCGTCTACGAGGAGCTCGGCCGCGCGCTGGCGCCGTCGCCGCATTTCGTCTCCGCGGTGCTCGCGGCGGGCGCGATCGCGCGCGCCGGCACCGAGGCGCAGAAGCGCGAGTGGCTCCCGAAGATCGCGACGGGCGAGGCGATCCTCACCCCGGCCTGGCTCGAGCCGCGCGGCGGCTACGGCCCGGCGGGCGTCCAACTGGCGGCGAGCGGCAGCGGCGGCAACGTCAAGCTCAACGGCACCAAGCGCCACGTGCTCTTCGCGAAGGCGGCGACGCGCCTGCTCGTGCTCGCCCGCACGGGCGCCGGGACGACCGACGTCGACCTGCTGCTGGTTGACCCCACCGCTCCCGGCGTCACACTGACCCAACAGCGTACGATGGCGTCCGACACCCAATACGAGGTCGCGTTTCGCGACGTGCCGGTGGCAGCGACGGAGCGGCTCGGCGCGCCGCGCGGCGGCTGGGCGGTCTGGAACGACGTCATGCACGAGGGGATCATTCTGCTCGCCGCGCAAGCCATGGGCGGGGTCGAGCGGGCGCTCGAGATCACCGTCGACTACGCCAAGACCCGCCATCAGTTCGACAAGCCGCTCGGCGCGTTTCAGGCGCTGGCCCACTATCTCGCGGATGGGACGACCGCCGTCGACGGCGGGCAGACCCTCGTCCACGAGGCCGCCTGGGCCCTCGCCACGGGGCGGTCGATCGCCAAGCTCGCACCCATGGCCAAGCTGTTCGCCTGCCGCACCTATCGGGACGTGACGGCCATGGCCCAGCAGGTCCACGGCGGCATCGGCTTCACGGTCGACTACGACATCCAGCTCTTCTTCCGGCGCGCCAAGCAACTGCAGCTCTCGTTCTGGGACGATCGCTATCTGGAAGAGCTGATCGCGACGGCGGCCTTGGGCGAGCGGGACGCCGCGCGGGGCTGACGGATGCGTGACGTTCTCCAGGCCCTCGAGCGCTGGCATCGTGCGGGCGAGCCGGTCGCGCTCGCGACGCTGGTGCAAGTGCACGGGTCGGCGCCGCGTCTTCCCGGTGCGCGCATGGCGATCACCCGGAGCGGGCAGATGGTCGGATCGGTGAGCGGCGGCTGCGTCGAGAGCGACATCGTCACGCGCGCGGCGCAGGTGCTGGACGACGGCGTGTCGGTGCTGGTCCGTTACGGCATCGCCGACGACTCCGAGCTCGCCGTCGGGCTCACCTGTGCGGAGATCGACGTGTTCATCGAGCCGTTTCGTGCCACCGCGGCCTGGGGCACGGTCCAGGCCGCCCTCACGAGCGGCGAGCCGGCGGTCCTGGCCGTGGCCCTCGCGCCCGCGACCGTCGCCGGACGGGCGCTGGCCGTGAGTGCGAACGGCACCGTGAGCGGTTCCATCGACGAGCGCGGCGATGCAACGGTGCGCGAGGTGGCACGGGCGATGGTGGGCTCCGGCGCGATCAGCATGCTCACGATCGGCACGGCCGACGGCGAAGGCACCGTGTTTCTCGAGGCCTTCGCGCGCCCCGCGCGTCTGGTCATCAGCGGCGGCTCGCATGTCGCCGTCGTGCTCGCGCGCATGGCGACGCATATCGGCATGCACGTCACCGTCATCGACGCTCGCAGTGCCTACCTGTCGCGTGAGCGCTTCCCCGCGGCCGACGTGCTGATGCATGCGTCGCCAGGCAAAGCGCTCGCGACGCTCGAGCTCGCCGGCGTCGCCGTCGTGAGCCTCACCCACGATCTCAAGCTCGACGTCCCGGCGCTGGCGGCGGCGCTCCGCGGCGGCGCCAGCTACGTCGGAGCGATGGGGAGCCTCACGACCCACGGCAAGCGGTGTGATGCGCTCGCGGCGGACGGGATCGGCACGGCCGAGATCGCGCGCATCCGAACGCCGATCGGTCTCGACATCGGCAGTCGCACACCGGAGGAGATCGCGGTCGCGATCCTGGCCGAGATCCTGGCGGTGCGTTCGGGGCGCGACGCGCGGCCCCTCCGCGAGCACGGCGCCGTGCACGATGCGACGCGGGCGCGGATGCACGCCGGGCTCCGGCGATGAGCACGCGCACGCCGGCGGTCGCCGGGATCGTGCTGGCGGCGGGCTCGTCGCGTCGCATGGGGCAGCCGAAGCAGCTCTTACCGCTCGCGGGCCGACCGCTCCTCCAGCACGTGCTCGACGCGGCGGCGGCCAGCAGGCTCGACGAGATCGTGCTCGTGCTCGGACACGCCGCCGACGCCGTCCGCGCGGCGATCCGTCTGCCCGCACACGCCCGGATCGTCGTGAACGAGCGGCACGCCGACGGGCAGGGGACGTCGCTCGCGTGCGGTCTCGCGGCCATCGGGCCGGACGCCGTGGCCGCGGCCGTGTTGCTCGGCGACCAACCCGCGATCACGCCGGCGCTCGTCGACGCGGTGGTGGAAGCGCTGCTCTCCGGCGCGGACGCGGCCGTGCGCCCCGTATGGCGCGACGGGACTGGCGCCGTGCATCCCGGGCATCCCGTGGTGCTCGCGCGTGCCCTCTGGCCGGAGATCGCGCGGCTCAGCGGCGATCGCGGGGCGTGGGCGCTCTTCGACGCGCATCCCGAATGGCTACGCGAGCTGCCAATGGCGGGCGACCCACCGAGCGACATCGACGATCCCGCCGACTATCGGCGGATGGCTGCAGGAGGCTGACGCGTGGCGATCGACATCAAAGAAACCTTCCAGGTGCGGGCGCCCATCGATCTGGTGTGGCGCTTCCTCCTCGACCCGCGGCAGGTGGCGCCGTGCATGCCGGGGGCCGAGCTCGACGAGATCGTCGACGATGGGACGTTCCATGGCAACGTCAAGATCAAGGTCGGCGCGATCACGACGCGCTACAAGGGCAAGGTGCATCTCACGACCGTTGACGAGGCCGCGCGCCGGATCGAGATGTCGGCGGAGGGCCGCGAAACCGGTGGCGGCACGGCCAAGGGCTCGATGGTCGCCGACATGCGGACCCTGCCCGACGACCGGACCGAGGTGGTGGCGACCGCGAGCGTGGACCTCACCGGGAAGATCATGCAGGTCGGCCGTGGGATGATCCAGGGCGTCTCGCACCAGCTGTTCCTGCAGTTCGTGGCGGCGGTGCAGGCGCATCTGGAGCCGCTCGCGGCGAGGGCGGCGGCGGAAGCGCGGGCGCCCGAAACGGGGAGCCCGTCCGATGCGGCACGGGTCGTCACGCCGGAGGTGATGCCGCCGCCGCTCCCGCGGCCGCAGGGCGAGGCGCAGGCGATCCGGATCGTGCCGCTGGTGACGAGCGTGATCTGGGCCGCGATCGCGCGCTTCTTCCGGCGCCTGCTGGGACGGCAACCGGCGTAGGCTCGCGGGGCGCTTCCGGGCGCGACGAAGGCAATCGTCCCCGCCCTCGCAGGCGCATGGCGCGAACGTGCCGGGGCGCGCCTCACCATCCTGCCGCGACGATCCCGCAACCGAGCCCGAGGGCGGCTCCCGCGACGACGTCGGAAACGTAGTGCACGCCGAGGATGACGCGGCTGCCCGCCACCAGAAGCGTCCACGCGGCCATCGCGACGCCGAGCCACGGTGGCCCGAGGGCGAAGGCCAGCGCGGTGAGCAGGGAGGCGCGGGCGGTGTGACCGGAAGGGAACGCGTGCGGATCCTGTCGGCGATACGACCCGCCCCACGCGCCATCAGGCCGCGCCCGACGGGTCAGCATCTTCACGAGCCGTACGACCAGGCCCGTTGCCAGGATGGCGAGGGCCACCAGCCCCATGCTCTTCCGAGTGCCGGCGTCTCCGAGCGCGGCCATCACGCCGGCCGCCCCGTACCACAACCATGCGTCGCCGGAGCGGGCGAGCGGGATGGCGAGCCGACGCAGCCCCGGCACGCGTGCCGCGACGTCTCGGAGCGCCGCCGAGAGACGGACGTCGTGCGCCAGCATCGTCTCGCTGAAGGGCCGTGCGGGTCTGGTTCTCTGCGAACAGCAC
>CAZWAX010000451.1:0-4844 GCA_964631985.1 uncultured Polyangiaceae bacterium | reverse complement strand
ACCGGCCGCGGTCGACCCGGCGGTGTCCGCGGCGCGCATCGAAGCGCTCGCCGACGATGGCGTGGCGGTCGAGGAGATCGCTCGTCGGGTCGGGGTCGCGACGGCGGAGGTACGGTTGGTGATCGGACTGAAGGCGGCGCGTGCGGCGCGACGACGGCACGCGGTCGCCGAGGAGACGCGGGCGCATGCCTAGGTCGTGGGCGGCCAGTGGTGGCCGGCACGCGCGCCCGGCAGCAACGGCCCGGCAGATTCTGCCGGTCGGCAAGCGCTGCCTCGCTCCGGCGCGGCCGGTGCGCGTGGCATGGCCGTTGCTCGATCCGACGACGCGAGGGAAATGAATGGACGCGGGAATTTTCTCGGCAGTATCGGGGAGCATGGCGGCGCAGACGCGTCTCGACGCGCTCGCCAACAATCTCGCCAACGCCAACACGGTCGGCTTCAAGGCCGAGCGCGTCTTGCAGCGCGCCGAACGGGCCGGGGAGATCGCGCCGCCGCTCACGGCCGTGCCGACGCCGATCACGCGCGAGCACGTCCAGACCGACTTCACCCAGGGCTCGATCAATCGCAGCGGCAATCCGCTCGACGTGGCGATCGCCGGCGAGGGTTTTCTGGTCGTGAAGACCGAGCGCGGGGAGCGCCTCACGCGGAGCGGTGATCTCGGCATCGACAGCGCCGGCTACCTCGCGACCAGCGACGGCAGCCGCGTGCAGGGCACGAGCGGCGACATCAGCATTCCTGAGAGCCCCGTCGTCATCGGAACCGACGGGAGCGTGCGCGCCGGCGAGCAGCAGGTCGGGCGGCTCCGCATCGTCACCGTCGAGGACACGGCGCAGCTCGTCCGGGAGAGCGGCACGCGTTTCGCCGCCGGGGCGCAGGCGCCCGTCGATGCGGTCCCCGGCAGCGTCCAGATCATGCAGGGGGCGACCGAAGGCGCGAATCTGTCGCCGGTCCAGGGTCTGGTCTCGTTGATCGAAACCGTTCGCGGCTTCGAAACCTACATGCGGGCCGCCGAGCGGCTCGACCAAGTGACGGCGAAGGCGATCAGCGAAGTGGGTCGCGTCTAAGAGAGGATGCCATAATGATTCGAGCACTCTACACCGCAGCCACCGGCCTCGAGGCCCAACAGCTCAACATCGACGTGATCGCCAACAACCTGGCGAACGTCAGTACGAGCGGCTTCAAGAAGAGCCGGGCGGACTTCCAGGATCTGCTCTACCAGACCACGCGCGAGCCGGGCGGCCCGGCGACCAGCACGACCCAGACCTCGACCGGCATCCAGGTCGGGCTCGGCGTGCGGCCCGCGGCGGTCCAGCGCATCAACCTGCAGGGCGACTTCAACCAGACCACCAACCCGCTCGACGTGGCGATCGGCGGCGACGGCT
The DNA here is from genome assembly GCA_964631985.1 of uncultured Polyangiaceae bacterium. GTDB lineage: Bacteria > Desulfobacterota > Binatia > UTPRO1 > UTPRO1 > UTPRO1. The sequence goes on along the minus strand of CAZWAX010000451.1, from coordinate 3,462 downwards.
ACTTCCAGGTGACGCTGCCGGACGGCTCGACCGCGTTCACGCGTGCGGGTGCCTTCAAGCTCGACTCGACCGGCTCGGTCGTGACGTCGTCGGGCGACCCGCTCTCGCCGCAGATCAACATCCCGGACGGCGCCGAGTCGATCGCGGTCGGCGACGACGGCACGGTGAGCGTGACGCTCGCCGGCCAGGCGGCGCCGAGCCAGGTCGGGCAGATCCAGACCGCACGCTTCGCGAACCCGTCCGGCCTCCGTGCCGAGGGCGCCAACCTCTTCAAGGAGACCGACAGCTCGGGTCCGCCGCAGCTCGGCACGCCCGGTCAGGACGGTCTCGGACAGCTGACCCAGGGCTTTCTCGAAGGCTCGAACGTGAGCGTGGTGGAGGAGCTGGTGGCGATGATCTCCGGCCAGCGGGCCTACGAGATCAACTCGCGGGCCATTTCGGCGGCCGACGAGATGCTGCGGACGGCCTCGTCGATCGGGCGATGATCCTCCGGGTGATCCATAGGGCGGCGCCCGTCTACGGAGCGCTCATCCTGGGGCTCGGGCTCCTGGCCGTCGGCGCCCGGACCGCGGGGGCGACCGAGGTCGGGCGGATCACCGTCAAGCGTACGGCGGTCGTCAGTGGTCCGACCATCACGCTCGGCGATCTGGCGGCGCTCGAAGGCGGGGCGACGGCGCTCGCCGGCGTCGAGCTCGGACCGGCGCCGACGGCGGGCGCGCCGCGCCGACTCGAAGGCGAGGCGATCCTCCGCCGGTTGCAGGAAGCGGGCATGGACACGAGTGCGGTGCGCTACGTGATTCCGGCCACCGTGCGCGTCGAGCGCGAGTCGCAAGAAGTGAGCGTGGAGGAGATCCGCACCGCCGTGATGAACGTCGCCTCGGATGCCTTGCCTGCGGGCGAGACCATCCGTGAGCTGGAAGTCTCGGGACCGGTCCGCATTCCCGCCGGGGAGTACGAGGCGCGGGTGTCGACGACGTCGCGTGGCCGCGCGGGGCGCCGGCGTTTCGACGTGCAGCTCGTGCACGGCGGCGCCGTGCTCGCGACCGTGCCGGTGACGGCACGGACCGACGCGCGCGGCTCGGTGGTGGTGGCGAAGCAGTCGTTGCCGCGCGGCTCCGTGCTGGGACCGGCGGACATCGCGGTCGTCGAGCGCAACCAACGGGACGTACCCGACGACGCGCTGACGACGCCGGAGCAGGCGATCGGCATGGAGACCAAGGTGGCGCTCGCCGCCGAGGCGCCGCTGCCGCGGACGGCGCTCGCGCTGCCCGTCGTGGTGAAGAAAGGCGACCTCGTGACGATGATCGTCGAGACTGCGTCGATGCGGCTCACGGTGGCGGGCGAGGCGCTCGAGCCGGGCGCCGTCGGCGCCGGCATCAAGGTGATGAACCGGTCCTCGAAACAGACCGTGGGCGGAAAGGTGGTCGAGCATGGCGTCGTCCTGGTCCAGCGCTGACATGGAGCGGCGGCTGCGCCAGCTGCGCCGGACGGCCGTGCTCGTGCTCGCGGCCGCGACCTGCCTCCTGAGCGGCTGCCTCGAGATGGTGCTCCGCCAGGAGCCGCTCAACACCATGGCACCGCCGCCGGCGCCGCCGTCGCCGCGCGCCGCGGCGACGGGCTCGCTCTGGCGCGACGACGTGAGCGCCAACTATCTCTTCACCGACACCAAGGCGCGCTTCGCCGGCGACTTGCTGACGATTCTCATCACCGAGGACGCGTCGGGCTCGAAGGAGGCCGACACCTCGACCTCGACCGAGACCGAGGTCTTCGCGAACCTCGAGCAGTTCTTCGGGTTGCCGCAGCAGCTCGCGGCCAAGAACCCGACCATCGATCCCACCCAGCTGATCAAGGCCTCGACGGCGCGGACCTGGGACGGCGAGGGCGCCACCAACCGCAAGGGCAAGCTCACGGCGCGCATGACGGCCACCGTCAAGGCGATCTCGCCGACCGGCAACCTCTGGGTGCAGGGCGACAAGATCGTCTCGGTGAACAAGGAAGACCAGCACATCGTGGTGCAGGGGTGGGTGCGTCCGGAGGACGTCGACGCGCAGAATCAGGTGCTGTCGACCCGGCTCGCCGACGCGCGCATCGACTACTACGGCGTCGGCGCGCTCGGCGTGAAGCAGCGGCCGGGATGGGGATACTGGATGCTCGACCTGGTGTGGCCGTTCTGATGCGTCGACCCGTGATCATGGCGGCGGTGCTCGTCGTGCTCGCCCTGGTGCTGGTGCCGCACGGCGCCGGCGCGGCTCGCATCAAGGACATCGCCACCGTCGAAGGCGTCCGCGGCAACCAGCTGACCGGCTACGGCGTCGTCGTCGGCCTCGACGGCACCGGCGACGGTCAGCAGTCGATCTTCACCGTGCAGAGCATCCTGAGCATGCTGCGCCGGCGCGGGGTCACCGTCTCCATCGATCCGCGCCAGGTGCGGGTGAAGAACGCCGCGGCCGTGGTGGTGACGGCGACGTTGCCGCCATTCTCGCGCTCGGGGAATCGCGTCGACGTGCAGATCTCGTCGATCGGCGACGCGGAGTCGCTCCGTGGCGGCACGCTCGTCATGACGCCGCTCTTCGGCGGCGATCAGCAGGTGTATGCGGTGGCGCAGGGTGGGGTGTCGCTCGGCGGCGGGTTCAGCGCGTCCGCGCCAGGCGCGTCGGCGACGAGCGGTCACCCGACGGTCGGCGTGATCACCGGCGGCGCGCTCGTCGAGCGCGAGGTGCCGGTCACGCTCGGGGCCGACGGTCTGGTGCGTCTCAGCCTCCACGAGGCGGACTTCACGACCGCGACCCGCATGGCGAGCGTGGTGAACGGCTTTCTCGGCCGCGCCGCGGCGAGCACGCGCGACCCGGCGACCGTCGAGGTCCAGCTCGAGCCGCAGTCGAGCCCCGAGCAGGTGATGCTGCTGCTCGCCAACATCGAGACCCTGAACGTCGTGCCCGATCGGCGGGCCCGCGTGATCGTCAACGAGCGCACCGGGACCGTGATCATGGGCGAGGACGTCCGGATCGCGCCCGTCGGCATCGCGCACGGCAGCCTGCAGGTCACCGTGAAGGTCGACCTCGGCGTGTCGCAGCCGGCCCCGTTCTCGGAAGGCCAGACGGTGGTCGTGCCCGACAGCACGGTGCAGGTGCAGGAAGGCGAAGCCGAGCGCCTCAGCCTCTTCAAGGGCGGCGTCAGCCTGCGCGAGCTCGTGAACGGCCTGAATGCCCTCGGGATCACGCCCCAGGATCTGATCGCGGGGCTGCAGGCCATCAAATCGGCGGGCGCGCTCGACGCGGATCTGGAGCTCATGTGATGCGGTGCTGCCATGGGTGACGTGATGGCGGCGGCGGCGGTGTTCGTGCCGCAGTCGCCGTCGGGTGACGAAACCCGGCGGCGGCTCGCCGGGAAGTCCGCGACCGAGGTCGCCAAGGAGTTCGAGGCGGTGCTGCTGGCGCAGGTGATCAGCGCCATGCGGAAGAC
>CAZWAX010000450.1:0-4869 GCA_964631985.1 uncultured Polyangiaceae bacterium | reverse complement strand
CCTGCGCGACGCCCTCGGCGTTGTAGTGCGTGACGGCCCACCCCGCGCCCTGCTTCGCCACCATGAGGATCTGCGCCCCGATCCACACCAGGTCGTTCTCCCCGAGCGGCCGGCCCGCGACACCCTTGGCCCGGAGCCACACGCCCGACCCGCCGCTCTTGTCCTCGAGGGCGTAGCCGTCGGCCCGCCGCACCAGGACCGCATGCGTATCCGCCATGTAGACGTCGTCCCCGCAGGCGATGTCGGGGGCGCGCCGGCCGATCGCGACCTGATCCTTGATCAGGGGGAACGTCTCTTCGGGGGTGTCGTCGGGATGGAGGCTGACCAGCTGGACTTCGCTCGCCGGCCGCTTGGCGTCGGTCGGTTGTGACGGCGTCGGCGGCACGACCGTCGGCGTCGGCGCAGGCGCTGCGGCTGCCGGCTTTGCCGCGGGCGCGGCCGGCACGACCAGCGACGCCGCCTGGGCCTTCGGGACATCCATGCCGCTCCGCGCCGCGATCACCTCGACGGCCTTCACCGCATCGACCATCGCAGCCTTGATGTTGCGCTTCTCGACCACCTGCTCGAACGAGGTCGAGTCGTTGAAGTCGGTACAGCGGAGGTACTTCGGACCGCGCGCGTCCCCCACCAGGAAGACACCCTGGAGTGACACCTCTCCATCGTGGTTCACCAGCATGAGCGGCCGATTGTTCATGAGCGGGATCTTGATGCCGCAGCCCTGCAGGAGCCGCACCGGCAGGTCCTCGCCGATGCAGGCGACCACCTGATCCTTGGCGAACTCGAGGTGCACGGTCTCGGGCGGGCGGCCCGGGGCCGCCTTGCGGTCGATCCGCACGGAAAGATAGTCGGCCTTGTCGTCGGCGGTCACGACCGACACCGGCTCCGAGAACGCCAGATATCGGACGTTGCCGTTCCCGACGTAGGCCGAAAAGAACACGTCGGAAAGCGCCTTCGAGACCTTCGGCATGCTTCCGCCGCGGTACGACCAGAAGACCGCGGTCTGGTCCTCGACCGCGATCTTGGCCGCGGAGATCGCGATCACCGCCTCGGCGGCCGAGGTGCCGCCACCGATCACCAGCGCCGGGCTGCCGACGTACTCCTTGGCGTCGTCGAGCCGGAACGCGATCCCGTCGGTGTTGCCGGGAATGTCGAAGCGGCGCGGCACGCCGGCGCCGATCGCGAGGAGCACGTTCTTCGCCTGGTAGCGCTCTTCCTCACCCGTCCGATGGTTCCAGGTCCGGACGCTCCACACCCCCTCGGGCAAGCGATCCAGGCCGGTGAACTCGTGGCCGATCTTCGCGGTCAGGCCGTACTCCTTGTACTTGGCCTTCCACACCTTCACGAGATCGTCCTTGTCGATGTCGTCGAAGGCGAGCGCCGCGAGCATCGGGCCGCCGGCAGGGAACTGCAGCTTGTCGCCGCCGCCGTAGCTCGGAAGGATCTGTTTCTCCTTCGGATAGTCGCGGATGCGCTTCATGAGGTCGTCGTAGTCGATGACCAAGCACGAGAGCCCGAGCTCCTTGCAGCGCACCGCCGCCGCCGTCCCCGCCGGACCGCCGCCGGCGACGAATACGTCGACGATCTCGGGTAAGGTGACCGGCTGGTCGACCTTGAGGGTGCCACGGCGGGTGTAATCCGCCTCGTCTATCTTGTCAGGCATCGACCCCGACCCCTTCTCCAAACCGCCCCACGCGCCGAGAAACCGCGCGCCTTCCTACTGATTCCACGTCGAAGTTGTCAAGGATTCGCGGCCGTACGCTGCGCGGCCGGGATTGTCTCCGGCAGCGTAAAGCGGACCTCGGTTCCTCGTTCCAGCCCAGCGCTGGACAGCGTGATCTCTCCCCCCATCAGCGTCACGAGCTCACGGCAGATGCTGAGCCCGAGACCCACCCCGTCGGTCGGCGCCGTCGCGCGGCTGTCGAGGCGCATGAACTTGCCGAACAGCAGCTCCTGCTGGTCGGGCGGAATGCCGCACCCCGTGTCCCGCACGACGAAGACGACCTCCCCACGCGCCACCGACGCCGTCACCGTGACGCCCCCGGCCGCCGTGAACTTGAGCGCGTTCCCGACGAGGTTCAGCAGCACCTGTTTCAACCGCTGGCGATCCGCGAGGACCGACAGGTCGGCATCGCTCGCAACCTCGAGCCCGAGCCCCTTGGTGGTCGCCAGCACCTCGGTGAGCGCCCGGACCTCCTCCAGCACCGGCTCGACGGGGAGCGGTTCGACCGTGAGGACGGCCGTTCCCGACTCGAGCCGGGTGAGATCCAACATGTCGGAGATGAGCTGCAGGAGGTGGATGGCGCTTTGATTGCTTCGCAGCAGGAAATCGCGAGACTCGTCGGGCTGGAGACCGCCCTCGATCACCAGGTTCAGGTAGCCGATGATCACCGAGAGCGGCGTCCGGAGCTCGTGCGAGAGGTTGGCGAGGAACAGGTCCTTGGCGCGCGAGGCGCGCTCGAGCTCGGCGTTGGCGCTCTCGAGCCGGAGCGCGTGCTCGTCGCGCTCCCGCCGCGTCACCCGCTCGACGGTCACGTCGCGAAATGCCCAGACGCGTCCGACGACCACGCCGTCGACGTCCCGGACCGGCCCGGTCCAGCGTTCGAGGAGACCCGGCGCCGGATGCACGAGCTCGAGCTCGTCCACCCGCACCGCATCGGGATTGGCGTAGAGCCACGCGACGTTGCGCTCGAATTCCTCGGGGTGCCGAAACGAGCGCGCCGCCTGCCGTCGCACGTCGACGTCCATCGCGCCGACGACGTCGTTCGGGGTGAGCCGAAAAATGTCTCCGAAGCGGCGATTCGCGAAGCTGATGCGGGGCCCGCCCGCCGTGAACTGCACGTCGAGGATCCCGTCCGAGGTGGCGTTCAGGATCGACTCCAGGTGCGCGCGCGCCCCCTGCAGATCGGCCTCGACCTCCTCGCGACGCGCGATCTCCTGCCGCAGCAGCGCCTGGGAGCGGCCGCGAAACCAGCTGACAACTGCCCCCCCGATCGCCGACGAGGCGAGCAGCAGCAGCGGGATGACCGGCAGGTGCTGGTCCGGCGCGCCGTGAACGAGCGTGAGCACGAGCGGCACCGTCGCGGCGACCACGACCGTGAGCGCGATCTCGAGCCCGTTCGCCGTAACCGCACCGAGCACGAAGAAGAGGATGATCGGGGCGATGACGTACTCGGTCTTCCATCCCTGCAGGACGACGATCCACGAGGCGCTGACCAGGAGGAGCACGAACGCGGCCACCATGGCCTGCTGACCGAACCGTCGGACCGCGGGCGTGTAGCTGAACGCGATCAGCGCCACGGCGGCGAGGACGATGGCGAGCCGGACCCACTCGACGACCCCCTCGGTCGGGTCGGCACCGTGGCGCCCGAGCCAGAACAGCGGGTGCAGCACGGCCACGACCGCCATCCCGATCCGAAGCCGCGCCTCATGGATGCGACCGTCGGTACCCGCAATCCCCACCATCTCGGGTGACGCGTCAGCAATTTCCGGGCCGGCTTGTAACATCTCGCACAGGCTGCGCAGTGCGTGCCCGTAGCCCGTCCACGAACGCCCGAGCGACGAAATTGCGCCGCTCGCGACCCCTGCGTGCGGCCGAGCGACGAGCGAGGGATGGAGTGCGCGCGGTTTGGCGGCGCGGATCGAGGGGGAGAGATCCTCCCTCGTGCACCGCTACGCCGGGCGCGCCTGGAGGTACCCGACGATCGCCGCCGCGAACGCCGGGACCGTGTACGACGCCGGCTCCACGTCGACGGTGAGCCCGAGGTCGCGTGCCGTCGCCGCCGTCACCGGCCCGATGCATCCGACCGCGACGCCCGCGAGCACCGTCGCGAGCGCGCGGCCGGGAAAGAGGGCCGCGAAGTTCGTCACCGTGCTCGAGCTCGTGAAGGTGACGAGATCCGGACGCCGGCCACCGGCAAAGAGCGTCGGGGCCGCGGCAGCCTCGGGCGGCACGACCGTGCGATAGGTCGCGACGTCGTCGACGAGCGCGCCGGCGGCCCGCAGGCGCTCCGGCAGGACCGTACGTGCCCCCGCCGCGCGCGCCAACAACACCCGCTTGCCCACGATCCCCGCCGTCACCAGCGCGTCGGCGACGGCCTCCGCCCGGTACTCGTCCGGCGTGAGCGCGACGTTCAGCCCCCGCGCCGCAATCCCCGCCGCCGTCGCCGGCCCGATCGCCGCGATCGCGACGCCCGCGAGCTCGCGCACGTCGCGACCGAGCACGCGCAGGCGATCGAAGAAGACCTCGACGCCGTGCGGGCTCGTGAGCACGAGCCACGCGTACGCGCCGAGCTCGGCGAGCGCGGCATCGACGGCGTCGAAACGCTCGGGCGGGACCGGCGCGATCGTCGGCAATGAGATCACCTCCGCACCTTCGGCCTCGAGAAGTGCCGCGAAAGCGAGCGCCTGGTGGCGGGGCCGGGTCACGACGATGCGACGGCCGAAGAGCGGCCGGCGCTCGAACCACGCGAGCTCGGGCGCGAGGCCGACGACGTCACCGATCACGATCAGCGCCGGCGGCCGGAGCGCCGCGGCTGCGACCAGCCCGGGCAGCGTCGCGACCGTCCCGACGATCACCCGCTGGCGCGGCGTCGTGCCCCAACGAATCGCCGCAGCCGGCGTCGCCGGATCGAGCCCCGCGGCCGTGAGGCTCGCCAGATTGGTCCCGAGCTGGAGGACGCTCATGTAGAGGACGATCGTGCCGCCCTGGCGGGCGAGGGCGTCCCACGGCACGTGCGTCGACGCGACGGCAACGCCCTCCGCCGAGGCCGCGGGCGCGGCTTCGTGGCCGGTCACGAAGCTCACGACCGACGCGTGGTCGCGATGCGTGAGCGGAATGCCGGCATAGGCGGGCGCCGCCACCGCCGCAGT
>CAZWAX010000449.1:0-4872 GCA_964631985.1 uncultured Polyangiaceae bacterium | reverse complement strand
GAGGCCGCGGAGCGACGCGTGAGGCAACCGCCGCGGCGGCGGCTGCGAAGGCGGCGGCGGCGCCGTCGAGCGGAGTGTCGTCGATCGCCTTGATGCGCGACAACGCGGCGACGAAGACGGCGGAGACCGGCGCGTTGCTGGGAGCGCCGCCGTAGGAGACGGCGAAATTGGCAGAGCGCTCGTAGCAGAGCGCGGTCAGATCGCCACCGAGGCGGATCTGCAGGCCGCGGGCGCCCGACGGCTCGAAGTACAGCTCGCCGTCGAAGCCCACCTCGGTGCCGTCGAGCGCCTCGACGATCGCGTGCAATCGCTCTTCGAGCGGCCCGCTGCCGGCCGCGTCCCGATGACCCATGCGTCGTGCCCAGGCTCCCTGATTCGTTGCTGCTCGTCCCACATAGGAGAGGCGGCGGCAGATGGCAACGCGACAGCCGTCTACCAATGGCCCCGATGCAGCGCCCTCGCTACACGTAGGTCTCGAGTGTGCCGCGACGCCGGATGTCGAGCGTCGCACAGTGGAACGAGCCACCGAACGGTTTGTAGTTCATGAAAGGGCTCGGCACCGGGGTGAAGCCGTGCCGTTCGAGAAGCCGCATCATCGAGGTCTGTGATTGCTCGACGACGACGCGCTGCGGATCGAGCATGAGCACGTTCATGCTGATCCACTTGCTCACCATCGAAAGATGAATGTTCCGCCAGCCGCGGATGGGGTCCGGCTCGGGCGCGACGAGCACGTCCCAGCCGCGCAGGATGGGCGGCAGGTCGGCGGTGTCGACGTACTCGGGATTGACGAGCACCTTGCCCGGCGCGAGCGGCATGAACGTGGTGTCGATGTGGAGCGGCTGCGGGCAGCGGCTGCGGATCTCGTGGATGCGGAAACGCGGCCCGAGGTGGCGTCGCAGCCACTCGATGCCGGCGTGGTTCGTCGCGTTGCTGCGCGTGACGAACAGGTCGGTGCCGCAGCGGACGAAGTCGGCGGCATCGAAGATCGGCTCGAGCTCGTTCGTGATGTAGCGGACCGGCTCGCCCTTCGGCGCCGGCACGAATGCCTCGTCATAGAGCTCGTCCCGCAGCTCGGGCTTCGGGGCCGAGACCCAGCGCGCACCCCGCGCCCAGTAGTCCTTCAGCAGCGTGCGGTAGGCGTGCACCTCGAAGTACCGCGAGCGCCACGCCATCGGGGCCTCGATGATCTCGTTGCCGATGATCAGGATGCCGTCCCGCGGGCTCGCGGTGCAGAAGCCGTTCGATCGCCAGTGCGGCGACGCGAAACGGCGCGCGAAGTCGACGACGTCCGGCCGACGGACGGTGATCCCTTCCCCTTCGAGAAGGCGCACGAAGCCCTCCAGCTCGCGCTGGGCGGGCCGCACGAGGATTTTCGGATAGTGGCGCCCGGCGAGGAGCGGATAGAGCCGGGCCGCGCCCGCAGGGAGATTCCCGACCATCGTGACGTGCGCCGGCGGCGCCGCGGCGCCCTCGAGTCTCCCGACGACGACTTCCTCGAGGGGGTCCCACTCGTTCCACGAGTTGACCACGCACCCAGCCGCGAGGGCGTTCACGAACGGACGCTAGGCACGCAGGTAGCCCCAGAACAACCGCAGCTGTTTGCCCAGCAAATCGAGCTCGCCGCGCCTGACCCGATCCGCGACGTACGCCGGCCGCAGGTAGTAGCTCATGAAGGCGCGGCGCGTGAGCGCCTTCAGCTCGCGCAGCGTGAGCCGTCCCTCGATGGCTTCCGGAAACAGCGAGTCGTCGCTGAAGCGCACGTCCGGCATCCCTTGGACGTCGTCGTAGAGCTGCGTGCCGGGGTACGGGGCGGTGACGTGGAATTGCGGATACGTGGGTGCGAGCTCCCTGGCGAGGCTCACGATGTCGTCCATGTCGCTCGCCTGCGCGTCGGGGAACCCGAACATGAAGAAGCACGCGGTGTCGATGCCGGCGGCTTTGATCATCGCCATGCCCTGCCGGATCTGCGCGATCGTGATCCCCTTGTTGGTGTTGCGGAGAATCCGGTCGCTCCCCGCTTCCACCCCGACGTGGATCAGCCGGCACCCGGCGAGCTTCATCGCCTGCAGGAGCTCCTCGTCGACGAGGTCGAGCCGGGTCTGGCAGCACCAGCGAAAGTCGTGACGGGCCGCGATCAGGTACCGGCAGAATTCCAGCACTTGCTTCCGCAGCACCGTGAACTCGAGATCGATGAAGTAGGCCGTCCGGATGCCGAAGCGCTCGATCGCCCATTCGACCTCGCGCACCAGCGTCTCGACGGATTTCTTGCGAACGCCGCGACCGTAGGTCTTGAGCACGCAGAAGGTGCACTCGGAAGCGCAGCCGCGGCTCATCTCGAAGAGCGTGAAGTGCCGCCCCAACACTTCGTAGTGGTACCGGTGCATCGGCAGGTGGTGGAACGCGGGGAGCGGCAGGCCATCCATGACGACCGGGGTCTGGTCCGGCCGGTGCACGACCTCGCCGTCCTCGAGCAGCGTGATGCCGTCGACGCCGGCAAGCCCGCGGCGGCACGCGATGTCGCGCACCGTGTTCTCCGGCTCGCCGCGCACGACGGCCGTGGCGCCGGTCAAGCGCAGCATCTCGGCCGGACGGACGGTCCCATGGGTGCCGAGCACGTACACCTCGGGAACGACGCCTTTGACCGCCTCGACGGCACCGAGGAAGGGACGCAGATCCAGCTGCGGGCACTGCCAGCGATCCAGGCTGGTCGACGTGACGAAGGCCTGGTCGAACCCGCGAGCCCGCTTCGCAACCTCCTCGGGTCCGAGCTGCTCCGCGTGCGCGTCGACGATCGCGACCTCGACCCCCTCACGCTCGAGCACGGCGGCACAGTAGGCGAGATCCAGCGGCTGCCAGACCCGCGTGTAGATGCGCCCCTTCTGCTGGACGAGATCGCCCTGGGACGGGTTGACGAGCAGCACTCTCACTGGGGGGCCTTCACGTGTGCCTTGGGCGTCTGCGACCCCGGGTGTCGGGTCGCGGGACTGTAGTCCACGCGAAACCGACCCGTCCAGCACGAAGAGCCTACGGCCAAGCGTATGTGGCGAGGACGATCTCCGGCGCGCCGTACCCCCAACCCAGAGGACTCTGGTAGGGCTTCGACCAGAACCGTTCCTCGTCGACGAGGCGCCGTCCCGCGACGAACTTCTCGCAGCGATCGCCGGTTTTGAGGTTGCAGTCGCCGCCGTAATAGAGCCGAACGCATGACGCGCCGCGTGCATGACGAGCGATGAGCTCGTCGAGCGACGTGGAAGCTTCGGACACGAACTCAGGCTCGGCGACGGGCTTTCCGAAGACGCCGTACTGATAGGCCGCGACCTCCGTCGGATCGCCGTCGATTCGGATGACGCGGGCGACGAAAACGCACTCCGGGTTCTTCTCGGTCATCGCGAGCAGATGCCGGACCTCGCGCTGGGGGTTCCGATCGAGCAGGAGCTGCGAGAACCCGCCGTTTCGGTCGTACTCCGGGCGAGCGAAGTACTCGAGGCTGCCCGGGAGTGGCAGCGTGAGCCAGGCCATCAGGTAGACGACGCGCGCCGCGTGACCCCAGCTCGGATGCCAGCGCCGGACGAGCTCATCGAGTTGCTGCCTGCCGAACAAGCCCAGGAAGAAGACGGCGGGCAGCATGTACCCGAGAAAGCGGACCATCGAATAGTACTCGGTGTAGGCCGCGAACTGGGAGCCGTTCAGCATGAGCAACGACAGCGCGAGACCCCCGAACCTGCGAAAATCGACGATGGCGGGAACGAAACCGAGAAGCACGGCGAGGCCGACGCCGATCGGCAGCCCCAGCATCGGCAGGAAAAACGGCAGCGCGAAGACGTAGGGATTGAAGGGATAGATGGCGGTCGCCTGGGAACGCCCGACCAGATCGGGAGGAATGCCGGCGAATGCGAGCCACCACCCCGCCACACAGAGCGCGACGACCACCGCGGGACGCGCGCCGAGCATCGCGAGCAGCTTCCGCCCGGCGTCCCGGATGCGCTCGGTCGCCGCCGACCACCGGCGCGCGCCGAGCATCGCGAACGCGACATGCGACGTCAGCGCGATCACACCGATTGCCGCGACCTCGAGGCGCGTGAGGAACGCGAGGAACGTGAGGATGGCGCAGAGGATCACCGCCGCGACGCGCACCCTCGGTGGCTGCGGCAGCGGATCCTTCACGACGGCCCACGCCACGACGCCGATCATGAAGTACAGCGCGAGGAGGTGGGTCGGCAGCTCCGAGAACGACGCCTGGAACAGCGCCGGATTGAGGGCGAACACCAGCGTCCATGGGAGCGCCCAGACGCGGCCCGCCACGTGGAGGGCGATGTGAAAGAAGGTCGCGGCGTTGACGAGCGCCAGCAGCATGTTCAGCCAAACGACGTCGCGCAGGCTCCACACGTCGCCCGCGGCGACGGCCGCGACGACGAAATGGAAATTGGCGCCGGCATGAACGCCCCGTGCGTACAGATGCGAGATGCTCTGCTTCCCGGGACTCTGATGCAGCACGGTGACCCAGTCGATCGGGATGTCGTGCGGGCGAACCGCCGCTCCATAGGCGAGGGCAATGCCCGACAGCGTCACGACGGCGGAGGCGACGAGCAGCCGACGGCCCGAGTGACGACCCCACGCCGCCACCACGACGACGAGCAAGGCGAGCGCGATCAGGTGAAGCGCCGCGAGGGCGACCGGCGAGGCGATCAGCGTGCCCTCGAGCGTGATCACCGCGTCGAACCAAGGGGTTCCCCCCCGGAAAGCGACAGGCGGGTCGACGAGCGGCGTCACCGCGGCGTTTGTAGGGGCTTCGATGACGGCGCGCAAACCACTAGCAAGTTGCTGAAAAAGGCCGATCTGCGTCGTTGCTCGGTCGTTCGCTTGTGCGGCGTA
>CAZWAX010000448.1:0-4880 GCA_964631985.1 uncultured Polyangiaceae bacterium | reverse complement strand
CCCAGTGCTCTCAGAGCACTGCGGCCGGCCGCGTTTCTGTCACATCGAGGTTAGCCCACCCGAGTACCCATGCGATTGAGTCCGCTCCCCCGACCCGGTAAAGCGCCGGCCGGGGGAGGGACTCTCGCATGGCGCCGACGGCAACCGCACTACTCGGTTTCGCTGCGTGGTATTTGCTGCTGACCTTCGCGCTCGGCTTCTTCCGAAGCGGGCTCGTGCTCTCCGGGAAGAAGGCCGCCAACACCTTCGCGACCGACGGCTCCGACGTCGGCGCCTTCGGGCGGCGTCTCAATCGGGCCCGGGACAACTGTTTCGAAACCCTGCCGCTCTTCGGGGCCATCGCGCTCGCGGCGACGCTCACCAACCGCATCGCCGTGCTCGATCCGCTCGCGATGTACGTGCTCTACGCGCGCGTCGGCCAATCGCTCACGCACCTGGTGTCGACGAGCATCATGGCGATCAACGTCCGGTTCTTCTTCTTCATCGTCCAGGTGGCGATCTACGCGATCTGGGTGGTGCAGCTGCTCGGATAGGAACTACTCGTGCCCCCGCCTCGCACCCCGGTCGGCAGCCGGCGCACTCGCTACCTCGCGATCCTCGTCGGGGTGGTCGTGGGCTACGTGATCGGCCTCATGTTGGAAGAACGCTTGGCATGGGAGAACGCCAGGATCCTGGCGATGCCTGTCGGCGGCGTCGTTGCCGGGATCGTCGCCCGCTTCACGTTCTTCCGTGATCCGCCGGATGCTTCGCCGGCAAGGAGACCATGATGCTCGCACGACTTTCGATGGTGTTTGCCTTCGTGACCGTTCTGGGCGGCGCCGACCTCGCGCGCGCCGACGAGACCTGCATGTCGCCCTACCTGCCGAAGATCACCGGCCAGGAAGACTACGTGTACGTGTGGACCCTCGGCATCGAGGGTGTCGGTGACGGCTCCGACAAGCTCGTGACCGTCGGCGCCAACCCGAAGAACGCCAAGACCTTCGGCAAGGTGATCTCGTCGGTGTCGGTCGGCGGCCGCTTCGAGGCCCACCACGGAGACTTCGACGACGCCCGCCGGCGGTTTTGGGTGAGCGGCCTCGACGACCGCAGCAAGATCTGGATCTTCGACGTCGCCGCCGACCCCGAGAAGCCGAAGCTGGTCCGCACCATCGACACCTTCGTGAAGGACAGCGGTGGCGTCGTCGGCCCGCACACGTTCTTCGCGCTCCCCGGCCAGATGCTGATCACCGGGCTCTCGAATGCCGAGGACCGCGGCGGGCGCACGGCGATCGTCGAGTACAACAACGCGGGCGACTTCGTCCGCACGATCTGGATGCCGAAAGGCGCCGAGTACGGCTACGACGCGCGCGTCCAGCCCCGCCTGAACCGCATGTTGACCTCGTCGTTCACCGGCGCCGCCAACTACATGCGCGACTTCTCCGAGATGGCCGCCGATCCCGAGGCGATGAAGCGTTTCGGTAACACCGTGGTGGTGTGGGACTTCCACGCCCGGAAGCCGATCCAGACCCTGGCGGTCCCGGGGGCGCCGCTCGAGATCCGCTGGGCCCTCCAACCCCGGCACAACTACGCCTTCACGACGACCGCCCTCACCTCGAAGATCTGGCTCGTCGAGCAGAAGGACGACGGCACCTTCGGGGCGCGCGCCGTCGCCGACATCGGCGACCCGAAAGCCCTCCCGCTGCCGGTCGACATCAGTCTCTCGGCCGACGACCGCTTCCTCTTCGTCGACACCTTCATGGACGGCAGCTGCCGCGTCTACGACGTCAGCGAGCCCGCCGCGCCGAAGCTCGTCCACACCGAGAAGATCGGCGCGCAGGTGAACATGGTGTCGCAGACCTGGGACGGAAAGCGCCTCTACTTCACGTCGTCGCTGCTCGCGAACTGGGACAAGAAGGGCAAGGACGACGAGCAGTTCCTCAAGGCCTACGGATGGGACGGCGTGAAGCTCACTCCTACCTTCGCGATCGACTTCCGCAAGGAAGGGCTCGGCCGGCCGCACCTGATGCGTTTCGGCCAGAAGCAGTTCTACGCGAACCAGATCTTCGCGAGCGCGCAGTGATGCGTCCGGGCGCATGCTTCGGGGGGTTCTGATCGTTCTTGTCGTCGGCTACGGGGTGGCGGGCGCCGAGACCGCCGCCCCGGAGCGCTTGCAGCACGTCGATCGCTCGACCCTCTCGCACACCTACGCCCCGGGCGTCTTCGAGCCCGAGTACACGCCGCCGGCACCGGGCACCTACGTCCTCCCGGTGATCTCCACGGTCGACGACCACGCGCTGGTCGACGCCGACGGCCAGCCGACCACGCTCTTCGCGCTCACCGCGAACCGCCTCGCCGTCGTCGCCTTCATCTATACGGCCTGTGTCGAGGCCGTCGGCTGTCCGGTGAGCCACGCCGTGCTGCACGGGCTCGACCGCGCCCTCGCCGACGACCCGGCGCTCGCCAAGCGCGTGACGCTCGTCACGCTCAGCTTCGACCCCGACCGCGACACGCCGGAGCGGATGGCGGCGCAGCGCACCCTCCACGACCCGCGCACCGACTGGCGCTTCGCCACCACGCGCGGCGGCGCCGAGCTGCAGGGGCTGCTCGACGACTTCGATCAGCCGATCGCCAAGCTGCGCTACCAGGACGGCGAGTGGTCGGGGCTCTACCGCCACGTCCTCAAGGTGTTCCTCCTCGACGAGGCCCACCGCGTACGCGCGATCTACAGCACGGGCTTCCTGAACCAGGCCCTCGTGCTGAACGACCTGAAGACGCTGGCGGGCCTATAGCCCCAAACGGTTGGCGATGTTGTTGCGCTGCATGTTCGACGAGCCGCCGACGATCGGCATGCAGACGACGTCGCGGACGTAGCGCTCCATGTCGTACTCGGCCGCGCAGCCGTAGGCGCCGAGGATTTTCTGACACGCGAGCACGATGTCGACGGCGGTCTCGCCGATGAAGAGCTTCGCCATCGAGGTTTCGACGCTGCACGGGCGTCGCAGATGGGCGAGCCACGCCGCGTGGTAGAGCATGTGCTTGCAGGCCTGGAGCTTGGTGCGCGCGTCGACGAGCGCGTGGCGTACCGACTGATGCCCGGCGATCGGCTTCCCGAACTGCACGCGCTCCTGCGCATAGGCCCACGCGTCGTCGACGGCCGCCGTCGCGATCCCGAGCGTCACCGCGGTGATCTCGAGCTTCTCGACGTCGAGCGCCGGGCCGGCGAGCATGCGCCAGCCCTGGTTCCATCCCGCCTCGCCGCCGACGATGCGGTCGGCCGGCACGACGACGTCCTCGAGCGTGACGTCGGTCGTCTCGGCGTAGCGGAGCCCGAGGTGGTCGATCGTGGTGATGGTGATGCCGGGAAGCGACAACGGGACCAGGACGAACGAGAGATTCTTGTAGCGTCCGGCGTCTCCGTCCGAGCGTACGAGCGTGTACATGTAGTCGGCGATCCGCGCCGCCGTGCACCAGCGTTTGGTGCCGTTCAGCACGACGCGCGTTCCGCCGTCGATCCGGCGCGCCGTCGTCGACACGCTCGCCAGGTCGCCGCCGACGTCGGGCTCGCTGAGGCCGTAGGCGAACAGGATCTCGCCGCGCGCGAGCCGCGGCAGGAGCTCGCGCTTCTGGGCCTCCGACCCGTTCTCGGAGATGTTCAGGCCGCCGTAGAACGCGCAGTGGATGAACGGGCCCGCGATCGCGGCCCCGCGGCGCGCCAGCTCGTCGATGACGGCGATCGCGGCGACGATGTCGCGGCCGCTGCCGCCGTATTCCTCGTCGATGGTGAGGCCGCAGACCCCGAGCGCGGCCAACCGGTCGAAGACGGCGCGATCGAAGGTGCTCTGCTTGTCCCAGGCGCGGAGCTTCTCGCGGGGCATTTCGGCCGCCGCGAACCGCGTCAGGGTGTCACGGAGCCGCGTGACGTGCGCCGGCTCGTCGGTGAAGTACATACGCGTGCCGCTCAGCTCTTCGGTTTCCTGGGCGTGTAGATCATGGTCGGCAACGTCGCCAGCTTGCCGCCCTTCGCGGGTACGGCGTGCACCTTGCCGCTGCCGCTCTTGTCGACGGCGTCGATGCGAATCACCGCGTGCAGCGGCACGAGCGTGCGCTCGACTCCGGCGAGCTCGATCTTCAGCTTCTCCTCGGAGGGATCGACGACCACGCTCGAGCGCTCGCCGAAGAGGAAGCCTTCGAGCTCGATGAAGCCGAAGATGTCGGCCTGTCCGACCCGCTGGCAGTAGACCTCGTAGACCTCGCTGTCGTTCCGGAAGGTCACCCGATAGACGCGTTTTTTGGCCATGTGGGCGGAGAGTACGGGTCGCCGGGGGGATCTGGCAACCGCACCGGGCCGACACGGTGCCGCCGATGGCGCGTGCGTGGGGCCTCCGGTAGGCTCGCGCGCCATGAGCGATCCACGCGGACAGGCGGCTCTCGACCAGCTGGTTTCGATCCTCGACCTCGAAGAGCTCGAGCTGAACCTCTTTCGCGGCCGCACGCCGAAGGAGGATCGCGTGCGCGTCTTCGGCGGCCAGGTCGCCGGCCAGGCGCTCGTCGCCGCCGGGCGCACCGTCGAGGCGGGCCTCGTGGTGCACTCGCTGCATTCGTACTTCCTTCGACCCGGCGACCCGTCGATCCCGATCGTGTACCAGGTCGAGCGGCTCCGCGACGGCAAGAGCTTCACCACCCGCCGGGTGACCGCGATCCAGCACGGCCAGCCGATCTTCAATCTGTCGGCGTCGTTTCAGCGTCCGGAACAGGGCATCGAGCACCAGCTCGACATGCCGGCGTCCCCCGAGCCCGAAACGCTCCTGCACTTCCGCGAGCGCATCGAGCCGTACCTCGACAAGGTCCATCCCGAGTTGAAGAAATGGTTGCAGCGCGAGCGCCCGATCGACATGCGCTAC
>CAZWAX010000447.1:0-4888 GCA_964631985.1 uncultured Polyangiaceae bacterium | reverse complement strand
CCGCGTGGCCGTGGAGGCTTCCTGACAATGGCGCGAATCCTGGTCACCGGCGGAGCCGGCTTCATCGGCTCCCATCTCTGCGAGCGGCTGCTCGGCGAAGGCAACGACGTCATCTGCATCGACAACTTCCTGACCGGGTCGCCGGACAACATCGCGCCCTTCTTCGGGAACCAGCACTTCCAGTTCATCCAACAGGACATCACGAACTTCGTGTACGTCCCGGGCAAGCTCGACGCGATCCTGCACTTCGCATCGCCGGCGAGCCCGATCGACTACCTCGAGCTGCCGATCCAGACGCTCAAGGTCGGCTCGCTCGGCACCCACAAGGTGCTCGGGCTCGCCAAGGAGAAGAAGGCGCGCATCCTGCTCGCGTCCACCTCCGAGGTCTATGGCGACCCCCTCGTCCATCCGCAGAAAGAGGACTACTGGGGGAACGTCAACCCCATCGGCCCGCGCGGCGTCTACGACGAGGCCAAGCGCTTCGCGGAGGCCATCACGATGGCCTACCAGCGGACCCACGGGGTCGTGACGCGCATCGTGCGCATCTTCAACACCTTCGGTCCCCGCATGCGGAAGGAGGACGGCCGCGTCGTGCCGAACTTCATCGCCCAGGCGCTCCGCAACGAGGACGTCACGGTCTACGGGGACGGCGGCCAGACGCGCAGCTTCTGCTACGTGAGCGACCTCGTCGAAGGCATCTTGCGCCTCCTGTGGAGCGACCACCCGACCCCGGTCAACGTCGGCAACCCCCGCGAGATGACCGTGCTGCAGTTCGCCAAGCTCATCATCGAGCTCACCGGGTCGAAGAGTAAGATCGTCCACAAGCCGCTGCCGGTCGACGACCCGAAGGTGCGCCAGCCCGACATCACGCTCGCACGCAAGGTGCTGAACGACTGGCAGCCGGTCGTGCCGGTCGAGGAGGGCCTCAAGCGCACCATCGAGTACTTCCAAGGGAAGATGAAGGAGAGCGCGTGAAAATCCTCGTGACGGGCGGCGCGGGCTTCATCGCGTCCCACATCTCCGACGCGTACATCGCGGCCGGTCACGAGGTCGTGATCATGGACGACCTCTCGTCCGGCAAGCGCACCAACCTGCCGGCGGCTGCGAAGTTCTACCATGCCGACATCCGCACCCCGGAGGCCCGCGAGATCATCCGCAACGAGCGTCCGCAGGTGCTCTCGCTCCACGCGGCGCAGATGGACGTGCGGAAGTCGGTCGCGGATCCCGGGTTCGACGCCGAGGTGAACGTCCTCGGCATGATCAACATGCTCGAAGGGGCGCGCGAGGTGGGCGCTCAGAAGGTGCTCTTCGCGTCCTCGGGCGGCGCCACCTACGGCGAGCAGGAGGAGTTCCCCGCCACCGAGAGCCATCCCCACAACCCGCTCTCGCCCTACGGCATCACCAAGGCGACCGGCGAGCACTACCTGTTCTTCTACCACGCGATCTACGGCATGCCGTACGTCGCGCTCCGCTACGCCAACGTCTACGGCCCGCGTCAGGATCCCCACGGCGAGGCCGGCGTCGTCGCCATCTTCACCGAGCGCCTGCTCGCGAATCAGCCGCCCACCATCAACGGCGACGGCAAGCAGACCCGCGACTACGTGTTCGTCGGCGACGTCGTACGCGCGAACCTGCTCGCGCTGGAGCGTCCGTTCGTCGGCTCGGTCAACATCGGCACCGGCATCGAGACCGACGTCACGACGCTGTACGCGCATCTGCGCGTGCTCACCGGTAGCCCGCACCCGGCCCAGCACGGACCGGCCAAGGCAGGCGAGCAACGCCGCAGCGTGATCGCGGCGGCGCGCGCCGCCGAGGTGCTGGGGTGGCGCCCGGAGATCCCCCTCGAAGAAGGCCTCCGCCGCACGGTCGAGTTCTTCCGGGCGCGGTTGCAGTCCTAAACTCCCAAAAGACTGCACGGGGCCTTCGGCGGTCGTGGGTGCGGCGACACGTCGGGTGGGCTCAGCAGAGCCTGGGCCACGCACCGCTCAAGGGCACCATGCGCAGGGCCGCGTGCCGGCTCTGACGACCCCGCCCGACGTGTCCCCGCACCCACGAGCAACGGCCGCTGGGCAAGCTGCTTTTGGGCCAGAGGAAACAAACGCCGGGTCAGACCCGACCCTGCACTTCATCTGGCTTTGATCAGATCGCGCAGGGGCCCGTGTCAGGGCGTGGGAGGTTGGCCTTCCAGGCGAATGGCGAGCGCACGAGGCCATGCGCAAGGAGATCCTTGAGCGGGATGGGGCCGCGAGACGCTGAGCCGGGAAGGCCAACCTCCCACGCCCCCGGCAGTGACCTCACGCGCGGTCTTGATCTCAGCTGCCGGTGCTTTGCAGCGACGAATGATGGACCGGCCAGCTGACGACGAAGGTCGAGCCGACGCCGACCGTGCTTTCGACGGCGACCTGACCGCCGAGGAGCTCGACCAGGCGGCGCACGATGTGCAGGCCGAGGCCCACGCCGCCGAAGGTCCGAGTCGAAGAGCCGTCGGCTTGTCGGAACATCTCGAAGATCACCGGCAGGCTATCTGCCGGGATGCCGATGCCGGTGTCGCGGACCTCGAAGGCCAGCCGTTCGCCTTCCCAATGCGCCAGCACGTCGACACTGCCGGCGGTCGTGAACTTGAGCGCGTTGCCGACCAGGTTCTTCACGATGGTCTTGAGCTTGGTCTTGTCGGTGACGAGGGGGACGTCGCCGAGGAGATTTTGCCATCGGAGGGTCACGCCCCGGGCGACGAGCGGCCCGAGCTCGATGTCGAGCTGGCGCATGACGGCGTCGAGGTCCACCTCTTCGCGGACGACGGTGTCCCGTCCGGCCTCGAGACGCCCCATGTCGAGCGTCGCGTTCACCAGGTCCAGGAGCTCCACGCCGGCGCGCTGGACGCGCGCCACCATGTCCAACTGTTCGCGCGTGAGCGTGCCGACCACGCCCTCGGCGAGCATGTCGCTGTACCCGACGATGATGTTGAGCGGCGTCCGGAGCTCGTGCGACATGGTCGCCACGAACTCGGACTTGAGACGGCTCGACGCCTGGAGATCGCGGATCAATCCGGCGTTGGCGACGGCGATGGCGGTCGCGTCGGCGACGCCGGTCGCGAGGCGGCGTTGGCGGGTCGCAAACGCGCCGGTCCGCGCACGGTATCCGTGGACCTGGACACCCATCACGGTGCCGCCGAGACCGATCGGCACGTACAGCACCGAGGCGGCATCGAGACGGCGTAGGAGCGGAGGCACACTCGCGGCCGATCGAAGATCGGCGAGCTCGACGAGGGCCCCGGGGCGCACCACGTCGCGGAGCCCGAAGCCATCGCCGGGGAGCGGCCCGGCCGCCAGGGTGGCGTGCAGATCCGCGCGCATCCCCGCGGAGGCGACGAGTGTGAGCGTGCCGCAGGCGTCGTCCCACGCGAAGGTCGCGCTCCAGTCACACCCGAGCGCGCTCGCCGCGAGGGCCGTCACCCGCTCGAGCATGTCGGGCTGTCCGAGGTGCGCGCTCAGCGTCTGTCCGACTTCCACGAGCGCGGCGGCGGTTTGGGCCGCCTCCTCCGCCAGACGCTCGGCACGCTTGCGTTGGATCACCGCCCCGAGCTGGACGGCCGTACCGGCGAACGTGCTCATCAGGCGCGCATCCTCGGCCCGGGCCTCGCGCACGAAGAACTCGAGCACCGCGATGACCTCGCCGTCGGCGAGCACCGGGATGCCCATGGCGGCGGAGAGCCCGAACCGGCGCGCCGCATCCACCCGTGGAAAATTCGCGTCGGTACGAACGTCGCGCACCCACACGGGCGCGCGGCTCGCCCAGACGCGTCCGGGCAGTCCGGTCCCCACGGGAAAGGTGAAGATCCGACTCTCGGCGTGGAAGTCCGCGCCGACCGGGTCCGCCGACCACCCGGTCATGCACTCCAGCTCGGAGCCGTCCGCCCGCGGCGTCCACGCTTGTCCGAGGATCCAGCCCGAGGCCTCACAGATGCGACGCAGGACGATCGCGAGCGCCGACTCGGGATCGGCCGCCGCCCCGACCTCGAGGCTCACCATCTGCAGGAGCCGTAGCTCGTCCTCGACGCGGATTCGCTCGCGCCGTGCCCGCTCGAAGGCGTGGGCGACGCTGATGGAGGCGAGCAGCACGATCGCCCCGGGACCGGCCGCGTACCCGAGGCTCACGAGCGAGCCGGTGCAGAACCAGACCGAGAGCGCCCCCGGGATCGCCGTCGCCAGCACGGTGGCGAGCTGAAACCACACGCCCCACGGCATCAGGGTCGCCGAGATGAGACAGGTCACGAGGGACGAAAGACCGGTCCCGAACGGGTTGGCGCTGATGACGTCCGACACGACGCCCGAGGCGAAGATCCCGGACAGCACGAGGATCGGAATTCTGGCGACCGCCCGTCGCGTCCGCGCACGGCGAAGACCGAGGAAGCCGAGGCCCACGCAGGCGGCTTGAAACCCGGTGATCGTAGTGAGGGGCACCACGACCGTCGCGTCGAGCGCGACGTCCGTCATCCACAGGACACCGAGCGCGGCGAGGATGATCCACAGACCCACCCGGGTCCGCTCGGCAAGCAGTCGGGTCACGGCCGCGTCGGAGGTGCGGCCCGGCACCCATCGCTCCGAGTCCCCAGCGCTATTTTGATGACGCTCCGGCATCCGGTTGGCCCTGTGCCAGCGAGAACGCTGCACCGACGGCACACAACCCCTCGCAAGGAAAGGCATGAGCAACACGCATGCCGCTCGCGCAGCGGCCCGATCCGTGCAAAATTCCGCCCGGTGCAGGATCCCCGCTTCATTCGAAACTTCTCGATCATCGCCCACATCGACCACGGCAAGTCGACGCCCGCCGATCGGCCCCTCGAGACCACCAACACCGTCTCCAAGCGCGAGATGGAGGCGCAGCCGCC
>CAZWAX010000446.1:0-4951 GCA_964631985.1 uncultured Polyangiaceae bacterium | reverse complement strand
GCCGGCGGGAGCCGTCCCGCCGCCGGCGACCGGTGCCGTCGTGCCGCCTGCCGCTGGCGCCGTCCCGCCGGCGACCGGCCTTGGACGGTGAGCGCCGTGCCGCACGTCAAGCGGAACCTCGCCAAGCGGCAGCGATCGACTGCGCGCGGCGCGAAGGGCGCGTCCTCACGGCCGATCTGGAACGGACATCTCGTCTTCGGTTTGGTGTCGATGCCGGTCCGCGTGCACGCCGCGCTCGACGCGAGCGAGCAGGTCGGGTTCCGCCTCCTGCACCGCAAGGACCGCGCCCCGATCACCTACAAGAAGTTCTGCAGCAAAGAGGGCGTCGAGGTGCCGGCCGACGAGATCGTGCGCGGCTACGAGGGCGCCAAGGGAGCGTTCACTCTCGTCGAGAACGAGGAGCTGCAACAGGTGCAGGCGGAGCTCGGTGAAGGCCAGCATACGATCGACGTGCTGCAATTCGTCGAGCCGGCGTCGCTCGACCCGCTGTTGTTCGAGCGGCCGTACTTCGTCGTGCCGGACGATGGCGGCGGCAAGGCCTATGCGCTGCTGCGCGACGCGCTCCGCGACGCCGGCCGCGTCGGCGTCGCGCGGCTGTATCTGCGACGCCCGGTCCTGGCCGCGCTCCTGCCGCATGGCGACCTACTCGCGCTCGAGGTGATGCGGCCGTTCGACGAGCTGCGCGACGCCGACCGTTTCGAGATCCCAGCGGGCCGGGCGAGCGAGGGCGAGAAGCGGATGGCGATGAAGCTAATCGACGAGATGGCGGCGGAGTGGGAGCCGCGCGCGCATCCGAATCGCTATCGTGCGACGCTCGAGAAGCTCCTCGCGGATCGGCCGCGGTTCGCGCTCGCGGAAGGCGCCGAATCGACGACCGAGGAGGCGCTGGCCGAGGGCAAGGTCGTCGACCTGATGGAGGCATTGCGCCGGAGTCTCGGGACGGGAGGGGCGCGGCGCGGAGCGCCGCGATCGACGGCCCGTCGTGCCAGGACGCCGGCGCGCGCGCGGGCGGGGAAGGCGGCCGCGTCGCGATCGCGGTGACCCGCGGGACGGACCGCGTACGGGCGCGTTGACAACCCGCGGGGCATCGTCGACAACGCGCAAGGTGACGCCGCCCCGTCGCGAAGCGTCGACGGTGTCGCCGGCACCCCGACCCCGAGCCACCGTTGCCGCCTTCGATGCCGCGGCCGCGCGCGCCGACTTCCCCGCGCTTCGCCAACGCATCCACGGTCACCCGCTGGTCTATCTCGACAACGCGGCGACCACGCAGAAGCCGCGCGCGGTGCTGGCGGCGCTCCGGCGCCACTACGTGCACGACAACGCCAACGTACGGCGCGGTGTCCACACGCTCGGCGCGCGGGCGACGGCGGCCTATGAGCGGGCGCGTGGCGTGGTCGCGGATTTCGTCGGGGCCGACGCCGGCGAGATCGTCTTCACCTCCGGCACCACGGCCTCTCTCAACCTGGTCGCCGCGAGCTGCGGGCGGCAGCACGTCGGCGCCGGCGACGAGGTGCTCGTCAGCGAGATGGAGCACCACGCCAACATCGTGCCGTGGCAGATGCTTTGCGGCGCGGTCGGCGCGACGCTGCGGGTGGCGCCGGTCGACGATCGCGGCGTGCTCGATCGCGACGCGTTCGTCGCCGCGCTCGGCGCGCGAACGAGGATCGTGGCGTTGGCCCACGTCTCGAACGCGCTCGGGACGCTGAACCCGGTCGCCGAGCTCACGCGCCTGGCACGACGCGCCGGCGCGGTGGTCGTCATCGACGGCGCGCAAGCGGTCGCGCACGTGCCGGTCGACGTGCGGCAGATCGGTTGCGACTTCTACGTCTTCTCCGGCCACAAGGTCTACGGACCGACCGGCGTCGGCGTCCTTTACGGGCGTGCCGCGCTGCTCGCGGACATGCCGCCCTGGCAGGGCGGGGGCGAAATGGTGCGCGCGGTGGGATGGGACGCGACGACCTACGACGATCCGCCGCATCGCTTCGAGGCCGGTACGCCGCCGATCGCGGCCGCCGTCGGCCTGGCAGCGGCGATCGAGTATCTCACGGCGCTCGACCGGGCGGCGCTCGCGCGGCACGAGCACGGACTCGTGGATGCCGCCGGCGCGGCGCTCGCGGCCGTGCCCGGGCTCCGGCTGATCGGTACCGCGCCGGACAAGATCGGCGGCCACTCGTTCGTGCTGGAGGGCATTCATGCCCACGACGTCGCGACGGTGCTCGACGCCGAAGGCATCGCGGTGCGAGCCGGCCATCACTGCGCCCAGCCGATCCTCCGGCGCTTCGGCGTGGCGGCGACGGTGCGGGCGTCGTTTGCGCTCTACAACCGAGACCAGGAGATCGACCGCTTGATCGCCGGTCTCGCGAAAGTGCGGACGCTCTTCGCGTGACGGCCGTCGACGACCTCTATCGGAGGGTCGTGCTGGATCACGGAAAACGTCCGCGGCATCGCGGTCCCGTCGCGGGGGCGACGCACGCCGCCGAGGGCGACAACCCGCTCTGCGGTGACGCACTCCGTGTGGAGCTCGTGATCGACGGCGACCGCGTGCGTGCGGTCGGGTTCACCGGTGAGAGCTGCGCCATCGCCACGGCCTCGGCGTCCCTCATGAGCGAGCGCGTGCGGGACTGCGGCCAAGCCGAGGCCCGCCGCGTCGCCGCTGCCATGGAGGCGCTCTGCACCGCCGGGGCCCCGGACGGCGCCGCCGCGGCACGCGCGCTCGGCGACCTGATGGCGTTCGCGGCGTGCACCGCCACCCGGTGCGAATCGCGTGTGCGCTGCTCGCCTGGCGCGTCCTGCGCCGGGCGCTTCCGCCGGCTCCGAGCGGGGATTGAACGAGCTCGCGTTCGTCGCTGCGATGCGCGGCCCTCGTCGTAGCCGCGGGCGGAAACCGCTGCGCCTGGTTTGAAAGCCCGGCGGCGGTTGGGTTAGAGGAAGCCGCATGGCTCAATTGAAAGCAGGCGCTCGTCTGAAGAGCGCAGTCTGTGCGACCGAAGTGATCGTCATCGCGGCCCCCGCCGGCGGTGCCGACGTCCAGTGCGGCGGGGCCGCCATGCTCGCCGCGGGTGACCAGCCCCCCGCGGGGGTCGAGCTCGATCCGGGATCCTCCGTGGGCACCACGCTCGGCAAGCGCTACGTGAGCGCCAGCGGCGATCTCGAGCTGCTCTGCACCAAGCCCGGCAAGGGCTCGCTCGCCGTGGCCGGCGCTCCGTTGGTCCTCAAGGAAGCGAAGCCGCTGCCGTCGTCCGACTGAACATCCACATGGAATGCCTAGAAAGTGGGGAGCGACGCACTCGGATTGACTCCGAGTGCCGAGGCCCATCGGAGCATGCAGGGGCGCAAAGCGCCCCTGCAGCGCACGGGGGCGAAGTCGAATGAACCTCATGATGCTGCTCGAGATGGCGACCGACGGGTTCGGGGACCGGGTCGCCATCCAGAACGGGACGGCCACGCTCACGTACGCGGAGCTCTTCGCGGCGGCCGGCGCGGCCGCGCATGCGGTGTCGGCGAGTGGCGCCGAGCGCCTCGCTGTCCTCGACGTCAACAGCCTCGCGGTCCCGCTCGGGCTGTTCGCGGCGGCGTGGGCGGGCGTTCCGTTCGTGCCGCTGAACTACCGCCTCACCGGCGCGGAGCTCGATGCGCTGCTGGCCTCGATCGCGCCCGCCGTGCTCGTGACCGACGCGGAGCGCGCCGGCTCCCTCGCGAGCGCGGCGGCCATCGTCACGACGCGTGACGCGTTTCTGACCGAAGCCCGGGCGTCGGACGCGCGCGCCCCGGAATGGTCGATGGACGCCGACGCGATCGGCATCCTGCTCTTCACGAGCGGCACCACGGGCACGCCGAAGGCCGCGGTGCTCCGGCAGAAGCACCTCGTGTCCTACATCTTCGGCTCGGTCGAGTTCGGCGGGGCCGCGGAGGACGATGCGGCGCTGGTGAGCGTGCCGCCGTACCACATCGCGGGCATGGCGGCGATTCTGAGCTCGGTCTATTCCGGCCGGCGCGTCGTGCAGCTCTCGAGCTTCGACGCCGAGACCTGGGTGAAGACGGCGGCGGCCGAGCGGGTCACGCATTCCTTCGTCGTGCCGACCATGCTCACCCGTATCGTCGACGTGCTCGTGCGCGACGGGATCACGCTGCCACATCTGCGCGCCGTCTCGTACGGCGGCGGCAAGATGCCGCAGCCGGTGATCGAGCGGGCCATGCAGCTCATGCCCGAGACCGCGTTCACCAACGCGTACGGCCTCACCGAGACCAGCTCGACCATCACGGTGCTCGGTCCCGACGACCATCGGGCGGCGGCCGCGAGCGCGGATCCGGCCGTGCGGCGCCGGTTGGTGTCGGTCGGGCGCGCGCTCCCGAGCGTCGAGCTCGAGGTCCGCGACGAAGAGGGTCGCCCGTGTCCGGCGGGCCGATCGGGTGAGATCCACGTCCGCGGCGAGCAGGTGTCAGGCGAGTATCTCGGCCTCGCGTCGCGCATGACCAAGGACGGTTGGTTCCCGACGCGCGACGCCGGCGCGCTCGACGCCGAGGGATATCTCTTCCTCGAAGGACGCATCGACGACGTCATCGTGCGCGGCGGCGAGAACCTGTCCCCCGGCGAGATCGAAGAGGTGCTGCTCGTGCATCCGTCGGTCGCCGACTGCGCCGTCGTCGGCGTCGCGGACGAGCAATGGGGCGAAGCCGTCGCCGCGGTCGTCGTGCTGCATCCCGGGCGCGTCGCGAACGCCGACGAGCTCCGCGACTGGGTGAAGGCGCGGCTGCGATCGTCGCGGGCACCGTCCCGCGTCGAGTTCCGCACCGAGCTCCCGTACAACGAGACCGGCAAGCTGCTGCGCCGGAAGCTCCGCGACGAGCTGGCGCAGGCGACCTAGGAGCCTCACCCAGATGCCGAGCGTTTCGCAGATCGTCCATCTCGGGTCAGGCTCCTAGTGCACCGCCGTCGAGATAGCATCAACCA
>CAZWAX010000445.1:0-4971 GCA_964631985.1 uncultured Polyangiaceae bacterium | reverse complement strand
CCTACGCTCGCGCGCGGTCGCGAAGCGCGGGTCGGCGAGCAGATCCTCGCGCTCGATGCTGCGCGCGACCCCGGGAAAATGCCGGTCCGCTTCGAGCCCGATCAACCAGAACCAGCGCCCGCAGCCGGCGCGATAGGAATTGACGAGCGGCGTCTCCACCGCGGTCCGCGGTACCGGCTGGCGAATCTTCCCGAACGCGAGCTGGATGCCGAGATCCCAGCCGAGACAATAGGTCCCGGTGCGGAGCAGCGAGGTCTCGACGACCCGCCCGCGCCCGGACGTCGTGCGCTCGAAGAGGGCCGCGACGATCCCCGCCACGGTCGCGATCGCGGTCACGTGGTCGCCGAACCCGCCGCGGATCTGGGGCGGCGCCTCGCCTTCGGGGGCAAGCGTCGCCGCCACGCCCGAGCGGGCCCAGAACGCGCCGACGTCATAGCCCGGTCGGTCGCGCTCGGGGCCGCTCCGGCCGTAGCCGGTGATGCTGGCGTAGACGAGCCGCGGGAAGCGGGCGGTCACCGTGTCGGCATCGAAGCCGAGCCGCGCCAGCGCGTCGGGCCGGAGGTTGGTCACGAAGACGTCGGCCGCGGCGAGCAGGTGCTCGGCGGCGGCCCGGCCCGCGGGGTCGCGCACGTCGAGCACGACGCTCCGCTTACCGCGATTGTCGAGGTCGAAGGGCGGATTCCGATCGACCTTGCTGCCGGTCGCGAGCTGGAAGAACGCCCGCATCGGATCGCCGGCGGGCGCCTCGATCTTCACGACGTCGGCGCCCCAGTCGGCGAGGATGCCGGCCGCGGCCGGTCCCGCGACCCAGAGTCCCATTTCGATGACGCGCACCCCGTCCAGCATGCCGGCCTCCCGCAGCGAAGTTGCCGCGACGGGACACCGTCCGCGCCGGAACGTCAAGACGGCGGGGCCGGCGACGTCGACGGACGCGCCGGCCCTTAACCTCATGGAATCTCCGGAATCAGTCCCGGTCGCAGCTCCGGACGCAGCGCCGGAAGAGACGCTGGACCCGACGATTGGCGCGCTCGGCATCCGCGCCGCGCGCGATCATGGTCCGGAAGCGCTCCGTCACCTTCACCTCGCAGCGCTCGCCGCAGGTCGGCTCGGGGGCGATGCCGCAGCCGTCGAGACAGGTCTCGAGTGACGCCTTGGCCTCCTCGTCACAGGCCGCCTCCTCGCCGCCGGCCGCGAGGCAGCGCGCGCGCTGCTCGCCGGCCTGCCCTTCGCAGTCGCTCGCGCAGGTGTCGGGCGGCGGTGGCACGCAGCGCGCGTTGTGACACGCCTCGAGGACACCGGCGGCCTTCGCGGCGCACGCGTCGGCCGCGCCGCCACGCTTGAGACAGCGGCGCTCGACCCGCGCCGCCTTCTTGGCGCAGCGCGCGTCGCACGGTGGCGGAATCTCGCAATGCATGGCGACGCAGCGCTCGAAGATCTCGCGCGCGCTCGCCTTGCAGGCCTCTTCGGTCCCGCCCGCCTCGAGACAGCGGCCGAGCGCGTCGCCCGCATGATCCTCGCAGCGCTCCTCGCACGAGGGCGCCGGGGGCTCGGTGTCCTCGCAGTGCTCCTCGATGCAGTGCCGGGTCTTCTCCTCTTCCCGCGCCCGGCACATCGCTTCGCTGCCGCCGTCCTCGAGGCAATGCTCGAACCCTTCGTGCGCTTCGCTGGCGCAGCGCTCGGCGCACGTGGGCGTGGGCTCCGTGCACTGCTCCGCGACGCATGCATCCCGTGCCGCCTCGGCCGCCGGCACGCACTCGTCCTCGCTGCCGCCCCCGGCGAGACATTCCTCGAGCTGCGCTTCCGCATCGCCCTGACAGCGCTCCTCGCAGGTCGGCGCCGGTGCGGTGCAGCGCTCGTCGATGCAGAGCTCCAGGGCCTCGGCCCGGAGCCGGCCGCAGAGCTCGGCGCTGTAGCCTTCCTCCAGACAATGGTGGCGCGCCTCGTCGGCGCGGTGCTCGCAGCGATCCTCGCACGTCGGCTCGGGCTCGGGTTCCGGCTCGGGCTCGGATTCGCATTCCTCGGCGATGCACTGCGCCAGCTTCTGCTGACGAAGGGCCGCACATGCCTCCTCGCCACCGTCGTCCTCGAGGCACGCGTCGCGGAGCGCATTCGCGGCGAGCTCGCAGAGATCCGGACAGGACAGCTCGCCTCCGTCGTCTTCCGCGTGCACGGGAACGGCGATCGTGAGCCAGCCGAAGGCGAGCGATGCGATGAGCAGTGACAGGGAGCGCATGGGGGTTCCTCCTATTGTCGGCCGAAGCCGCGATATGGCGCAGGCGAAGCCAGCAAGGCGCGTGCCCTCGACGGCCAACGACCGGGGCGCGCCATCTTTCGGCGGCCGCGCCTTCGGATGCTCCCGATGCCTGCGCAGACGCGCGGCGCGACGATGACGCCGCGTGAGCACGATGCGGCTCCGGCGACATGCGCGATGCGTTGCGCGATCGACGTCCCTCCTCTACCTTGGCGCCGATGCTGCGCTCCATCGTTCCCACGCCCGACGGCGCGGGCGGCTGACGCTCGACGCATGCAACGGGTCTTCGGAGTCCGGAGCGCGTGGATCCTGGCGGGCGAGCGCCAGGTGCCGATCAAGCGGGACGAGCACGGCGTGCCGCACGTCTATGCGCAGACCGAAGCCGACATGTATCGCGGCATCGGTCACTGCCACGGCACCGACCGCGGCATGCAGATGTTGCTGACCCGCATCATCGGCCAGGGGCGCGCGTCCGAGATCCTCGACGGCAGCGACGACATGCTGCGCCTCGACCGCTTCTTCCGCCGCCTGAACCTCGCCGGCGGCGCCGAGGTCCAGCTCGCCGATGCCCCGGCCCGGACGCGTGAGCTCGCGCTCGCGTACTGCGCCGGCGTGAACGAGGCGCTGGAAGAACGGCCGCCCTGGGAGCTCCGCCTCGCCGGCTATCGGCCGACGCCCTGGACGCTCGCGGACCTCGTGCTGACGTCACGCGTCGCCGGCTTCGTCGGGCTCGCGCAATCGCAGGGCGAGATGGAGCGGCTCCTGGTCGAGATGGTGCAGGCGGGCGTGCCGCGCCCGCACCTCGAGGAGCTCTTTCCCGGCCGTCTGGGAGCGCTCGACACGGAGCTGCTCGCGCGCGTGACGCTCGGCGAGCGGCTCGTGCCCGAGGCGCTCCGCTGGACCAACGTGCTGCCGCGGGCGGTCGCCTCCAACAACTGGGTGATCGCCCCCAGGAAAACGGCCAGCGGCCGCGCCATCCTCGCCAACGATCCGCACCTCGAGGTCAACCGGCTTCCCAACGTCTGGTACGAGATCGTCGTCGAGCTTGCCGAACGCTTCTGCATCGCCGCCACCATGCCCGGGCTCCCGGCGTTGCTGCTCGGCCGCACCAACGACCTCGCCTGGGGTGCCACCTACAGCTTCCTCGACGGCATCGACTCGTGGATCGAGGATTGCCGCGACGGCCGCTATCGCCGCGTGAAGAAGGGCCGCGACCGTTGGGTGCCGTTCGCCGTCCGCACCGAGGTCGTCCGGCGCAAGGGCAAGCCGGACGTCACGCTCACCTTCCACGAGAACGACCACGGCGTGCTCGACGGCGACCCGAACGTGCCCGGCCTCTATCTCGCGACCCGGTGGGCCTCGGGCACCGGCACCGGCGCCGCCTCGCTGGACGCCTCCTTCGCCATGTTCAGCGCCGGCGACGTCGCGACCGGCATGGACCATCTCGGCCGGCTCGAGCCGTCGTTCAACTGGGTGCTCGCCGACCAGCACGGCGACATCGGCTACCAGATGTCGGGCTGCATGCCGCTCCGGCGGAAGGGCTGGTGTGGGCTCGTGCCGGTCGCGGGCTGGGATCCCGAGAACGACTGGCAGGGCTTCGTCGCGGCGACCGACCTGCCCCGCACCAAGAATCCCGAGTCTGGCTTCATCGTGACCGCGAACGACGACCTGAATCATCTCGGCCAGGCCCGGCCGATCAACCTGCCGATGGGACCGTATCGTGCCGAGCGCATCGCGACGCTGCTCGCCGAGCGCGACGACTGGACGGTCGGCGAGGTCGAGGCGATGCAGATGGACGTGGTCTCGCCGCATGCCGAACGCTTCATGGCGATCCTGGGACCGCTCCTGCCGGTCACCCCGGCCGCCGACATCCTCCGCACCTGGGACTGCCGCTACGACCCGGCGTCGCTCGGCGCGACGCTGTTCGAGCGCTTCTACCGTGGCCTCATCCGCGAGGTCTTCGGCGCCGTCTGCGGCGCCGAGGTCATGCGTCACGTGACGGGCGAGACCGCCATCCTCGCCGACTTCTATTACAACCTCGACCGCATCCTGCTCGCCGAGACCAGCGTCTGGTTCGGCGACGAGACCCGCGACCAGATCTTCAGCCGCGTCGTCCTGCGCTCCCTCGACGGGCCACTCACGACCTGGGGCAGCGAGCAACGCGTGATGATGAAGCACCTCATGCTCGGCGGGCGCCTCCCGGTGTGGGCCGGCTTCGACCGCGGCCCGATCGTGCTGCGCGGCAATCGCGCGACGATCCACCAGGGCCAGGTCTATCGCTCCGGCGGACGGGTCACGAGCTTCGCGCCGTCCTATCGGCTGGTGACCGACTTCGCCGAGACCGCCGCCCACACCTGCCTCGCCGGCGGACCGTCGGATCGCCGCTTCTCGCCGTGGTACACGTCCGAGGTCGATGCCTGGCTCGCCGGACGCTTCAAGACGCTTCGTCCCGGGCCGGCATTGCCGCCGAAACGCACGCGACCGACATGATGCCCGAGCCCCACCCCTCTCCCGAAGACACCAGCGAGCCGGCGTCGCCGTCGTCCGCGAAGAGCGCCCTCTGCGCGACGCGGAAGTACCTCCGGCTCGGCCGCCGCCTCGTCCACTGCGCGAACGGCTGCGCCATCGCCACCGCCTACGCCCGCATCTTCCCCCACCAGCAGATCGTCCACACCTTCGGATCCATCCCGTGCCTCGTCCACATCCTGGATCGCGTCCGC
>CAZWAX010000444.1:0-4971 GCA_964631985.1 uncultured Polyangiaceae bacterium | reverse complement strand
AGCACGCCGCCCGCACTCGCGCCGGCCGCCGCCCCTTCGGGCGCCTTGGTGCAGCTCGTATGCGCGAAGTCCCGGTTCGTGCCCTTGTCCGAGTAGAGGACGGAGACGGCGTCGTCATCGAAGCCGCGACGGCGCAGATCGGCGACGATCCGCCCCGCCTGGGTCACCGTGCTGGCGATGCAGAATGCGGCGCGGGCCATGATGCTCGCACCTCCAATCGGTCTTCGACGTGACGCACGCCCGGAGCGCTCTCCGCCAGGCTCGCCAGGACCATGCGGTCCTCGTCGCTCGCGATGCTTCCCCGCAGCGTGACGACGCCTTCCGACGTGGTCACCCGCACCTGCGGGGCGAGCGCCCGGACGTCCTCGTCGCTCGCGATCCGCCGCTCGACCTCTGCGGTCGTGCGACGGTCCGCGAGCTGCGCGGAGTGCGCGCCAGCCTTCGTACAGGGCTGCGCGGCCCGCGCGATGTCGAACGCGCTCCAGGTGACTCCGGTGACGAGCGCCGCCGCGATCACGACCGCGACACGCCCGCCCCTTCGACAGCTCGATCCGTAGCGTCTCATGCTAGACAAGCAGCAAGGCCCATGCCCGCCGAAACCTCGTAGTGGCGCGCTAGGAGAACTGCGTGACTAGGCGTTTGTACAACCTACCGATCGATCGAAGCAGACGCTCCGACCTTTTCGTCGAAAGATCGGCCCGTGGAGCGGCACGCCGCTTGCGACCGCGCCCGCACGGCACGGGGCCGTCGACGATCGAGAGGAGGAGTGACCTGTGGCCTACGAAGCGCGGAAGTTCGAACTGAAGGGACTGAAGGGCATCTCCGACGAGACTTTGAAGCTCCACTTCAAGCTCTATGAAGGATACGTCAAAGGCACCAACGCCCTGAACGACAAGATCGGGGCGATCCTCGCGGACGGCAAGGTCGACGCCGAGGAGGTGCCGGCGTACTCGGAGCTGACCCGCCGGCTCGGTTTCGAGTACAACGGGATGGTGCTCCACGAGTACTACTTCGAGAACCTGACGCGGGGCACGGAGCGGCCCGACGGCGCCTTTCGCGAACGGGCCGAACGAAGCTTCGGAAGCTTCGAAACCTGGAAGACCGATTTCGCCGGCATTGGCAACATGCGCGGCGTCGGCTGGGCGATCTGCTACGAGAATCCTGCCAATGGGCGCCTCTCGAACCACTGGATCACGCTCCACGAGCACGGCAACGTCGCCGGCTTCCGGCCGGTGCTGGTGATGGACGTCTGGGAGCACGCCTACCTGCTCGACCACGGCACCGAACGGGCGAAGTACGTCGGGGCCTTTTTCGCCAACGTCGACTGGCAGGTCGTGAACGGACGGCTCAGCGGGGCTCGATGAGCCGACGCTTCGTCCGTGTCGTCGCGCTCGGCGCGGTCGCGTGGCTGGCCCTCGCGCCCCCCGAGGCGCGCGCCACCCCCGAGAACGACCTCGACCCCGAGAATCTGATCTCCGACTCCCTGCCGTCGCGCGCGACGACCGACGAGACGGAAGGCCGCGGCCTGCCCTTCGCGATCTTCCCGCAGGCAGGCTACGGCCCCGACACCGGACCGAAGATCGGGATCAAGTTCGAGGGGCGCGACCTCTTCGGCGGCTCCACTACCGGTGACGTGAACCTGCTGGTCGGGATCAACCGCCAACAGAAGGCGACCGTAAACGTCGGCAACCCCGAGCTCGGGCCCTTCCTGCTCTTCGGGACGGCCGCCTGGTACACCGACCCGTCCGTCGAGTTCTTCGGGCTCGGGAACAATACGATCGGGCCCGACCCGCTCTCGAACCACGAGATGCGGCGGGCCCGCCTCGGCCTCACGGTCGGCTATCGCATCCTGCGGAAGTTCGCCGTCGTGCTCGCCGCGTTCTACCGCGACACCAACGTGCTGAACGGCAACAGCGACGACACGCCGTCCACCCAACGTTTTGCGCCCGGCCTCCCGGGGGTGCACGGCGCGCCGTCGAACTACCTCTCGGCAGCACTCGTCTACAATTCCCGGGACGATCTGGTGCGCCCGACCGAAGGCTGGGAGATGATCATCAAGTATCTGAGCGCCAACCACTTCCTCTTCAACCGCGACACCGACTACCAGAAGCTGCTGTTCGACGTGAGCTACATCCAGCCGCTGGTCTGGCGGCGCCAGGTCGTCGCGCTCCACATGAACACCGAGGTCGTGTTCGGCGACGACGAGGACATCCCGTTCTTCGAGCTGAGCTCGCTCGGCGGCGACGACACCATGCGCGGCTACTTCCCGCAGCGCTTCCTCGGCAAGGGCAGCGCGCTCATCAACGCCGAGTACCGTCTCAAGCTGATCGACTTCAATTTCCGGAAGCTCTGGGACGTCTCGCTCGACGGCGTTGGCTTCGGCGACGTCGGGCGCGTGTACGAGGGCTCGGAGGATTTCCTCGAGCACACCTTCGACCACATCCGCTACAGCTACGGCGGCGGCCTCCGCCTTGCCCTCTCCTCGGGCCTGGTCGCCCGCCTCGACGCCGGCTTCAGCCCGGAGGAAACGGGACTGATCTACCTGACCTTCGGCCACACCTTTTGATGGAGGGAGCGACCACCATGGCGGGACGACGCGTCGCGTTCGGCACACTTGGCTTGCTGCTGGTCCTGCTGCTCGGCGGCGCGACGTTCTGGGCCTGCGGCGGCGACGACGGCGACCGCGACGACAAGGTCTGCCGCACCTGCACGGTGGGGGTCGACCGCGACTGCTTCAACGAGTGCCGCGAGCTCTGCGTGCCGGACGATCCCGGCTGCGATTCCCGCTGCACCGCCCAGTGCGACGAGTGCCGGCGCGACCTCGCCTGCGGCGCCTGCATCGGCGACTGCAGCGGGTCGCGCGCCCGCTGCGCGCCCACCAACGAAACCGTCCAATGCGAGGACGGCACGTTCGGCGGACAGCTGCCGGGCTGAACGCTACCGCATCATGGATCAAGCGCGGGCGACGCGTCGGCTCGACACGCCGGCGCGCCACCGCGCCACGTTCACCCCGGACGCGGCGAGCCGGGCAAGCCATTCCCCGATCACGGACGCCGCGGGATCGCGCGCATCGACCTTCACTTCGAGGCGCAGCTCGCCGCGGTTCCGTGGCGTCAGGTCGCGCACGTGCAGACGCAACATCTCGAGGTCGTACGGCGTCGCTTCGGCCGCGAAATAGAGCGATCCCCGCGTGGACTCGATTCGCGCTTCCATCATCGTTGTCACCTGCTTTCGGACGGAGGGAGTGACGGACAACGCGGAGTCTGCGCCCCTCGATGGCGAGTTGCCAATCAACAATTCCACGAGGAGGCGCGCCAAGATGGGGGACGTCGCGGAGCGGATGAGCCCGTGCACACGGTCGTTGCCGATGCGCACGCCAGGGGCCGCGGCGAGTGTCACCTGCGTCGTGCGCGGGCGCGCGAGCGGCCGCCGGGTCAGGCCGTGGCCGTTCGCAACGCGTCGCGGAACTGCGGATCGGCGAGCGCGATGAGCGCGCCCGGCCGCTCCGCGTCATCGAGCACCGAGAGGTCGACTGCGCCGTGCTCGGTCACCACCCACTGGACGTGGTGGCGCGGCGTCGTGACGCGCGTCCCGGGCGGAAACGCCTCGACGATGGTGGAAACGGGGGCGCCGTTCACGGTCGCGGTCGAGCGCAGGCAGAGGAAGCTCCGGCCTTCGACCGCGTCGCCCGCGCCCGCCACGTACGACTCGTGCCCGCCCGTACCGGAGTACTGCCGGCCGGCGATCGTGTCGGCGGCCGCCTGGCCCGCGAGGTCGATCGCGAGCGCCCCGTTGACGCTGGTGAGCTTCGGCAGGCGCGCCAGCACGCCCGGCCCGTTCACCGCGGTGACCGGCAGGATGCGGAGGTCGGGGTTGCCGTCCATCCAGTCGTAGAGCGCGCGGCTCCCGAGCGCGAACGTCGCGACCGTGAGCCCGTCGTAGACCGGCTTCCGGTTGGTGATCTTGCCGGCGCGGTGGAGCTGCATGACGCCGTCCGAGATCATCTCGGTGTGGAGCCCGAACGCACCGGCGGGCTCGGCGGAGAGGATCGCGGCGATCGCGTTCGGGATGGCGCCGATCCCGAACTGGAGAATGGCGCCGGGCGCGATGCGCTCGCACACCCGGCGCGCGATCGCGAGGTCGGCCTCCGACGGCGGCGCCTCGGGCAGCGTCACCAGCTCGGCGTCGTGCTCCACCAGCACGTCGACCTCGGAGACGTGGATCTTGTTGTCGCCGAGCGCGGGAATGCCGGCGACGCGCGGCATGTGGCGGTTGATCTCGGCGATCGCCAGGCGGGCGGGATCGCGGGCCGCCGCCAGGAACGGCCGATAGCTCGCGCCGGCATGGACCCCGAAGCTCAGGAAGCCGTCGGCGTCGGGCGGCGTCGTCACCGCCAGCACGACCCGCGGAACGATCTGGGTCGCGAGCCGCTCGAGGCCGTTGAAATCGCGCGGCAGGTAGGTCACTCGCGCTCCCGCGGCGCGGGCCATTCCAGGCGCGCTACGCGCCATGCGCTCGATCGGCCCGAAGAAGCCGCTGACGATGCGGGCGCCTTTGTTCTGCAGCAGCGTGTACGGCCGCACCAGCAGCCCGGTGTAGAGCGCGACGTCTTCCAGGTCGGTGCGCGACCCGAGCGCGTCGAGGAAGCCCGCCGGTTGGCCCGCGACGAAGCCGCAGGCGAGCACGTCGCGCGGCCGGACCAACGCCGCCGCGTCCGCGAGCGAGAGCCGTCGTTCCTTCGCCATGCCCGGCGACCTACCACACTTGACCGTGAACGGCGCCCGCGCGAGCGTGCCCGGCAGGAGGGCCCACCGCATGCCAGCTGGCGCCTACGACGTCATCGTGATCGGAGCCGGACCGACCGGCGAGAACGTCGCAGCCCGCACCGTCCGCGGCGGCTTGTCGACGGTGATCGTCGAGTCCGAGCTCGTCGGCGGCGAGTGCTCGTACTGGGCCTTCATGCCGAGCAAG
>CAZWAX010000443.1:0-4981 GCA_964631985.1 uncultured Polyangiaceae bacterium | reverse complement strand
AGGCGCCGGTGCAGGCGCGCGCGGCGCGCCGGCGCGAGACGCCCGGAGAGGACGCGCTGATGGAGCGCGTGCACGAACCCGTAGCGGCCGCTCGTCGCGCGGTGGGCCGGCGCATCGAGCCCGCGCGGCGCGACGAGATGCAGGGAGGTCGCGAGCGCCTGCAGGCGCTCGTCGACGGCGTCGGAGTCGAGGTCGAGCGCTGCCGCGACCGCCCCCGCCGCGAACTCACGGCCGACGACGCTCCCGGCTTCGAGCAGTCGCTGATCCTCCTCGGAGAGGCGCGCGACCTGGCGCTCGATCAGGTGGCGGAGACTCTCCGGCAGGATCTCGCCGAGCGCCTCGACGCGCCTCCGGAGCCGCCAGGTGCCGCCGTCCTCCGCGAGGATCCGCTGCGCCACGAGCTCGTCGAGGAGCGACGCGAGAAAGAGCGGATTGCCGTCGGTGATCCCGAGGGCGGTCGCGGCGAGCGCGGGCGGGATCGCATTCGCCGGAAATCGCTGGGCGACGTAGCGCTCCACGTCCGCGCCCGAAAGGACCGCGAGTGCCAGCTCGTGCGCATGCCCGCTCGCCAACAGGTCCTGGCGGGCCGGGCCGAGGGGGTGCGCGCTCACGACGACCTCTGCCGGACGGTAGGTCGCCAGCAGGAGGAAGCGCGCGGGCTCGCTGCGGAGTGCCAACGCGGACACCAGGTCGACCGTCGACGGATCGCTCCAGTGGAGATCGTCGAGCCAGAGGATCAGGGGCCGCTCGGCGGCGAGCGCCTCGACGGCGTCGCACATCTCGCGCAGCATCCGGTCGCGATTGGTCCCGGCGATCCGCCGGACCAACCGGGCGCGCTGCTCGTCCGAGAGGAGCGCCGGCAGCTGGGCGAGCCAGGTCGGGGCGTGGCGCTCGAGGATGGCGAGCACGCGCTCCCCGCCGGTGCCGCGGCAGAGGCTCGCGAGCGCCTGCAGCACCGGCAGATAGGGCTCGCCCGGCCCGTAGTGCTCGACGCAGCGCCCGCGCGCGATCCGTAGCTCGTGACGGACGCTGGCCGCGGCGACGAACTGGGTGAGGAGCGCCGTCTTGCCGATCCCCGCCTCGCCCGTGACGAGGACGGTCTGCCGGGCGCCGGCGAGGGCGTCCTCGAGCCCGGCGCCGAGCCGCGCGAGCTCCCCGTCGCGGCCGACGAAGGTGGCGCGCTCGTCGCCGCTCGCCCACGTGGCGGCGGATGCGGTGGCCGCCTGGATCGGTGCCACGAACCGATAGCCGCGCCGGCCGACCGTCGCGATGAAGCGCGGGGTCTCCGCATCGTCCCCGAGGACCTTCCGCAGCTCGCGGATGCAGCCCTTCACCAGCGGCGCGCTGCCGTGGCTGTCGGCCCAGACGGCGTGCACGAGGTCCGCCGCCGTCACGAGCTCGCCGCCATGCGCGGTCAGATGCTGCAGGACCGCGAGCGTCTTCGGACGGACGGCGAGCTCGGTCGTGCCGTTCAAGAGCCTGCCGTTCCCGGCATCGAGGCGGAAAGGTGCGAACAGGATGTCGGGAACCGGAAGGGGCACGCGGAAGGGCGATCGTGACGAACTCCGGCGCAGGATTCCACCCTAATTCCACCGAGCGCGGCTTGTCGGGTCGCTCCGCGGTGCGCCAAGCCTTGGCCATGTCGAGAACCCCGCCGAAAGAGGCTCCCGCCCCGCGCGCGCGCCGCCCGGTGCGCCCCGATCCGACGACGCCGCGCTTTCTGCCCGAACGCGCGTTCGTCGTGCAGCTGGAGAGCCCGGCGCGCGCGGGTCGACGGATGCTCCGCGGCAAGGTCGAGCATCTTTCGACCGGCGAAGCGCGCCATTTCGGCACCTTGGCGGCGCTGGCGGAATTCCTGAAGCGCTTTCGCGGCGGTGAGCGATGATACGCGTGGCGCTGTTCACGGTGGGGCTCTCCGCCGTGCTCTTCCTCGGACCGGCGGCGGCCCAGGTGACGCTCGACACCGTGCAGCTCACGGCGCGCTCGGCGACGCAGCTGGGCACGTCCGAGGGCGACCCCAATGCCGAGGACTTTTGCCAGAAGTTCGGCACGCCGACCGGCGTGACGAGCGCGGGAACCCTGTCGTGCGCGTCGAGCTCCACGATCTTCGGCGGGTCGAGCGCCAGCGCCGAGACCACGTACGCGCTCAGCCTCGATGCCACGAGCACGCTGCCCAACACGCCGCTTGCCGGGTTCGAGCTCGACTACAGCGGCGAGTACGTTTTCGACGTTCAAGACGATGACGAGGGTGAGGCCAAGAACGTCGCCGTGGTCTCGAGCCTGAGCGGCGGCGTGACGTTCGGAGCCCCAGCCGGCACGGGATTCACGATCCAGCTCACCTCGTCCTCATGGACCCTCGGTCGTAGCGTGGTCGTACTCGAGCAGGGCTGCGCCGGGTTACGGGTCGAGATGGGCCGCTTCCAGGTCGGCAATCTCGGGCTCGTGGATACGCTGCCGCGGAGCGGCGTGTTGCCGGTGACGGGGTGCTACCTGCTCTCGTTCTTCAGTGACAGTTTCGTCCAGACCTTCGGCGCCGGCTCGCTCACCCAGGACGTCGCCGACAGCGGGAGCCTCGCGCTCGACGTCCAGTTCGGACCGGGGCGGGGCGCGTGCTGTCTCGCGGGCGGCGGCTGCAGCGAGGTCTCCCTCGATACCTGCCAGGCCCAGGGCGAGTTCCAGGGCGACGCGACCACCTGCGGCGATCCCGGCATCTGTGCTCCCGACGAGGATGTCGTCGACTGGGTGAACGGCGCGGGCGGCACGTTCGGCGTCGCGAGCAACTGGGATCCGGAAGCGGTGCCGGGCGAGACCCAATCGGCCCGCTTCGCGTTGCCGGGAAGCTACATCGTGTCGGGAGCCGCCGGACGCGTGCGGCGCGCGATCGTCACGGGCGGGACGGTCGTCGTGCAGGGCGGTCCCCTCGAGCTGCTCGAGCAGTCGCTCGCGCTGCCGTCGGCCGCGATCGGCGGGGGTCGGATGAACGTCCTCGCCGGGGCGAACCTGCGGTCCTCGCACGTGTCGGTCGGCACGGGCGGCGTCGCGCTCTCGGGGATCACCGTGTCCGGGGCGAGCTCGCGCTGGGAGAGCACCGGGCGCTTCACGGTGGGGGGCGTCTCGCTCGGCGATCTCATCGTCGGCGAAGGCGGCACGCTGGTGGCGGCCGAGTCGCGAGTCGGCGACGGTGCCGGCGGCGAGGCGTCGGTCGAGGGCGACGGCTCGTCGTGGGCGACCGGCAACCTCGCGATCGGCACGGCCGCCGAGGGAACGCTCCGCATCACGGATGGTGGGCTCGTCACCAGTGGCGAAGGTCGGCTCGGGCTCACGCTCGCGGGGTTCGGGTTCACCGAGGTGCTCGGCAAGGGCGCGGGCGGGCTCGCCAGCACGTGGCGGCTCGACACGCTCCGCGTCGGGGCCGGCGGACAAGCCTCGCTCATCGTCGACGACGGCGGCAACGTGAGCGTCGTCGATCTCGTGGAGGTCGGCGGTCAGTCGTTCGGCGGCGTTACCGTGACGAAGGCGCCGTCGGCGCTCGACACGGCGCGCCTGGTGGTCGGCGCGGGGGCGCTCGGCGGCAGCGTCGACGTGAGCACGGGCGGGCGCGTGATCGCGATCGACACCACGCTCGGCGCGGGCGCCGGGGACGGTGATCTCACCGTGGGCGGGGGCGGCGAGCTCACCTCCGCCTTCAGCACGGTCACGCTGGCGGTCCGGCGCGGCACGTTCCGCCTCGACAGCGCCGGCGGGACGAACTTCGCGCTCGCGGACAGTCAGGGCGCGGTCGTGGCGGGACCGGCCGCGCAGGTGGTCGTGAGCGGGGCGCTGGCGGTGTGGACCACGCAATCGCTCCGCATCGGCGGTGGCGAGGGACCCGGAACGGTCACCCTGCAGGACGGCGGCCTCGGTATCGGCGCCGGCGGTCTCTTCATCAGCGCGGTCGGCACGCTCGCCGGCACGGGTGGCGTCACGATCGCGCCGTTCGAGCCCTTCACGCAGCTCGGCACGATCAGTCCCGCCATCGGCTTCACCGCCCCCGAGATCGCGGTGCCGGGCGCGCGGACCGCGCGCCGCGCGGCCGCGGCGTTGGTGGACCCGGCGCCGCTGGTGATCGACGGCACCCTCGTCCTCGGGGCGCCGGCCGTCGTGCGCATCCCGGTCGCGGGGCCGACCAGCTTCGGCACGCTGCACGTGACCGGCGACGCCACGCTCGGTGGCACGCTCGAGCTGGTCTTCGTCGACGGCTTCCTGCCGACGGCCGGGTCGGACTTCGCGGTGCTGCAGATCGACGGGACCGTGGACGGCGGCTTCGCGCGCGTGGTCGTCCGGGGCGTGCGCGAAGACCTGCCCGTCGCGGCGACCCTCGCGGGTGGTCTCCTGACACTCAGCGCGCTCGCCGACGCGCAGGCGTGCAGCGGTGGCGACGCCGACGGGGACGGCGCCGCCGACTGTGAGCGTTGCGACGACTGTGTCGACGACGACGGGGACGGGCTCGTCGATCGCGCCGATCCGGATTGCGCGTCCGCCGCGGACGGTGCGGGCCTCGGCATCGGCGGGGCCGCCGCGGAGCAAAAAGCGCTCGGCAAGTGCGCGGCGGCGACCGCGAAAGTCGGCGCGAAGCTCGCGGCGCTGGTTGCCAAGCGGCTGCACGGGTGCACCGACGCCGTGCTCGCCTGCATCCAGACCAAGCCGGGCGACGCCGGCTGTCTCGCGAAGGCGCGCACGAAGTGCGGCACGGCGACGGCCGGGCTCGCCGAAGACGGTGCCGACCGCCGGAAAGCGCGGTTCTCGCTCGCCAAGGCGTGCGGGGCGAAGACCACGGGCGCGCCGCCGGCGGTGCCCCTCGCGACCATCGTCGCGGCGACCGGGCTCGGCTTCGGCGCCGAGGCGGCGCGCTGTGCGGCGCTCGCCTCGCCGCTCGCGAGCGTGGACGACGTGATCGCCTGCGTCGATCGCGCGACGGTCTGCCGGGCGAGCGCGCTCTTCG
>CAZWAX010000442.1:0-4986 GCA_964631985.1 uncultured Polyangiaceae bacterium | reverse complement strand
CCATGGTGACGTCCGGCAAGGCCGTGACCTTCACGGCCGTCACCATGATCGTCAGCACCGCCTTCTGGATCACGTCCAACATCCGGTTCAACGCCGAGATGGGACTGTTGCTCGCGATCTGGATGGGGATCAGCTACGTCGGCTCGCAGACCTTGCTCCCGATTCTCATCCTGACCTTCAAGCCGAAGTTCATCATGAAGGAAGCCAACCGGAAGGCCCCGATGGTCGCGGCCACCACCGCGCAGCGCGCGTAAGGGGACGTCATGGAACTCGGTCTCTACAGCTCGATCGCGATCGTCGTCGGCTTCAGCTTCCTCGTCATCGGTCTCGACGAATGGGTCGCGAAACCCATGCGCCAGCGCCACTGGGAGACTCGCGCCGCCTCCGGCGACAAAGAAGCCGCCGAGCTGTTGCGCGTCGCCCGCTCGGCGAAGGTCGTCGACGAGTGAGGTGAGACTCCTCGCCAGGGCCACGGTCTCCGTGTGAAAGCACTTCGCCTCGCTCGCATCGTCGGCTTTGCCGTCGCGTTTTTCGTCGCGTTCAACATGTCGCAGGCGGCAACTGCGGCGCGCAACGACGGCCAGACGGTGCCCGGTATCGGCATCGCCATCGGCGTCCTCGCGCTGTTCTTCCTCATCGGCGCGGTGGTCACCGAGCAGACCCAGGGCGAGGAGATGAACCCGCGGAAAGACCTGCTCTGGGGCCTCGGCAGCGGCGGCCTCGCCATCGTCGCGGCCCGGGTACTCACGTAAGCCCGGAGCCACGGCGGCCCCGATCGGGGGCGTCACCGAGACCATGAAATACTTCCGCGGATCCGTCCTGGTCACCATCCTCGGTCTCATCGGCGGCGCCTTCCTCGGCTACGAGATGACGGGCACCGTCGGCGGCACCCTCAGCATCACGTTCATCGTCACCGTGCTCGCCGTGCTGGAGGTATCGCTCTCGTTCGACAACGCCGTCGTGAACGCGACGGTGCTGCGGGAGATGGACCCGGTGTGGCGGCGTCGCTTCATCACCTGGGGCATCGCCATCGCCGTCTTCGGCAT
This sequence comes from uncultured Polyangiaceae bacterium, assembly GCA_964631985.1. Classification (GTDB taxonomy): domain Bacteria; phylum Desulfobacterota; class Binatia; order UTPRO1; family UTPRO1; genus UTPRO1. The sequence goes on along the minus strand of CAZWAX010000442.1, from coordinate 3,940 downwards.
GCGCATCGTCTTCCCGCTCGTGATCGTCGCCGTCATCGCCCAGCTCAGCCCGTGGGCGGCGTTGGTATTGGCGGCGACGCAGCCGGACGAATACTCCCGCATCATCGAGAGCGCCCATGTCACCGTCGCGGCCTTCGGCGGAGCGTTTCTGGTGATGGTCGGGCTGAAGCACTTCTTCGACCAAGAGAAGGAGGTGCACTGGATTTCATTCGTGGAGCGGCCCATGTCGTACGTTGGACGGGTCGAGGCGGTCGGGATCGGGTTCGTGCTGCTCGCCATGTGGGCCGTGGGTCAGTGGCTGCCGGAGCACGAGCGGTACGAGTTCCTCGTGGCGGGGATCTTCGGGCTCGTCACGTTCATCGCGGTCGACGGCATCTCGGCCCTGCTCGATCCCGTCGACGTGGTAGCCGGCGCAGCGACACGGTCGGGCGCGGCGGCGTTTCTCTACCTCGAAGTGCTCGACGCGAGCTTCAGCTTCGACGGGGTGATTGGGGCCTTTGCGCTGTCCAACAATCTCTTCATCATCGCCATCGGGCTCGGTATCGGCGCCATGTTCGTGCGGAGCCTCACCATCATGCTCGTCGACAAGGGCACGCTCACCCAATACCGCTACCTCGAGCACGGGGCCTTCTACGCGATCATCGCCCTCGGCGTGATCATGTTCTTGAAGACCATCGTGCACGTGCCCGAGGCGGTGACCGGGCTGATCGGCGCGGCGTTCATCGGGGTGTCGTTCTACCATTCGCTGCAGATCAATCGGCGGGCGGCCAAGGAGGAGGGACGGTGAGGCTCGCGCGGGCTCGCCGGGCGCTCGCGGGTCGTCCGCGAGTGATCCTCGCCCTCCTGCTCGCGTTCGCGGTCGAGATCCTGCCGGCGTCGTCCGGGCTGGTGAGCCATCACCACACCGGGGGCGCGGTCGGCCACCATCACGGCGGGCGCGTGGTCGGCGGCACGCCGGTGCGCGTCGCCGACGTGTCCCCCGTCGGGGGAAGCGAGCTCCAGTCCGCACCGGCGCGTGACCTGCACGCGCATCGGGTGCAGCCCGTCGTCGGTCTGCGGGCGCCGCACGTGGCGGCGACCGGACCGACCCTGCTCGTTTCGGACGTCTCGTCGTCGCCGGCGCTAGCCGAGACGGCAGCGATCCGGGGTGCGGCACAGGCCCGCGGGCCTCCTCTCGGCGCGTAGGCGCGCCGCTTTTCGTTTCCTCTCGGTTCGCCGGTGGGGCGAGGCGGCGTTGCCGTCACGACCCATGGTCATTCTCGGCGTCCGGGTGCCGTTCCGGTCGCCGGGGATCCGCGATCGAGAGGAGACTTCCGTGCTGCGTCCGAGGATCATCCCCGCATTGTTGTTCCTGGGCTTGCTCGGGGCCGACGCGAATGCGACGCCGCTCGCCGACACCGAAGAGGCCGAGGCGAACGCTCCCGCCAGCGCCACCGACGAGGGCGCGCGCCGCCTGCAGCTGCCCGAGACCGTCGTGCAGGGCGATCGCCCGATCACGGCGGCGTCGTCGCTGGTGGTGCGCAGTCGCGACGTTTCCCTTCGCCCGATTCGCCGGCCCGCCGACATCCTGGAGGTGACCCCCGGGCTCGTGGTCGTCCAGCATGCCGGCGGCGGCAAGGCCAACCAATACTATCTCCGGGGGTTCGACGCGGATCACGGCACCGACGTGGCGATCTCGGTCGACGGCGTGCCCGTCAACAACGTGAGCCACGCGCACGGGCAGGGCTACGCCGACGTCAACTGGGTGATCCCCGAGATCGTCGAGCGCATCGAGGTCGACAAGGGACCATACTTCGTGAAGCACGGCGACTTCGCGACTGCGGGTGCGGTGAACATGGTCACCAAGCGCGCGGTAGCGGAGAACACGGCAACCCTCAGCGGCGGACGCTTCGATCTTTTCCGAGGCGTGCTCGTGGGGGGCGGGACCCTCGGGGCCTTCGATACACTCTTCGCCGTCGAGGGCGCCGGGCAGGACGGACCCTTCGATCATCCGGAGGACTACAACCGGTACAAGCTCTTTACCCGTGCCGGGTATGCCGACGGCCCGTGGCAGTCGGATCTGACCTTCACGAGCTACCGCGGCACCTGGAACGCCTCCGGCCAGCTGCCGCTGCGTGCGATCCGCAGCGGCGAGCTCGATCGCTTCGGATCGGTCGATCCGACCGAGGGCGGCACCTCGCAGCGTCATCAGCTCTACTCGCGGACCACGTGGCGCCTCGACGACGCCGAGGAGGCAAGTCTCCTCGCCTATGGCGTCTACTACGATCTCGACTTGTTCTCGAACTTCACCTTCTTCGCCCGCGACCCGGTGAACGGCGATCAGATCGAGCAGAAGGACAAGCGTTTCTTCGGGGGCGGCGAGGCCCGCTACACGCGTCGTGTCACCTGGGGCGGCTTCGAGACGGCGTTGACCGGTGCGGCGGGTCTCCGTGCCGACGACATAGGGGAGCAGCTGAACTACACCGTCGAGCGCGACTTCCTGGCGCGGCAGACCGATCACAACGTCACCCAGGTGAACTCGTTCGCGTACGTCAGCGGCGACACCACCTGGACGCCGTGGCTCCGGACGGTGATCGGTCTCCGCTTCGACGACCTCTATTTCGACGTCGACAACAACTTGAACTCGACGTCGGATCCCACGCTCACCGGTCAGGGCGTCGAGAACGAGGCCATCTTCAGCCCGAAGGCCAGCATCATCCTGTCGCCGCTCGCCGACGTCGACGTGTTCCTGAACTACGGGGAAGGGTTCCACTCCAACGACGCGCGCGGGGTCGTGCGGGACGAGAACCCGGTGGACCCGAGCGCCAAGGCGCGCGGCGCCGAGGTCGGCGTTCGTACGCGTCTCTTCGACCGTCTCGACATGGCGGCGGCGTTCTGGATGCTCGACCTCGACAGCGAGATCGTGTTCGTCGGCGACGAGGGCACGACCGAGGCGAGCGGGGCCACCCGGCGCGTCGGGGGCGAGCTCGAGATCCGCTACCGCATCCTCGACTGGCTCTTCTTCGACGTCGACTACACGCAGACGGTCGCCAAATTTCGCTTCGAGCCCGACGCGGCCGACGACGTGCCGCTGGCACCGCGCTTCACCGTCAATGGCGGCGTCACGGTCCAGCGTGACGACGGCATCTTCGGGAGCCTCCGGACCCGGGCCATCAGCTCGCGCCCGGCCAACGAGGACGACTCGCTGCATGCCGCGGGCTACACCATCTGGGATCTCCAGGTCGGCAAGCGTTGGGAGTTGCCCCCCGCCTGGTCGGCCGGTTACGTGAAGGCGCTGACCGTGCAGCTCGACATCCTGAACCTCTTCGACCACGACTATCGCGAGGCGCAGTTCGCGACCGATTCGCGCCTGGAGCTCGAGCCCGAGGTGGTCTCCGACATCGACTTCACGCCGGGGTATCCGCTGACGGCGATCGGCACCATCACCCTGGCGTTCTGATGGCGGCGGGGGTGCTACCGGCCCGGGCGTGGGGGGCGTCGATCGCGGTGCATGTCGCGGCCGTGCTGGCGTTCGCCATCTTCCTGGGCGCGGGGCACCACCATCGCCACCTCGACCCGCCGCCAGCGCCGGCACGCCTGGTGTGGATAGAACCCGCGCCGCCCGCGTCGGCCACCGGCGGATCCGCGAGCCTGCCGGCGATGGCGGACGCGCCGGTCGTGCCGGTCGTGCCTGCGCGGCACGTCGAGCAGGCCCCCAAGCCGACGCTCCCGAAACCGCCGGCCTTGCGGAAGACCGGGACCGCCCGGGCGGTGCCGGCGCCGCGAACCGCCCCGGTTCCAGCGCCGCGTCCCGAGGCGGCGGACACCACCACCGAAGCCGCGCCGAGCGCGACGGACGGCGTCACCGGTGGGATCAGGGGCGGTGTGGCGGGCGGTCTCGGCGACGCGCCGCTCGCACTCGCCGCGGTCGCGCGACCGCCGGAGCTCCTCGATCGGGTCG
>CAZWAX010000441.1:0-4987 GCA_964631985.1 uncultured Polyangiaceae bacterium | reverse complement strand
GCCCGCCGGCGTCACGCCGCGCGGCGCTCGCTCGCCGCGGCCGTCGCCGCCGCGCTCCCACCGTTGCCACTGATCCTCGCGATCGACTTCTGGGCGTTGCAGGCGATCTACGCCGGGCTCAGCCGTTTGCTTCCCGCGACCCTCAGCTTCTACCTGGTCGTCAACTACGCCGCCGTCCTGGCGCTCCTCGGGACCCTCACCTATGGTGCGATCCCGTTGCTCGCCGAGCGCCAGGCCCGCGGCCGACACGAGGCTCTCTATGGATGACGTCGACAACAAGCGGTGTCCCTATTGCGCGGAGACCATCCGCGCCGAAGCGCTCAAGTGCCGCTATTGCGGCAGCGCCGTCGCCACCACGAGCGCGCTCACGCGCGCCTGGTATCGCGTCCCCGAGACCAAGATGCTCGCCGGCGTCTGCGCCGGCCTGGCCGAGCAGTTCGGCGTGTCGGTGACGGTCATCCGGCTCGCCTTCGTGCTCGGCGTGATCGTCGGCTGGGGCATGGGGCTCGTCCTTTATCTGGCGCTCTGGGTCATCATGCCGATCCGCCCGACCGGCCCAGTCGAGGTGACGCCCATGTACCGGCGGGTCGACGCGCCCGGCCCCGGCTCCAACGCCGGCAATTGATGGGCTGGTACGCAACCACCGTGTTCCCCCGCCTGATGGAGTGGGCGCTCGGCTCCGAGGCGTGCACCCAGGAGCGTCGGAAGACGCTCACCGACGCGCGTGGCGAGGTCCTCGAGATCGGCTTCGGCACCGGCCTCAACCTGCCCCACTATCCGCGGACCGGCATCACCAACCTCACGATCGTCGACCCGGCCGAGCTGCTGCCGACGCGGGTCCAGGAGCGCGTTGCGCAGGCGCCCTTCGCGGTGATCCACGCCCGCCTCGACGCCGAGCGCCTGCCCTTCGACGACGCGCGCTTCGACACGGTCGTCAGCACGTGGACCCTCTGCAGCATTCCGGATCCGGTCGCGGCGCTGCGCGAGATCCGTCGCGTGCTGCGCCCGACGGGGACGTTCCACTTCCTGGAGCACGGCCTGAGCCGGCGCCCGCTGGTCGCTCGCCTGCAGCATCTCTGGAATCCGATCCAGAAGGTGATCGCGTGCGGCTGCAACGTCGACCGCCCGATCGACCACATCGTTGCGGCGAGCGGCCTCGTGACCACATCCCTCGAGCGCTTCGAGATCGCCGGGGAGCTGCCGATCATGGCCGCCATGTATCGGGGCACCGCCACGCGCTGACTTTCGAAGACGTGCAGTGACGTCGCGGTCGTGGGGTGGGACGACGCCTTGCCGGCTCAGCAGAGCCTGGGCCACGCACCGCTCAAGGGCACCATGCGCCGGGCCGCGTGCCGGCTCTGACGACCCGGCAAGCCGTCGTCCCACCCCACGAAACGATCGCCGCAGCGCAAGGTGAATCAGCCCGTGGCCGACTCCGCCGCCGGTGGCGAATGGTCGGAGGCTCGCGGCCCTCCCGACCCGTCGTGCCGTGCGTGTCCCGATGCCGTCTGCCGGCTTCGTCGGGTGCGAGGATCTCCGTCATCGCCCGCCGGCAGGTGCGCGGGGCGTGAGGGAGCGCTCCGCAGGCGACTGGCGAGCGCACGAGACCATGCGCAAGGAGATCCTTGAGCGGGATGGGTCCGCGAGACTCGGAGCCAGCGGAGCGCTCCCTCACGGCCCATGGCAGCGACCGTCGCGCGGTTCTTAGACGAAAGACTCGCCGAAACGATTGCGGCTGGCGACCTCGGCGACCGGTACGCGCTTGACCGGGCCGAACTTGGCCGCCGGCCAGCCGACCGGGATGAGGGCCATGGTTTCGGCGTTGTCCGGCAGGCCGAGCAGGCGCGCGATCGGCTCCTCGTGCATCAAATGCAACGTCGTCAGGCAGGCCCCGAGGCCGTAGGCGCGGCATGCCAGCAGGATGTTCTGCACCGCGGGGTAGATCGACGAGTAGATCGACTTCCGCGCCATGTCCTGCATCGCGCCGTCGCCCTTGATGCGCCCCTGCTCGAACACGATGCAGGGCACGATCAACACCGGTGCCTCGTGCAGGTGCTCCGAGAGGTACACCGCCGACTTGACGACTCGGGCCTGGGTCTCGTCGCTCACGCCCGGGCGCGGCGGCACGTGCGCCATCATCGACGCGTACCCGTCGAACGATTGCTTGTAGTACTGCTGAAGCGTCTTCTTGATCGCGGGATCCGTCACCACGATGAAATGCCACGACTGCCGATTGGACCCGCTCGGCGCGCGGATGGCCGCGTCCAGGACCTTCGCGATCAGGTCGTCGGGCACGGGGTCGGCGGCGAAGTAGCGGATGGCGCGGCAGTGGTAGATGGTCTCGAAAACGCCTGGCTCGGACATCGGCGGTCCTCCTCGAATCAGAGGTGGTGGAGCACCCACCACGTGAGGGCCGCAATGAACGCCGAGCACGGGATCGTGAGGATCCAGGCCCACACGATGCGGCCGGCGATGCCCCAGCGGATCGCCGAGAGCTTGGTGATGGCACCGACGCCGACGATCGCGCCGGTGATGGTGTGCGTGGTCGAGACCGGGATGCCGAGGCTGGTGGCCGCGAACAGCGTGATGGCACCGCCGGTCTCGGCGCAGAACCCGCCGACGGGTTTCAGCTTGGTGATTTTGAGGCCCATGGTGCGGACGATGCGCCACCCGCCCGAGAGCGTCCCGAGCGCCATCGCTGCGTGACACGAGAGCACGACCCAGAGCGGCACGTAGAAGGTGTCGCCGAGATGACCGGTCGCGAAGAGCAGGACAGTGATGATGCCCATCGTCTTCTGCGCGTCGTTGCCGCCGTGGCCGAGGCTGTAGAGCGCCGCCGATACCAGCTGGCCGCGCCGGAACCAGTTGTCGACCCGCGCCGGCGTCGAGCGGCGGCAGATCCAGAACACCGCCATCATCAGGAGAAAGGCCAGGAGCAGACCGACGAACGGCGACACCACGATCGAGACCGTGACCTTCATGAGTCCGGCCGCGTCGAGCGACGTGGCTCCGGCCTTGGCGACGGCGGCGCCGGCGAGCCCGCCGATCAGCGCATGGGACGAGCTCGACGGAATGCCGTAGAACCACGTGATCATGTCCCACGCGATCGCGCCCACGAGCGCCGCGAACACGACGGCCGGGTCGACCACCGCCGGGTCGATGATGCCCTTGCCGATCGTGTTGGCGACGTGGAGCCCGAAGAACAGGAACGCGATGAAGTTGAAGAACGCGGCCCAGATCACCGCATAGCGCGGCGACAAGACCCGGGTGGAAACGACGGTCGCGATCGAATTCGCGGCGTCATGGAAGCCGTTCACGAAGTCGAAGATCAGCGCCACCACGATGATGGCGCCGACGATGACGACGTCAGGCATGTTCGAGGACGACGCCCTCGATGATGTTGGCGACGTCCTCGCAGCGGTCGGTCGCGTTCTCGAGCGCCTCGTAGACCTCTTTCCACTTCATGACCAACAGTGGATCGGTGGCCTCGCGAAAGAGCGTCGCGACGGCGTTGCGAAGGATCTCGTCGCCCTCGTTCTCGAGGCGATTGACCTCGATGCACGCGTCGAGAATCACCTGCGTCTTCTTGAGATCCCGGAGGCCGCCGATCGCGATGACGACGGTCTCGGTAGCCCGCACCAGGACGTCGGCGAGCTCGCGTACCTCCGGCGTCATCTCACGCAGCTCGTAGAGCGCGATCCGCTCGGACGCGGACTCGACGAAGTCCATGACGTCGTCCATGCGGGTGATCAGGCGGTGGATGTCGTCGCGGTCGATCGGCGTGATGAAGGTCGTGTGGAGGCGCTCCACGCAGGTGTGGGTGATGACGTCGGTTTCGTGCTCGATCTCCTTGATCCGGGCCGCCAGCGCCCGGATGTTCTGCCCACCGGAGACGAGCTTGGCGAATTGCTTGGAGCCCTCGACCGTCAACGCAGCGTGACGCTCGAAGAGCGAAAAGAAGTCTTCCTCCCGCGGGAGAAACCGTCGCAGCATCGGGCGCGGCTTCTAACCTCCGACAGGCGGGAACGCAAGCGAGGCCCGGCGGCCCGTGGTCCGGGAAGGCGGGCCGTCGGGCCCCGTCCAAACCTCCGGACGGCCGCCGCCTACGGGGCGGCTCGGTGCCGACGGCGGGCGCGCCATATTGAATCACTCAAACGGATGTTTTAATCGTCCGTTCATGGCGACGCCGCCCACCCGCGCCACCCGCGACCGTCTCCTGGACGCAGCCGTCGATCTCTTCGCTCGGCACGGGTTCCACGGCACCTCGATTCGCGACATCGCCGAAGGTGCCGGCGCCAACGTCGCCGCCGGCCACTATCACTACGGCTCCAAGGAAGGGCTCTACCTCGAGGTCCTGCGCGCCCAGTTCGCACAGGTGCGCGCCGAGCTCGAGCGCCGCGGGGTCAGCCGGCCCCCCACGGCGCTCCGCCGAGCCTCGCGCGGCGAGCTCGTCGCCCTGCTCGAAGGCCGCATCACGACGATGCTGGAGTCGCTGCTCGGCCCGCCGCCATCGGCGCACGGTCAGCTGATGCTGCGCGAAATGTGCGACCCGACCGACGCCATGCCGATCATCGTCGCCGAGTTCATCGAGCCGCAGACCCGCGAGATGGCTCACGTGGTGGCGCGCCTCATTCCCGGGGCCGGATCGGACACCGTCACACGGATCGTCTTCAGCATCATCGGTCAGGTGCTCTTCTATCGCTTCACCATGCCGGTGGCCCTGCTCCTCCGCCGCGAGGAGAAGTACCCCCGCGGCTTCGCCCGCAAGACCGCGCGTCACATCGCCGCGTTCTCGATGTACGCGATCGACGGCCTCGCGGCCGAGCGCCGGAGGCGTGCGCGTGCGCGGTGACCGCCGCGGTCTCCGCCTGTTCGCCCTGGGGTCGGTCCTCTGGCTCGCGGGCTGCGGTCCCGCCGCCATGCTGACGCGCCCCGAAGGCGACGGCGGCTGGTCGGCGGAGCGGCGCGCCCGCGAGCTCGAGACCCG
>CAZWAX010000440.1:0-5000 GCA_964631985.1 uncultured Polyangiaceae bacterium | reverse complement strand
TTGCGGACCTGGGCGGTCAGGTTCGAGGCCATCGAGTTGACGGACTCGGTCAGATCCTTCCAGACGCCGCTCACGCCGGGCACCTGCGCCTGGCCGCCGAGCTTGCCGTCGGTGCCGACCTCGCGCGCCACGCGCGTCACCTCGGAGGTGAAGACGCCGAGCTGCTCGATCATCGTGTTGACGATGGTCGCCGAGCGCAGGAACTCGCCCTCGAGCGGGCGGCCGTCGACGTCGAGGCGCATGGTTTGCGTGAGGTGGCCCTGCGCGACGGCCGCGATCGCCCCCGTGACCTCGGTCGTGGGTCTGAGGAGGTCGTCGACGAGCGTGTTGACGGAGGCTTCCATCTCGCCCCAGGCGCCCTTCGAGTGGTCGAATTTCGCGCGCTCGCGGGTCTTCCCTTGCTTGCCGACGACGTGGCCGATCCGCCTGAGCTCTTCCGCGATCTTGTGATTGGCGGCGACGATCTCGTTGAAGGCGTCGGCGATCTTGCCGTCGAGGCCGGTCAGCTCGCCCGGCAATTGCACGGAAAAGTCGCCGCTCCGGACCCGTTGCAGGGCGTGCAGCAACTGACGGCGATCGAGGACGGTGGCTGCGGCCGATTCCTCCGCCGCGACAGCTCCACTCGGCGAGCTACGCTTCATGCTGATCTCCCACGGAACGGTGAGTGCTGCGTCTGCGACTACGAAGTTCTACCGATGGCAAAGAATCATAGGCAACTAGCGCCTCCGCTTTAAGACCGGCCACATGCGATCGCCAGTACGGGTTTGTACGCAGTCCCGACCGCCGATTTGCGGGTCCGGACCCCGGTGATAAGAAGGCGGCCCCGAATCGAAGCCCAAGCAACAGAAGGAGACGCTCCATGAGCAGCCAGCCGAGCTCGCGTCAGGACGCGAGCACCGGCGAGGCGACCGCGACCCTGATCGCGGCCCTCGACCGCACCCTCGACGCCGTCATCAGCAAGGGATCCGCGCGCACCAACCAGGGCAAGGACATCGACGGCCACCAGCCCCAGGCCGAGCGGATCGCCTACTTCGCGACCGAGGTGCGGACGGCGAAGTATCTGGCGGACTACGCGGCGGGGGAGGGCAGCACCGAGCCCCACATTGACGACATGGCGCTCGTTTTCGCGGCCGAGATGGCGAGCAAGGCGGCCGGGCAGCTGGATGCCCACGCCGACGACCTCGGGATCAGCCCCGGCTTCATCGACGAGACGCTGGCGACGGCCGCCGTGCGGTCCGCCGTGCGCGCCGGCATGAGCGATGCGCGCGTGACCGCGATCGGCCGCCACCAGCTCGAGACCAAGGGCGTCAACAACAGCCCGCTGGAAGAGATCGCGGCGATGGCGCGCGACGCCGTCCGGCAGTTCGCTGCGACCGAGGTGGCGCCGATCGCCGAGCACATCCACCGCCACGACGACCTCGTTCCCGACTCCCTGATCAACAAGATGGGCGAGCTCGGCTACTTCGGGATGGCCGTTCCCGAGGCCTACGGCGGCGGCGGCATGGGAAACCTCGTGATGATCGTCACGACCGAGGAGCTCTCGGCGGTGTCGCTCGCCGCGGCCGGCAGCTTGATCACGCGGCCGGAGATCCTCACCAAGGCGCTCCTGAAGGGCGGCACCGACGAGCAGAAGTCGACGTGGCTGCCGCCGATCGCCGCCGGCAAGATCATGGTCGGCGTGTCGGTCACCGAGCCCGATACCGGCTCGGACGTTGCGTCGCTCAGTTGTCGCGCCGAGCCGGCCGAGCGCGACGGTAAGAAGGGCTGGGTCGTGAACGGCGCCAAAGCCTGGTGTACCTTCGCCGGCCGCGCCAACGTGCTGGCGCTCCTCGCCCGCACCGATCCCAACCCGAAGCTCGGCGCCAAGGGCCTCTCGATGTTCATCGTGCCGAAGGACGCGTTCCCGGGACACGCGTTCGAGATGCGGCAGCCGAGCGGCGGCCTGCTCACCGGCAAGGCCGACGCGACCCCGGGCTATCGCGGCATGCACTCGTACACCCTGATGTTCGACAACTACTTCGTCCCGGGCGAGAACCTGATCGGCGAAGCGGGCGGGCTCGGCAAGGGGTTCTACATGCAGATGGCGGGTTTCGCGGCGGGCCGTCTCCAGACCGGCGGTCGCTCGACCGGCCTCGCCCAGGCGGCGCTGCAGCGCACCTGCGAGTACGCGATCGACCGGAAGCAATTCGGGAAGCCGATCGGCCAGTACGGCCTCACTCAGTACAAGCTCGGCCGGATGGCAACGCACATCGCCGCGTCGCGCCAGCTGACCTACGCGGCGGCGCGCGCCGTCGACGAGGACGAGTCGATCGCGCTCGAGCCGGCGATGGCCAAGCTCTACTCGTCCGACGTCGCGGTGTGGGTGACGCAGGAGGGGCAGCAGCTGCACGGGGGTTGGGGGTACGCCGAGGAATTCGCGATCTCGCGCTACGTCGTCGACGCGACGGTGCTGCCGATCTTCGAAGGGGTGAAGCCGATCCTCGAGCTCAAAGTCATCGCGCGGAACCTGCTGAGCTAGCGCCGGGGGCGAAGTCCCACGGGCCGCGGATTGACTCCGCGGCCCGTGGCCCATCGGAGCACGGCCGCGAAGCGGCCGCGCGCACGGGGGCGGAATCCTATAAATCGTTCCGGTCGAACACCTCCAGGTCCACCGTCGTCGTGTTGTTCTCCGGGTTCGCGGCGTCGTCGACGTCGGGGTCGGTGTCGAGGGCGACGGCATTGACGTCGAAGGTGCAGCGGAACGGAACCTTGGTCGAGACCGAGATCACGTTCTCGAGCCGGAGCGTGGCGACGACGCTGGCTTTGATCTTGCCGCCGAGGGGCACGTTGGCGGTCGCCTGCAGGCCCGGGGTCGCGGAGTCGGCGTCGAGCTGCGTGACGGCGCCGCCGCCGCAGGAGTTGCCGCTGATCGTGAGCGTGTAGGCCCGGCTCGCGGGCGCCGTCAGGCCGAACTCGACGTTCGAGACCTCGAGCTTGATCGTCTTGTCGCCGGTTGCGTCGCCGCTCCCGATGTTGATCTTGGTCGCCTTGGCCACCTTGATCAGGAGGTCGGGGCCTTCGGCCCGCGTGGTGGCGATGCCGTCGAGGCCCGAGTCGACGACGGCCTGATTGGCGGTACAGGGGCCTCCGACCGGCACGAGCTGCACGTCGTCGCCCGCGGCGAAGTTGTTGGCGGTGGTGTCGGCGGTCAGATTCGGACCGCAGACCACCACGTCGCTGTTGGGCGCGGCGGTGCCGGCGATCAGCAGCTGCACGTCGTCGCCGCCGGGCACCGCGGTCTGCGCGACGCCGTCGGCGCCGGCGATCACGCAGGGCGTGTTGGCGGGGGCGACGCCGAAGGCGATACCGGCGACGTACGGATCGTCGCCGCCGAGCACGGTCTCCGGGATGCCGTTCGGACCGGTGTCGACGACGACCCGATTGGCGTTCGGACAGGTCGCGCCGAAGGCGATCAGCTGGACGTCGTCGCCGTCAGCGCTGCTGTCGACGACCTGGTTGGTGCCGCAGCGGATCTCGTTCCGGTTCGGCGTCGCGCCGCCGACGGGGGCCGCCTGGATGTCGCCGCTCGCGGCCGTCGTCTCGCAGAGGCCGTTCGGGCCGGTGTCGACGACGACCGAGCTCTGCAGGCCGGTGCCGGGGGCGATCACCTGCTCGTCGGCACGGGCGGTGGAGGTGACGGCGACGGCGGCGAGGACGGCGAGGGTGAGGCGGAAGCCGAGCTGACGCATGGGGATCTCCTTTTCGTTGCTGCCGGCGTACTCGACGAGTCGGTGGCGGCGCAAGCGATTCCGGTTGCTCTCGCCGGACGTCGAGCGTACGACTGGTCCGTTCCCCCAAAGGAGGAGGTCGCCGATGCGATCCGCGAGTACTGCCGGGTACGTTGCGTCGTTCGCCGTCGCTTCCGCGCTGCTGCTGTCGGCGGCGACGCGGACCGAGGCCGCCTGCACGATCAGTCAGGACGCGAGCCTCGTCCGCCGCAGCCTGAACCAGAGCATGAGCTGCGCCTACAAGCGCCTGCGCTCCGGACCGGCGGCCACCTGCAACGTGTCCGCGCCACCCGCCTGCGCCGGGACGCTCGTCGCCGACGCCCTCGCGCTCGCGTACGGCGCCAATACTCCGCCGGTGGCGGCGGTGATCGACCGGAGCGGGCTCCGCGACCAGCTGCGCTGCCAGAAGAAGATCGGCACGGCGGTCGCGAGCTACGTCGGCACGAAGCTCAAGGACCTCGTGAACGGCAAGGATCCCGTCGAGGCCGAGGCGCGCGCCCGGAAGCAGCTCGACAAGCTGCCGAGCCATTGCGTGCTCGACGTGTTGCAGGATCCGAGCACGATGCTCGTGCCGTCGGTCGGTCCGCAGTGCGCCGCGGCGGTGCCGGCGACCGCGGGCGCGCCCGTCGACCCGGTGCCGCTCCGCGATTGTCTGCTCGGGCTGCTCGGCGTCTGGGTCGATCGCTACGGCCCGGATCCGCAGCCGCTTCGGCCGAACATCCTCTTCGTCCTGACGGATGACCAACGCTGGGACACGACCGCGTCGGTGCACGCCCTGAACGGCGTCGACGACGTCATGCCGCGCACGCGCGCCGAGCTCGCCGCCGACGGTGTCGACTTCCCCGAGGCCTTCATGACGACGCCGCTCTGCTGTCCGAGCCGCGCCAGCATCCTCACCGGCCAGTACGCGCACCGCACCGGCGTCTACAAGAACGGCGGCAACAACGGCGGCGCCGACGACCTCGCCGACGCCTCGACCCTCGCGACCTGGCTGCAGGGCGCGGGCTACCGCACGAGTCTGATCGGCAAGTACCTGAACGGCTACGCGCAGCTCTGGGCGGACGGCGACCCGCCGTACGTGCCCCCCGGCTGGACCGAGTGGCGCGGCATGAAGAACGTCGCGTTCTTCGACTACGTGATGATCGAGCCGGACGGGCTCGGGGGCTACGCCGAGGTACCCTACGGCAACGCCGAGGCGGACTACTCGACCGACGTGCTGCGCGAGAAGGCCAA
>CAZWAX010000439.1:0-5022 GCA_964631985.1 uncultured Polyangiaceae bacterium | reverse complement strand
GTGTCTGTGTCCCGGAACGAGTGGCCGACATGGGCCAGCTCCTGCATGCGGCGGAGATCTTCGAGCAACGCTTGCTCCGCTTGCTTGCGCTCGGTGATGTCCAGGTTGATGCCGCGGAAGCAACGGGCCCGTCCGTCGCAATCTCGCTCCACGCGGCCCAGCCCCATCATCCACCGTTCGCCTTTGACCGGATGCAGCGCGCGGAACTCTTCGCTCCACGAGTCGTCGGCGCTCGGCGCCATCAGCGCCTGCACCCGCGTCCACAGTTGCTCACGATCGTCCGGATGAACGCGGGCGAGCCACCGCTCGTAGGACGGAGGCTCGCCAGGCTCGAAGCCATAGAGCTCGCCATAGCGCTCGTCCCATACGCTGACGTTGCTCGCGACCTCCCACGACCACGTGCCCGCGCCCGAGGCGTCGAGCGCGAGCTCGAGGAACGTGGCACCTGCGAGCGGCGGGTGGTGTGGGCGTTGCTTCGTCATGCGACGATCACTGCGACTACCCGTTTCCGCGGCCCGCTACCATGCTCGTGCGTCGCGCGGTTCCGTGGGGCCGCGGGGTCGTTCGCGCCGAGCGGCGCGGGGCGATGTGCCCGGAGTCGCGCCTCGCACGCGCTGCGCTATCCAGGCTCCCATCGCCAGGACGGCGAGCATGATCGCATCCGTGAGGGCGATTCCCCGCGCCGGCGGTACCCCCGCGAACGGCGCCGCCACGATCGCGCCGCCGACGCCGGTCGCGATCGCCGCGCCGAGCACCTGCGCGAGCTGCAACGACGCCGACGCGGCACCCTCCTGACCCGCGGGGGCCGACTCGAGGATCGCGGCCGAGCAGGTGGTGAACGCGAGGCCCATGCCGAGGCCCGCGACCGCCCACGCGACGACCGCGGTCCAGGGCGGCACGCTCGGCGCGAGCACCGCGACGACGCCGGTGATGCCGATGCCGAGGATCACGAGGCCGACGACGATCACCCGGTCGCGCGCTGCGCTGGTCGCGAGCCGCACCTGCATCCACGCCCCGGCGGTCCAGGTGAGGGCGGCGGCGGTGAGCGTCAGGCCCGTCCGCACCACCCCGGCACCCCGGACATCGACGAGGGCGGGCGGGACGAAGGCCTCGGTGCCGAAGAAGGCGAAGTTCAAGAGGGCCATGGTGGCGACGGCGGCGGGAGGCCCGGGGCGGGCGAGGAGCGTACCCGGCGGGAGCAGCTGCGCGGGCGCATGCAGGGCGGCGACCCCGCCGGCGAGGATCATCGCGAGCGCCGCCCACCACGCGTGCCCGCCGAGCCCGGCGAGGGCGACGCTCGCCCCGAGCGCCAGCTGGAAGGCGAGGCGCGTGCGGGTCGTGCCGTCGTCGGCCGCGGGGTTGCCATGCGCGGCGCCGAGGTCGCTATTCGCGGCGCCGGGGTCGCCATGCAGGCCCCGGAGCGCCGGCACCACCAGCACCGCCGCGAACGCCAGGAGTGGGGCCAGCCCGAGGAACACCCAGCGCCAGCCGAAGTGCTCGGCGATGACGCCGGCGAGCCCGGGGCCGACGAGGCCGGGCACGACCCAGGCGCTCGACAAGGTCGCGAGCATGCGCGGCTGCTGGGCGACGGCGTAGGCATGCGCGATCGACGCGTAGGCGACCGCCGACAAGAGGCCGCCGCCGAAGCCCTGCGACGTGCGGCCGATCACGATCACCGGCATCGACGGCGCGACGCCGCTCACGACGAGCCCGCCGGCGAACAGGATCGTCCCGAGCACGAACGGGCGGGCCGGTCCGCGGCGGTCGGTCTCGTTGCCGCCGACGGTGATGCCGACCAGGTTCGCGAGCATGAAGGCGCTGAAGGTCCAGCCGTACCAGGCGAGCCCGCCGAGCTCAGCCGTCGTCGTCGGCAGCACGGTCGCGACGGCGAGCGCTTCGAAGGCGGTGGCGACCACGACCAGCACGAGACCGAGCGTCAAGCGGCCGAGCGGCGGCTTCCAGATGCTGTCGGCGTCGGACACCGCCGACGTTCTGTCACCGAAACGGACGCCTCGCCACGGTGCGCGGGGTCCCGGTACTGGGTCCGCTCCCGCCGTCGTTGCGCGGGCCCCCACACCGTCCGCGCCCTCCGACACGAACGCGAGCTGACCAAGTACCGTGCGCCCGACTTGCTCTCGACCGTCGCGGATGCTCTGTCATCGCGCGTGCGCCGTGACGATCTCCGGGCGGTCGCGGCGCTGGTCGCCGTGTGGGCGGCGGCCGTGGTCGTCGTCGACCCGCGCGCCGACGTCTCGATCCTCGACGACTGGTGCTACGCGATCAGCGTCGAGCGCATTCTGAACGGGCAGGGCTTCGAGGTCTCGCCCTGGAGCTCCACCTTCCCGCCGGTGCTGATCTGGTGGGGCACGCTCTTCGCGTGGATCGGCGGGTTCTCGTTCACGAGCCTCCGCCTCTCGACGCTGGTGCTCTGGCTCGGCGGCACCCTCGGCTCGTACGGCGGCCTGCGGGCGCTCGGCTGCGGCGCGGGCGCGGCGCTCTTCGGGGCACTGACGATCCTCTTCTATCCGATCGCCTTCGTGCTGGCGTTCAGCTTCATGAGCGACATCCCGTTCGTCGCCTTCGCGTTGCTGAGCCTCGCGACGATGGTGGCCGGGCTCCGCCGGGCCCACGAGCCGACGATCGTCGTCGGGCTGGGGTTGGCGATCGTCGCGTTCTTCGTCCGGCCGGTGGCGATCGCACTTCCGGCGGGTCTCTTCCTTGCCGCCTTCGCGCTCGTCCCGGCGCTCCGCCGGCGCGCGATCGTCCTGTCCCTGATGACCATCGTGCTGATGGCGGTCACGTCGGCGGCCCTCACGCGGCTCTTCCCCTGGGGCGGCGACGGCGGCGTGCAGTATCGGGTGATGCGCCTCGCGTTCATCCTGCTGGTGCCGCCGGTCGTGTACGTCGAGGCGGGGCTCAGCATGCTGGCGCACGCCGGCCTCGCGATCGTGCCGGTGGTGGTGGCCTTCGGCCCACCGCCGCGCCGGAGCGCGTGGATCGGGGCCGGGGCGCTGATCCTCGCAGCCGTCGTCACCTCGCAGCTCGCCGACGCGGCCGTGTCGGCGCTCAAGTTCGCGCACACCGTCAGCATCGAGGAGCTCGGGGCCGCGCGGCCACTGCTCCAGGGGGCACCGCCGCGGGGCGCCGTTGGCACCGTGCTGGCCATGCTCGCGACCGGCGTCGGGCTCACCGGCGCCGCCGTTTCGTTCGGACGGATCGCCGACGGGCTCCGCGTCGGCGGGTGGCTGCGGCGGCCGGAGTGGGCGTGCGTCGCCGGCGTCGGGCTCGCGTCGATGGGACTCAACTTCGTGCTCTGGTTCTTCTACGACCGCTACTACCTGCCGCTCGTGATCACCGGCGTCGCCCTGGCGCTCGCCGAGGCGACGGTCGCGGTGGCGCCGTGGCGGCGGCGGCTCGGCGTCGTGCTGCTCGGGGTGCTGGCGCTCGTCGACGTGACCGGCACCCGCGACATGCTCGCCTACCAGCGCGCGGTCGTCGCGACGGCCGCGGAGCTCCGCGCCGAGGAGGTGCCCGAGCTCGCCCTCGATGCCGGCTACGTCGAGAACGGCTGGCGCCTCTACGCGCACCCCGAGCGCCTGCCGCCCGGAAAGTCGTTCACGCTCGACGTGCCGCACGTGACGGCCAAGGCCGACGGTCTCCCGTGGGTGATCGCCAACACGCCGCTCCCCGGCTACCGCGTCGTCCGCGAGGTCGCGATCCCGACCTGGTGGGCCTACACCGACCGCGTGTACGTGCTGCGACGGGACTAAACAGCCTTCAAGTGCCGTCGCGGCGCGACCATCGGCACCGGCGGCTGCGTCATCTGCGCCGCGGGGAACGCACCGGCGTGACTCGCGCGGTAGGCTTCGACGAGCGCGACCTGCGTCTCCTCGGGCTCCTCGAGCGGCACGAGCCGGAAGTAGA
Source organism: uncultured Polyangiaceae bacterium (assembly GCA_964631985.1). GTDB lineage: Bacteria > Desulfobacterota > Binatia > UTPRO1 > UTPRO1 > UTPRO1. Next base: position 1,098 of record CAZWAX010000439.1, on the reverse strand, counting down.
GACGCCCGAAATGCGGGTGCAGGGTCGCCGGCTGATTCAGGTGCTCGGTGAGTGCGTCACTCAGGTTTTCCCCGGCGGCACCGATGAAGACCACGGTGCGGACCAGGGTTCCGAGCTCGTAGACACCGGGGCAGGTTGGAGCGTCGGCAACCAGCGCCGGCGTCAGCGGCTTCCAAGGCGAGAACTCGATCGACATTGCTCAAACCCTCGCGCCGATCAGCAACCGATGTGCCACGGCGCGCGCCTCGACGCGTCCAGCGTCTACCTACATGTCCGATGCTCAGGGGAGAAGAGAGGCGCCAAATTTCTAACGCCCTGTTCGCCCCCGTGGCGCTGCTCAGGCCGCGCGGCCCTCGATGATGGTGAGGCGCACGCCATGCGCGGCTGCCGGATCGATCGCGAGCGCACGGGCCGCCCCCTTTTTCTCCTCGCTGAAGCCGACGCCGGCCTTCCGGAGCGAGGCTTCCGCCTCGGGGAGGCTCGCCACCTCCAGGCAGACCTCGGCCATGCCCTCGCCGGTCTTGGCGAGGATGGCGGCGAGGGGCGTCCCGCCCGGGGGCGAGACGAACGCGATCCGGGATTCCCCGATGGTCAGGGCGGGCGATCCGGTGACGGGGGCGGACGGGGCGAGCTCGAAATGGCCGCGGAACGTCGCCGCGGCGCCTTCCGCGTCGGGCGTCGCCACCACGACGTGATCGATCCGGAGGGTGCGCATCTCAGTGGTGCCCGTCCGTGAGCGGCTGCGCGTACTCGACCAGGACGCCGCGGGTCGCCGTCGGGTGCAGGAAGCAGATCATGCCGGCGAGCCCGAGCCGGGGCTTTTCGTCGATCACCCGGATGCCCTTCGCCTTGGCGGCGGCGAGCTCGGCGTCGACGTCGTCGGTCTCGAAGCAGAGGTGGTGGATGCCCTCGCCGCGCTTGGCGAGGAACTTCCCGATGCCGCTCTTGCCGGAGAGCGGTTGGAGCAGCTCGATCTCGCTCTCGCCGACCTTGAGCAGCGCCGCCGTCACGTCCTGATCGAGGACGGTCTTGACGACGACGACCGGCAGCCCGAGCACGTCGCGCCAGAAGCCGTACGCCTGCTCGAGGTCACGGACG
>CAZWAX010000438.1:0-5055 GCA_964631985.1 uncultured Polyangiaceae bacterium | reverse complement strand
GCTCCACGCGCTCCGCGTCCACGTCGCGCTCGGCCGCTGCGACGACGCGCGCCGGCTCCGCGAGGATCTGGCACGGCTCCGGCCGAGCGATCCGGAGGCGGATCAGCTAGTGGCCAGTTGCCGCTGAGTCGCCGATCGCTCCATCGCTGAGCGCGGTAAAGACGGTCTCGGCGATGATGCGGTGACCCTTCGCCGTCGGGTGGTGCCAGTCGGCGAGGTAGAGGCCTCCGCCGGTCGCCGCGAGAAAGGCGGGCTGGGTGTCGATCAGCGGGATGTCGGCGCTCTCCGCCACCGTGCGGATCACCGCGTCGATCGCGATCTCGCCCGGGCGCCGATCTTGCACCAGGTAGTCGGCGTCGCCGATCGGGGTCCGGCCGAAGAGCGCGTGGTAGTACTCGGTCTTGGTGTACGGATTGGGCGGCAGGTCCTGGTGCGGATAGGTCAGGAACGCGCACGGCACGCCGGCCGCGTGGCACAGGTCGGCGATGCGCCGCAGGTTGTCGCGGGCGATCTCCTGGTAGGCGCGGAAATCGTAGAGCTGCATCGCGGTCGTTTGCGGGATCACCTCGACGTCGTCGAGCACCAGGGTCCGGCTGCGATAGGTCGCGGCGTGCTTCACGACCCGATAGAGCCGCGAGCGCGAGAGCCAGAGGTCGGCGCGGGCGGTCCACGGGACGGCGCGCGCGTGCTGCGCCGCCCAGGCCGCGAAGTCGCCGTCGTTGGCGTTCCAGCCGGTCATGACGAGCACGAGGCGCGCGTCGCCCGCCTTGAGGGCCTTCGCCACCTCGAGCATCGCGACCGAGCTGCTGCGGCCCGGCTCGGCGAGCGTCCGCACGACGACGTCACGCTCGCCGCTCGCGGCGAGGAGCGACGCCAGCACGCGCGGCCAGGCCTCGCTCGGGTCGACGCCTTGCCCGTAGGTGAACGAGTCGCCGACGCAATAAATGACGTTCGCGCCCGGACGTGCTTGTTCGAGGATCTGATCGCGCCGGAGCACCCAGCCGGCGACGCGGACCGCGCCCTCGGCGAGCGCCAGGACGACGACGAGCCAGAGCATGAAACCGGCGATACGGCGGGCGACGGACAAGGCGGCGATCGACTAGCGCGATCCGGCCGGCGCCGGCAATGCCGTCGCGGCGAGGCGCCGGACGTCCTCGTCGGTCACGTCGTAAACCAGGAGCGAGCGGCCGATCCGCGCCGTCGGCTGCAGGCGATCGAGCCACGCCCATTGTCCGCGCCGGACGCCGATCATGCGCTCCGCATAGGTGATCGGGTAGGCGTAGCCGCCGAGGTAGTTGGCGCTCACGACGCAGCGCCCGGGCGCCGGTGCCGACGGCGGCAGCGTCCAGGCGATCCCGTAGAGGCGCGGGTCGACGTGCCCGAAGTACCCGAGGCAGACCTCGCCGGTCCGCTGCTCGGCGTCGAGCTGCGTCCGCAGGCGGCCGAGGTCCTGTCCCCAGTCGAGGTTCGAGTCGAGCAGCAGGCGGCGGTGATGGTCGACCGCACCGGCGAGCTCATTGAAGTACGCGAGGTGATGCGGGGCGTTCACGAGGCACGCCCCGAGCTGCCAGAGCAGCAGGGCCCCGAGGACGATCGTCGCGCGGCGATCGCGCAGCATCGTCGCGGCGCCGATGCCCGCGACGACGCACAGGAACGGCAAGGCCGGGAGGAGATAGCGGACGCCGTAGTTCTTCCCGAAGTGGAACGACAACACGTAGAGCAGGAGGAGCGGCGGCAGCACGAACCAGAGGTCGGCGCGGGTGCGGCGACGGGCGATCATCACGAATCCGACGAGCACGAGCGCGATGGTCGGGAGCGGCGTCTTCACCGCGAACGCCTCGAGGAAGTAGTACCACCAGCCGGTCTGCGACCACTGCCCGTTCAGGAACGCCGGGAACTCGCCGGCGCTGCTGGCATTGGCCTGGAAGCGGATGCCTTCGAGCACGGGCGCCGGCAGCGGGAAGCCCGAGAACTGGTACACCGCGAGGAGCGCCACCCAGGCGCCGACCGCCAGCACCACCATGCCGTCGGCGAGCTTGAGCGCGCGCTCGCGGTCCCATCCGCCCCACCCGACCGCCGCGAGCACCGGGACGAGCGGCAGGAAGATCAGGGTCACGCCCTTCCCCGCGATGCCGAGTCCGAGAAGCACGCCGGCGAGCGCAGCCCACGGCCGCAGCCCGGTCGCCGCGAAGCGGGCGAGCGCGAAGAACGTCCCGAAGACGAGCGCGGTGACGCCCATGTCGAGGGTCGCGATGGCGCCGTGCGCGATCACGGTCGGCTGCGTGGCGTAGAGGAAGAGCCCGGCCAACGCGGCGAACGGCGGGAGCACGGTTCGTGCCCACCACCAGGTGAGGAAACCCGTCGCGACCGCGAACACGACTGTCGTCATGCGGCCTGCAAAGAACGCGTCGAAGTAGCGGGCGCGGTTCAGCTCCATGAAGCGCGTCCCGAAGATCCACGGCCCCCAGCCCGTGCGGTTGTCGCGCCAGCGCGGATCGCGCTCGAGCTGCAGGTCCATCGCCAGCAGCGGCAGCGCCATCGCCATCTTGAGGAGCGGCGGATTGCTCGCGTCGAAGGTCAGGTCGCCGGTCCGCAGGTGGTAGTAACCCGCCGGCAGATAGACGAACTCGTCGACGGTCGGCGTGTCGGTGCGCGCGACGACGACGGCGTTGATGGCGAGGAAGGCGAGCAGCAGCGCGACGAGCGCTCGCTCCAGCCATGGCCTGGGAGCGCGCGCGAGCGCCGTCGGCATCAACGTCGCAACCGGGCGACGTCCGCGAGATCCTTCGGCCGCCCGACCGCTTGCTTGTTGCGGACAAAGGCATCGCGGCCGAGGAAGTGGATCGTGGAGCCCTCGAGATCGGCGGACTCGCGACCGGACCACGCCTCGTCGAAGCTCACACCCGTGATCTGGGTGAGGATGTCGATCCGCGAAGGTGGAAGACCGATCTGGTAGACCACTCCGGGCGTCGCCAGATCGTCGACGGTGACGCCCGCTGACTCGACGGGCGCGCCGAATCGCCCAAGCGCCCGCCACACCCGGGCCGCGTTGTCGGGTGAGGGACGGACGAGCACGTCGAGATCACCGGTCGCACGCGGGACCCCGTGCAGGGCCAGCGCATGCGCTCCGACCACCACGAACTCGACCCCCTCGGCGCCGAACGCGAGCAGGAGGTCGCGGAAGTCGGGGTTGAGCTCGCGCAGCTCGGTCATTCGTCCTCGCGCGGCTCACCGGGACGATACAGCCGGGTCGGCGCTTGCGCGCGCGTGTACGAGGGAAGGGGGCGCCCCGCGAGGCGCCAGCTCTCCCTGGCGAGCGGCCACATCATGGCCAATCGTGCGGACGGGGTGGTGACGTCGGAGAGGTCGTCGCCCGGCTCTTCCCCGAGGCGGTAACGGCGAATCGGCCAATGCGCCCGCGAGCTCGACACGCCGGCCAGCATAGTCCGGGTGGGCGCAAGTCGATAGTCGAAAGGGCTACCGGCCCCAGTCGCGGGCATAGCGAAAATCGCGGTCGATCGTCCGCGCCGAGACCTTGGCGATCACCGGCAGGCGGCGCTTGAACTGCGAGCGCTGCACCATCCCGCGCACCTTGGCGATGAACTCCGGCGCGAACCCGGCCGCCGCGAGCTCCGGGTCCTCGTAGCGCTCGTCGACCAGCAGATAGAGGAGCTGGTCGACCGTCCGGTAGGCGAAGCCGAGCTCGTGCTCGTCGGTCTGTCCCTGCCAGAGATCGGCCGACGGCTGCTTGTCGACGACGGGCGCCGGGACGCCGACGTGCTCGGAGAGGGCCCAGACCTGGGTCTTGTAGAGGTCGCCGAGCGGGTTCAGCGCCGACGCCATGTCGCCGTGGAGCGTACCGTAGCCGAGGAGCAGCTCGGTCTTGTTGCTGGTGCCGAGCACGAGCGCCCGCCAGCGCGCCGAGTGATCGTAGAGGATGGTCATGCGCTCGCGCGCCATCTTGTTGCCGCGGCGGAGCGGCGACGCATCGGCGAAGCGCGCGAAGTACGCGTCGATCTGCGGCGTGATCTCGATCGTCTCCATGATGATGCCGGTCGCGGCGGCGACCAGCGCGGCATGCTCCAGACTCTCGGCGCTCGAGGCGCTGTACGGCATGCGAATGCCGAGCACGTTCTCGGGACCGAGCGCCTCGGCGGCAAGGAAGGCGGCGAGACTGGAATCGACGCCGCCCGAGAGGCCGAGCACGACGCGCTCGACGCCGACCTTCCGCACCTCGTTTCGCACGAAGCCGACGAGGATGCGCCGCAAGACCGCCACGTTCATCGGGATCGCCGGTGGCATCGCCGCGCTCGGCCGGGCGACGCTCACCGTCGGCGGGCCGCCTTCCGCGATTTGACGGCCTTCCGCGCCTTGGCGACGGCGGGGCGTGCGGGTCGCGGCGGGGTCCGTCGCGCCGGGGGGGATCGTGCGCTGGGGGAGGGCCGAACCGGGCGCCGGCCGGTCGGTCTCGCGGCGAAGCGGAGGGTTCATCTTGTAGCGCGTGTCGTAGCTGGACCGCGCGAGGTCCTCGTCCGTCAGCATCAGATGGTGCGGCGACACCTCGCAGCTCACGGGGACGTGCGCGGCCCGGGCGCGCCGGATCGCCGCGAGGCTGTCCCTCACGGAGACGTGCGCCACGTGGAGTCGGGCGCCCGTCAGCGCCGCGAGCTCGACGTCGCGGGCGACCATCGTCGACTCGGCGACCGCGGGCCAGCCCGGGAGGCCGAGACGCGTCGAGGCCCATCCCTCGTTCATCTGTCCGCCCGCCACGAGGTTCGGGTCCTCCTCGTGGACGACGACCGGCAGGTCGAACATCGAGGCGTACTCCAGCGCCCGCCTCATCAGGTCGGCGTTGACGACCGGCTTGCCGTCGTCGGAGATCGCGACGATCCCCTCGGCCTTCATCAGCCCGATCTCGGCGAGCGCGATGCCCTTCTGCCCCTTCGACACCGCGCCGATCGGGAGGACACGCACGCGCGCGGTCTCGCGGATCCGCTTCTGGACGAACGACGCCGTCGGCGCGTGGGCCGCGATGGACTGCTGGCACTTCAGCCT
>CAZWAX010000437.1:0-5064 GCA_964631985.1 uncultured Polyangiaceae bacterium | reverse complement strand
TTTGGCGGCGAACTTGCGGAACTGGTCACGGAAGAGATCGTGCTCTTCGGTGTAGGCGTCGCGTTTCAGCATGCGGGAGGCTCCTCGGAAGGCGTGGAAGTCGCGGCGTCCTCTATCGCCTTCGGTGCCGACGCGCGAACGGCCCGGCAACGGCTACTCGCCGTTATTGCCGAGCAGTTCTCGCCGGCGCACCGTCCGTGCTAGTGCCGCGATGGTGCCACGAACCCGAGCCGACGCTCTCGCCGCGCCCATTCCGCGGCGGCGCTTCACGACCGACGAGTACCATCGGATGGGCGAGGCCGGCGTGCTGTCGGACGACGACCGGGTGGAGCTCCTGGACGGCGAGATCGTCCAGATGACCCCGATCGGGATCCCGCACTCGAGCAGCGTCGATCGGCTGACCGCGTTCTTCAGCCGGAGACTCGGAAGACGGGCGATCATGCGGGTGCAGGGCCCGATCATCCTCGATCGGTTCTCGGAGCCGCAACCCGACCTGAGCGTGCTGGCACCGCGCGCCGACTTCTACGGGCACGCGCAACCCCGGCCTGCCGACGTGCTCCTGGCCGTCGAGGTGATAGACACGAGCCGCGGCTACGACCGCACGCTGAAGCTGCCGCTCTACGCGCGCGCCGAGCTGCAGGAAGTATGGCTCGTCGATCTGAAAGCGCAGGTGATCGAGACGTACCGGCGCCCGGCACTGCGACGCTATCGCGAGCAGCAGACGTTCGGGCGTGGCCGGGTGCTGACGCCGCTCGCGTTCCCACGCGTGCGGTTCCGCGTGAACGAGATCCTCGGCTGATCTTTCACAGCCAGCGCGCGAACGCCGTCCGGAAGGTCTCCCGGCCGTCGCGCTCGACGACGTCGCCGTGCGACACGACGATCCGGTCGAAGTCCCAGGCGAGGATGCGCGCAAGGAAGGGCCGCACCAGCGCGGCGTCGCGCAGAAGGACGTGCCGCACGAGCCCCGTCGGCCCGAAGCGGCGCCACACCCCGCTCAGCTGCCAGTACCAGCGGTCCAGGCGTCTCGTCGCCGACGGCATGTTGAAGGCGAGATCGGTGAGGACGAGCGTGCGGCTCGGGCGGTGGAGGAAGACGACCTCGGCGACGCCCCGGGTGGGTCCGAGGACCGCCTGATCGAGCTCACCGTCCCACGCCGCGGGCGCGCGGTCGCCGAGCACCGTCCCTCGCCCGACCGCCGGCCGCCGCTCGCGCAGGCCCGGCGCGAGATGTACCTCGGCCGCCGGAAACGCGTGCCGGTGCTCCGCGACGTAGAGGTAGTGGAAGGAGCTCGGCGCGACCAGGTGCGCGACCGGACCGAGCGCGTCGAGCTCGCGCCGCATCACCGGATCGAGGCGGAACGGCGCGTGCACGAGCACACCGCCGCGCGCCAGACGCACCACGGTCGTGTGGGTCGGGATCTCGATGCCGGGCGGCACGCGGATCTTCCGCTGCAGCACCCAGAGGCCGTCGGCGACCGCGCGGGCCGGCGGCGTGAAGTCGTCGACGACGGTCGGCGTCGCGAGCCCGAGCAGGCGCTCGACGAGGCCCCGGCTGCGATCGACTGACGTCACGCCCTTTCGATACACCGGCGACGGGCCGACACCACCCGCCTCAGGTGGACGGCGTCACGGAAGCGAATCGGCTCCGCAAGGCTCGCAGATCAGCTGCGACTTCAGCAGCTCGAGCTCCGAGCCGGTGTGGGCCCCGCCCGCCGTACGCACCTGCGGGTGCGGCTTCGCGAGGCCCGGCGCGCTGATCTTGTAGCAGCACTGACGGCTGCTCGGGTCCTCGACGCCGGAGCCGAGGTCGACGGGGGCGCAAACCATCGCGGGACCTTTGATCTTGACCGTATCGCTCGCGAACGGGTCGGTGAGCGCGGCTTCCGAGGCGACGAACTTGGGGCGCTTCAGATCCTTGGTCTTGTAGCAACGATACGCGTTCGGCGCCGCGCACTCCGACGCCCAGAGCGTGTCGCCGGTCGGGCTGAGACTCGAGGTCGAGAAGCGGCCGGGAGGACAGGCATCGCACGCCGTAGCCTCGGCACTCCCGCTGTACCGTCCGGGGCCGCAGCTCTTGCAGCTCTCGGAGCCGGCCTCCGCGTAGCGGCCGGGGTCGCACGACTTGCACGAGGCGGCGCCGTCCGTCGCGTAGCGGCCGGGGCTGCAAGTGGCGCACGCCGTGATGCCGGCGATGTCGCTGAAGCGTCCCGGCGCGCACGAGTCGCACGAGGTCGCGCCGCCGATAGCGGAGAAGCGGCCGGCTCCGCACGTCACGCAGCTCGTCTGGCCGGTCGCGTCGCGGAAGGAGCCGACGTCGCACGAGTCGCACGAGGTCGCGCCGCCGATGCCCTGGTAGCGCCCGGCCCCGCAGGCGTCGCACGCGGTCCGGCCCGGGGAGTCGGCGAAGCGTCCCGCCTCGCACGGGAAGCACGCTTGCTGATCGATCGCGGGCTGGTAGCGGCCGATGTCGCACGGCTCGCACGCGCCGCTCTGCGACGACGCGAACCGACCGGGCTGACAACCCAATTGGGCCGCGGCATGCGACGGCAACGCAATCGCGACCACGGCGGCGAGCAGCATCGACCATCTCGGCACACGGATGCTCATGGTGACCTCCCGGGCGGAGGGGACCGCCGCGCTGCTGGGCTTACTATGGAGGGCCGGGCACCCGTCAAGGCGAATCTGCACGGGTGGACGGCTGGCCGAGGAGCCGACGCACGGCCTCCACCTCGGGGTCGTCGTCGCCGAGACCGGCGGCCGCCCGCTCCACCAGCCGACCGGCCGCGGCTCGGCCATCGTCCCCGTTGCCGGCCAGCAGGGTGGCGAGCCGCAACAGGGCCGGGGGCCAGTTCGGCTGGAGATCGATCTCGGCACGGAGCGCGGCACGCGCGCCCTCCCGATCTCCCGTCGCCTCGAGGGCCACGGCCCGGTTGTAATGCGCCGACGGCAGGCGAGGCGCGAGCGCGAGGGCCGCGTCGTAGGCCACCATCGCCTCGGCGAGGGCACCCCGCGCGGCGAGCACGATGCCGAGGTGCAGCTGCGCCTCGGCGAGATCGGGGCGGAGCCGGAGCGCGGTGCGGTACTCCGCTTCGGCGAGCGCGAGGTCGCCGCGACGGGCCGCGAGCGTGCCGAGGCGGTGGTGGGCCGTGGCATCGTCGGGCGTGAGAGCGAGGAGCGCGCGATAGCGTTCGGCGGCGCCGTCGAGATCGCCGGCCTCGGCGAAGGTCTGCGCGAGCGGCCCCAACACGTCGACCGGAGACGCACCGAGGGCGAGGGCCCGCTCGAAATGATCGCGCGCCTCGTCGAGGCGGCCGCGCTGGCGGAGCGCGCGGGCGAGGCTCGCGTGCGTCCCGGCGTCGTCGGGGGTACCGGTGAGGACCGCTCGGTACGCGGCGATGGCCTCGTCGAGCCTCCCGCGCTGCTGCTCCGCACGCCCGAGGTTGTAGCCAAAGCGCGGGAGGTCGGGGCGCGCCGCGAACGCGGCGGCGAAATGCTCCGCGGCCGCGTCGACGTGCCCGTCGCGCAGGAGCCCCTCCCCGAGGTCGTTCCGGGCCTCGGGATCGTCGGGACGCAGCCGGACCGCTTCGGCGGCGTGGATCGCCGCCTCGTCCCATGCGCCGCGCGCGACGAGCAATCTGCCGAGGCTCCGCTCCGCCGTGAAATTGTCCTCGGTCACCGCGAGCGCGTGCCGCAGCACGGCCTCGTCGTCGTGCCAATGGGTAAGCTGCCGGCGCGTTGCCACGGCACCCACCGAGATCGCGACGAGCATCGCCATGCCGACGGCGCGTCGATCGGCGTTCGCCAATGCTCCGCCGCTCCACGCGATCACGATCAGCAACCCGAGCGACGGCAGAGCGGTGAAACGATCGGCAGGCGGCTCACCCAGAACCGGCACCAACGCGATCAGGAACCAGAGCCACCCGACCGTGAGCGCGGGAGCACGCGTGCGCGCGGCGAGAATGCCGGCGGTCGTCGCGATGATCGCGAGCGCCGCGCCCGGCGCCCACCAGGGCGGCGGCGTCGCAGGCCGGAACGGCGTCAGCCCGACCGGCAGGAACAGCAGGCCGAGATAGCGGACGACGGCCACGAACGCGTTGGCGACGGAGGCGCCGAGCATGAGGTCCGACGGCCATTCGAGCGTGCGCGCGATGGCCACGCCCGCGAGCAGCGCGAACGGCAGCTTCTCGGCGAGGCGACGCGCCAGACGCGGATCCTTCCCCGGCGCCGCGACGTCGAGCCGGCCGAGGGGCCACCCGTCCAGGAGCAGCAGCACCACCGGCAGCGGCGCCATGAGCGGCGTCGCGGCGACGGCGACGGCATACGCCATCACGGCCACCACGTACCGCCAGGCGCCGCCACGGCGCACCCACGCCGCGTAGACGAGCACCGTCACGAGCGCCGCCGTCATCCCGCACACCTCGTGACCGGGCTCGATCCAGAAGATCGACTCCACGCGGAGCGGATGCAGCGCGAAGAGCGCCGCCGCGAGCGCGCTCGGCACGAGCCGGCCGGTGAGGCGCGCGAGCAGGAGGAGCACGAGCGCCGCGTTCAGCGCGTGCAGCACGACGTTTCCCCCGGGGCTCGTCACCACCGTGACGGGTGCCGCAGGCAGATCGAGCATCACGAGGTCGCGCGAGAGCGCGGGCGCGAACACCGCCGCCGTGCAGACGGCGAGCACGACCGCCCCGCCGTACGATCGGTCAGCCATCCGCCGCGAGGCCGAGCGCGACCACGACGACCCCCGCGAGCAGGAGCGCCGCGCCGACCGGCACGAGCACGATGCCGAGCCCGGGGTCGCCGCCCCAAGGCCAGAGGCCACCGAGCAGAAACCCCGTCGGGAGCGCGATGCCCGCGCCGATGAGGCACGCCGACGCGACCGCCGCCCGGGGCAACTCCTCGGGGGCGCGGAGCGCGAGCGTCGCCGCGAAGGCCAGGTGCACGAGCGCCAGGAGCGTGCCGTGCACGTGCGCCAGCGTGAGCAGCAGGCGCCGGGTGGCATGCGACACGTCGAGGTACCACCCGATCTTGAAACCGTGCATCGCCTCCAGGACGATGCCGGGCGACA
>CAZWAX010000436.1:0-5092 GCA_964631985.1 uncultured Polyangiaceae bacterium | reverse complement strand
GCCTCGCCACGACCCGAACGCCGGCCGCGCGCGGTCGCGCGCGTGCGGGTCGGGCTCGGAACGCAGGCCGGACTTCGTCCCGCCGATCTCGTGGGCGCGATCGCGAACGAGGCCGGGCTCTCCGCACGAGCCATCGGCGCCATCGACGTCGGCGAGCGCTTCGCCACCGTCGAGGTCCCTGCGAGCGACGCCGACGCGGTCGTGCGCGCGCTCAGTCAGACGACGATTCGCGGCCGGCGGGTGCGCGTCGAACGGAGCGAGTGAGGCCCGGGCTCACCGGCGACGTCAGCGGCTCGTGATGGTGGTGAGGCCGGCCGGGGCGCATGCGCCCGGCGCGCAGCAGGCCTCGCCGTCGGCCGCGGTCCCGGTGTCCGCGCCCTCCTGGCCGAGAAAGCTCCGCAGCTGGCGGTCGGCGGCGGTCTCCGCATCGACGTCCTCGAGGAGCGCATACATCTCCCAGGGAATGCCGTCGGCATCCTTCACCCAGAACTTGTCGGCCTTGGCGTAGCAGCAGGTGGTGCCGGTTTGCTGAAAGAGCGGCACCTCGGCGTGCTTGGTGCGCACCATCTCGGAGGCGACCTCGCCCGAACCGGGATAGCGGATGCCGAGGTGGCTCAGCGTGCCGGGCTCGCCGCCGACGTTGAGGGAGAAGATCACGGGCGGGTCGGCGAGCTCGAACTTGGCGTAGTCATGGCGCACCTTCGCCGGCTCGATGCCGAGCACCTTGCGGTACTGCTCGACGGCTTCGGGGATGCTGCGGACGTAGACGGCGACGTGAAAGGTGTTGGGCATCGGCGGTCTCCTTCGTCGGATATCGACGGTGATCGATATTGCGGGTGACATCGAAGCATGTCAATATCCCTCCGTGGCAAAGGTGACGGCGTGTTGTCCTCCGGTGCTGCAGGGGGCCCTCGGGAAGGCGGATGCCGACGAGCTCGCGGCGGCGTTCAAGGCGCTGGCCGACCCCGGCCGGCTGCGGCTCTTGAGCTTCATCGCGGCGCAGCCCGAAGGCGAAGCGTGCGTCTGCCACGTGGTCGAGCCCGTCGGCCTTTCGCAGCCGACCGTGAGTCACCACTTGAAGCTCCTGCACGACGCCGGCTTGCTGGATCGCGAGAAGCGCGGCGCCTGGGTCTACTATCGCGTCAACCGGGCGCGTCTCGAGGCGCTACGCGCCGCCCTGGTGACGCGTGTGGCGCGGCCGCGCGCGAGGAAGCGCGCCTCGTGAGCCCGCCGCCGCCGCTGCCGCAGCGGCTGGTTGCCGAGGGCGTCGGTACGGCGCTCCTGCTCGCCACGGTCGTCGGCTCCGGCATCATGGGCGAGCGTCTCGCGGGCGGCAACGTCGCGGTGGCACTGCTCGCGAACACGCTCGCGACCGGCGCCGTCCTGGTCGCGCTCATTCTCGCCTTCGGGCCGATCTCCGGCGCCCAGCTGAACCCGGCCGTGACGCTTGCGGTCGCGTGGGAGCGGGGCCTGGCGTGGTCGGACGTGCCCGCCTATCTCGTCGCGCAAGTGGCCGGGGCGCTTCTCGGCGTCGCGATCGCCGACGTGATGTTCGAGCTCCCGGTGTTCTTCGTGTCGCAACACGCGCGGACGGGGCCCGCGCAGTGGCTGAGTGAGTTCGTCGCTACGTTCGGATTGCTGTCGGTGATTTGGGGCTGCGCCCGGTTGCGGCCGGCCACGCTGGTACCTTTCGCGGTCGGCGCCTACATCACGGCCGCCTATTGGTTCACCGCGTCGACCTCCTTCGCGAACCCCGCCGTGACGCTCGCGCGCTCGCTGAGCGACACGTTCGCCGGGATCCGGCCACTCGACGTGCCGCCGTTCGTGCTCGCGCAGCTCCTCGGCGCGACGGCCGCGACGGCGCTCTTTCGGTGGCTGAGTCCGCCGCTCCCGATGGTCGTGCCGGCCGTCGCGACGCAGGAGCGGGAGGCGCGCTCGTGACCACCGTCATCTTCGCCTGCGTGCACAGCGCCGGGCGGTCACAGATGTCGGCCGCCTTCTTCAACGCCTTGGCCGACGCCACCCGTGCGCGGGCGATCGCCGCCGGCACGCAGCCGGCCGAGCGGGTGCATCCCGAGGTCGTCGAGGCGATGCGCGAGGTCGGGATCGATCTCTCCGCGGCCACGCCCCGCTTGCTGACCGAGGAGCTGGCGCGCCAGGCGTCGCTCCTGGTGACGATGGGGTGCGGCGAGTCGTGCCCGGTCGTCCCCGGGCTCGAGCGCGCGGACTGGGCGCTCGCCGACCCGAAGGGGCAATCGCTCGAGCGCGTCCGGGCCGTGCGTGACGACGTGCGCGTCCGCGTGGTCGCGTTGATCGCAGCGCGTGGTTGGGGCCCCGGAGCCGCGTGAGCCCGAAGCCGCTCGTACTCTTCGTCTGCGTGCACAACGCGGCGCGAAGTCAGATGGCGGAAGCATTGCTCCGGAAGCACGCGGATGACCGTTTCGCGGCCGCCAGCGCGGGGCTCGAGCCGACCGAAGTGCATCCCCTCACGCGGACGGTCCTCGCCGAAGTGGGCATCGATGCGGGTGAGCTTCGCGCCAAGGGTCTGGGGGAGTTCCTCGCCCGGGTCGCCGTCCGGCACGCCATCATCGTGTGCGCACGAGCCGAGGCCGCGTGCCCGAAGATCTACCCGTTCGCGGGCGAGACGCTTTCGTGGGCGTTCGACGATCCCGCGGCACGGGAGGGCTCACCCGATCTGCAGTTGGCAAAGTTCCGCCGGGTGCGTGACGAGATCGATGCGCGCATCCGCCAATGGCTTCGCCAAGGCCTTGCCGAGCGTCCCTCGCTGATCTGATCCCGCGCGGCAGACCGCTCCGGGGATCGCATCTCGGGATGGCGGTCATCGTGCGATGCGATGCGCCGTCCCGTGCCCTCGCAATGGGCAGCAGCGGGTCTGGAATGAGCGCGACCCCAGCCATGCGACCCGATCGAGCGCCGCGGAACCGTTCGCCGCGATGCGGCATCGACGTTGCAGCGGGCTCGGTGGGTGGTGGGGCACGATCATTACCACCCGAGATGGGGGCGAGAAGCACCGAAGATGCTCCAGGGCGGCCCGAAAGTCTCATCCGTGCGAGCGGTCGCCGTGCCGCGCCCGATGGCTCGTGGCGGCGTCCTCGGGCAGCGACGCACCGTCGAGAGCAGCGGTCTGGGTGTCGCCGTCGCCTGCGTGGCGGCCGCGATCCTTCTCTACCTCGTCGCGACCCTGGTGTGGGGCTTCGAGGACGACGTGGGAGACGGAATGCTCGGCGACGGGCGCTCCTCCGGGATTCCGCAGCGCGGGTAGCTCGGGGCTCACGGGCGAGCCACGTTTTGTTGCACCAACTTGCTACACGCATGGCCCGACGGGCTGCTCCGAAGTTGAATAGTCGTTGACAGCGCCCGGGCCGTTGCCGGAAGAACGCGGTGCGGGGAGGGACTCATGGCGTCGTCGGTGACGAAGTGAACGTCCTCTTGCTGGTGATCGATTCGCTGCGTGCGGGCTCGCTCTCCTTCGACGGCGACCCCGCGCTGCCGCGCACGCCGTTTCTGGAGGGTTTCGGGCGCACCGCCTCGCGGTTCACGCGCGCGTACGCCAGCGAATGTTGGACGCTGCCCACGCACTGCAGCATGTTCACCGGCTTGTTGCCGTCCGAGCACGGCGCCCACTTCCAGACCATGGGCTACGCGGGACGCCAGCCGACGGCCGCCGAGATCCTCTCGTCGGCCGGGTACCACACCGAGATCGTCACGCGGAACCCCGTCTTCGACGGCTCCATGCCCGGCATCACCCGCGGCTTTCGGGCGAATACGGCGCCGTTCGCGAGCCGGAGCGGATTGAACCCGCTCAGCCTGATGCTCGCGATGAGCAAGCCGCGCTTTCGTCGTCAGATCCTGACCAGCGGCTTCTTCCATCCCCTGCAGCGCAAGAGCCGCGCGTTCGTCCGGAGCTTCGCGCGTGCGACGGTCCCCGCCGACCGCGAGGCGCTCGACTATCTGCTCGGCGCGATGCAACGCCGGCGCGCGGAGAAGATCCCGTTCTTCTTCTTCTGCAACCTCTTCGACGTGCACGCCCCGTATCCGCCGACGGAGCGCTCGATCTTCCGCCCACTCCGGAATCCGCGCACCTGGCCCGAGACCCTGACGATGCCGTTCGTGCTTCCGAAGCTCGGCGCGCACGCGTACTTGCGCGAAGGCTTCGCGATCTCCTCGCTGGCTCAGCGCATGCTCCGCGATCGTTATCATGCCGCGATCGAGCTGGCCGACGCGAAGCTCGCCGACTTCCACGCCGCGGCGAGCGCGGCAGGGGTGCTGGACGACACGCTCGTGATCGTCACCGCCGACCACGGCGAGGGGTTCGGCGAGCACGACCTCTACCTCCACGATGCCTCCGTCCACGAGGAGCACCTGCACGTACCGCTCATGATCCAGCATCCGCGGCGGTCGCCCGAGATCGTCGACGACGTCGTCAGCACCCGCGACCTGTTCGGTGTGCTGTGCGGCGTCGCCAAGGATGGCGACGACCGGGGCACGATCCTCGATGCGGCGTATCGTGCCACCCGGCCGATCGCGGTCGCCGAGCACTTTCACTATGCGGCCGTACCCGACGCGCAGGCGCGCTATCGCCAGAACCTGGTTGCGGCAATCGCCCGCGACCACAAGGTCATCGTGCGGGGTCGGGACGTCGAGCTGTACGACACGACGCGGGACCGCGACGAGATGGCACCGGAGCGGGGCACGCTCGACGACTTCGCCATGCTCTGTCGTCAGGGCCGGGTGCAGCCGGCGGCGAGCGCCGCGGCGTTGCGCCACCTCCAGAGGTTCCAGGCGGAGCGCAGCCGGTTGGTCGGCCTCGCGGCCTAGCGCGCCGAAGACGATGTCGCGGTGCGGTCAGCGCAACGGTGCATTCGTGCGCCCGTCGGGGCGGCGGCGGAACAGGAGCACCATGGCGAGGGCGAGAACGCCGAGGGCGATCCACCATACCCCCGAGCGTGTCGAGCGCGGTGGCGCGGGCGCTTCGGCCGGCATGGGTCGGGCCGCGACCGCCGGCGCCGGTCGCGGCTCCGCGCTGGAGGCATCGACGCGTGGGGCGTCCGGCAGCGGGGCGGGGAGCGCG
>CAZWAX010000435.1:0-5097 GCA_964631985.1 uncultured Polyangiaceae bacterium | reverse complement strand
GATCCCCGACTCGATCCACGAGGTCGTGATGGCGCGCGTCGACGCGCTCGACGTCGCCAAGCGCCAGCTCCTGCAGACGGCGGCCGTGATCGGCGCGAGCTTCCACGCCGAGGTGCTGGGCGGCGTCGTCGAGAACGTCGCCCGCCTCGCCGAGGACATCGAGGCCCTCCTGCACGCCGAGTTCCTGGTCCGCTCCGAGGCCGAGGGCGGCGCCGCTTACGACTTCAAGCACCCGCTCATCCAGGAGGTCACCTACGAGAGCCTGCTGCACGCGCGGCGCGAGATCCTGCACCGGAAGGTCGCGGAGACGATGGAGCGCGTCTTCCCCGAGGACGTCCCGGGCTTCACCGGGATGCTGGCGTATCACTACGGGAAAGGCGGCGTCGTCGAGCGCGCCGAGGAGTTCCTGTTCCGCGCCGGCGCCGAGGCGGCGCAGGCGGCGGCTCCCAGCGAGGCGCTGCACTTCTTCGAGGAGGCGTCGAAGCTCTACCTCGAGATCCATCGCGACGGGGGCGACCCCTCGAAGCGCGCGCTCCTCGAGCGCAACATCGCCGAGGCGCTCTACTACCGCGGCCGGTTCCTCGACGCGATCGAGCACTTCAACGTCGCGCTCCGCCTCCTCGGCGATCGCGTGCTCGAAGGCAAGTGGCAGATCGGCGCGCAGTTCGCGCGCAATCTCGCCGGCGTCCTGGTCCGGCTCTATGGTCCGCGCTGGCGCGCCCGACCGCCGGCCGCCACGTCCCGGCAGTGCGAGATCATGGAGCTCCGCTACGCCCGGGCCGAGGTGACCGTGACCGCGCAACCGACGCGCCACCTCTTCGACAGCATGGACAGCATCGCGTTCCTGCAGCGGATCGACGCGCGGACCGTCCCGGGGGCGGGCAAATTCTACGCCGGCGCCGCCGCCCTCTTCGCGTTCGGGGGACTCTCGTTCGACGTGGCCCGACGCTTCTCCGAGCAGGCGCGCGCGCTGGTGCCGGCGGACTCGATCGACGAGTACATCTACGAGCGCGCCATGCACTTCACCTGTCGCGTCCTCGAGGGCGACTGGTCGGACGCGCACGAGATTGCTCCCGAGCGCATCGCGGAGAGCGTCCGGAACGGACAGCTCTGGGGGCCGACCACCTACCTCGGCCTGCTCGCCGAGAAGCGCCTGCACCGCGGCGACTTCGCGGGGGCGCGCGCGTGTCTCGCCGAAATCGACCGCATCTGGGATCTCTTCCAGTACGAGCTCGCCAAGACGAACTTCTACTACCTGCACACGCTGCTCCCGCTCGAGGAGGGCGACTATCCGCGCGCCGTCGAGGCGGCGGAGACCTATTACGACGAGAATCCGGAGGACCTGCTCCACATCCTGGCGTTGAGTGCCCGGGCGAAGGCCGAGATCGAGCTCGGCGCCCTCGACGCGGCCGAGGCGACCCTGGAAGCCGCCGCGACCGTGGTCCGACGCTCCGGGCCGGTGCCGCCGTTCCACGGCAGCGCGTATCACCGCTCGCGCTTGCTGCTCGACGTGGTGCGCCTGGAGGGTACGCGCGGCGGGGTCGGCGGACACGCCGAGCGCGAGTGGCGGCGAAAGGCGCGGAAGAGCGTCCGGACGGCCCTCGGCAGCGCGTCGAAGGTGGCCTGGCGACGGACCGAGGTGCTGCGTCTCGCCGCGCGCCACCAGGGCCTGATCGGCAATCCCCGGCGCGCGCTCCGCCTCTTCGAGCGGAGCGTCGCCTGGGGCGAGAAGCTCGGCGCGCTGACGGAGACCGCGCGCACCTGGGCCGAGATCGGCCGCTTCCTCGCTGCCCGCGGTGGGACGTTTCGTGGCCTCGACGCCGAGGCCTGTCGCGCGCGTGCGCGCGCGGCGTTCGCCGAGCTCGGCATGCAGACGGACCTCGCGCGGCTGGCCGCCTCGTGAGCCGCCGGCTCGACGTCGCGCTGCTCGCAACGGTCATCTCCGGCGTCCTCTATGCGCTGGCGTTTCCTCCGCTGCGGCTGCGGCCGCTCGCGTGGGTGGCGCTGGTGCCGCTCCTGCTGGCGCTGCGCGACGCCGGCTGGCGGCGACGGCTCGGGCTCGGGGTGCTCTGGACGATGGTCTCGGGGTGGAGCGTCGGCACCTGGATGGCGTCCGCGGTGGCGTCGTACTTCGAGCAGCCGTTCGCGGTCGGGGTCGCGATCTTCCTGATCGTGACGGGCCTCATGGCGGCGCCGTACTACGCGACGTTCGCCCTCGCGTACGCGCCGCTCACACGTGCCGGTGCAACGTCGCCCCTCGCCCGGGCCGCAACCCCGCTCGTCGTCGGCGCGGCATGGGCCGCCGTCGAGCTCGCGCGCGGGCGGCTCCTGAACGGCACGCTCGGCTACGTCGGCAACTCGCCGTGGGCGACGCTCGGCTATTCGCAGGCCGGCGTCGAGGCGCTCGTCCAGATCGTGGCGCTGACGGGCGTGTACGGGCTGTCGTTCCTCGTCGCGGCGGTGAACGCCGCGCTCGCCGAGGTCGTCGCGGCGTGGCTGCGACACCGTCGCGTCGAGTCACCGGCGTGGATCGGGCTCGGCCTTGCGACCGGGGCGACCGTCGTGGCCGTCGCCTGGGGCACCACCGTGCTGCGCTCGGACGCCGCGGCCGCCCCACCGACCACGACCATCGCGATCATCCAGGCGAACCTCGGCGCGGCGGTGCGCTGGAGCGCGGAGGGCCCGGCGCGCACGCTCGAGACCTATCAGCGTCTGACGCGCGAGGTGCTCGCGCGCGCCGCGCCCGCGATCGTCTTCTGGCCCGAGGCCGCGATCACGTCGTTCATCGAGCAAGAGACGTTGGATCGCCGCGCGCTGGCGGCGACGCTCGGCGAGCACGACGGCGAGCTCGTGGTCGGTGCGCCGCGCGCCGGCATGCCCGGCGGCAGCCCGCCCTACAACAACAGCCTCTACCTCGTCGGCGCCGACGGTACCCTGCGCGCGCGCTACGACAAGCAGTATCTGCTGCCGTTCATGGAGTATTTCCCGCTGCAGCTCGACTTCGCGCGCCGCCAGTTCGGGCGCGTCCGCGAGTTCACACCGGGCGGCCCGACCGCACCCCTACCCACCCGCGCCGGCGCGGCCGGCATCCTCATCTGCAACGAGGCCTTCCTGCCCCACGTCGCCGGTCGGCGCGTCGTCGAGGGCGCGACCTATCTGGTGAACCCGTCGAACGACAGCTGGGTCCCGAACGCCGGCTTCGCCTGGCAGCAGTTCGACATCGCATCGCTCCGCGCCGTCGAGCAGCGCCGCTGGCTCGTGCGCGTCTCCGACTCGGGCCCGTCGGGCGTCGTCGACCCCTACGGCCGCGTGGTGCGGCGCAGCGCCGCGCTCACGCGCGATGCGTTGGTGACCAGGATCGGTTCGGGCTCGGCCACCTCCGTCTATGGCCACGTCGGCGATCTGTTCGGCGTCGTGTGCGTGCTCGTGACGTTGATCGCGCTTGCTGCGGCGCGACTGAAGACCTGAACGGAGACAAGCGCGCATCGGGCACGCGTGCAGATACGCTCGCCCATCCGCAGCACTGGATGCCGTTTTTCGTTGTCGACTGCGAACGAACCATGTTACCGACGATCTCGCGACGAGCGATCGTCGTAATTCCCCCTTGGCAGGTTTACTCAATGCGCCTTTCTCTTCGTGATGGCATTGCCCTCCTCGGCTTCGCTTCGCTCGGCCTCTCGCTCCTCTCCGTCTCCACGCCGTTCGCCAGCACGCGACCGGCGCGGGAGAAGTTCGCGCCCTCGGGCGTCGACTCCGGCGGCATGAGCGGCGGCATGAAGCCGCCGGCGTCTCTGCGGTTGAACATGGACGGCCGCGACATCGTGACCATCTACGCGACCGGCGACGTGCAGGTCGCCGACGGGCTCACGCCCGACGAGGCATCGCGCGAGTTCTGGCAGAAGGTCGGCGATCTCGCGCCCGACTTCTGCCGCGCCCGCGCCGCGCAGGGCCCGAGTTGATTCCTACAACCGGCGCCTGAGTCGTTCCTACAACCCGACGTGGCGCGTCGTGGCGCATCCACGCGTCTCCGTTGGCGAAGGCGCGGGCACACGCATTGCTCTGTCTCCCGTTCGGGAGGACGAGCCATGTACCCTTACGGAATCAGCGTCGGCGGAATCGTGCTGTTGATCGTGTTGATCATGCTGCTGACCGGACGGATCTGAGCCAACGTCGACTCGCCACGCGGTCGCGCCACGGCGGAACCATCCGTGGTACACGACCGGCGTGCGCGGGTCCGAACGCCCCTGGCTGGTCGCCGGCATCGTCGCTGTGGCGGCGATGGCCGCCTACCTGCGCACGCTCTACCCGAGCGTTCCCGGCGGCGACGCCGGGGAGCTGATCACCGCGGCGGCCCGGCTCGAGGTGGCGCACCCACCCGGGTATCCGCTCTACACGCTGCTCGCGAAGCTCGCGACGCTGCTGCCTGTCGGATCGGTGGCGTGGCGCGTGAATCTGCTGTCGGCGCTCTGCGACGCGGGCGCCGCCGCGGTCCTGGCCGTGACGGTGGCGCAGGCCACGAGCGTCGCCGCCGGCGGCGTCCTCGCGGGTCTGCTCTTCGCGTTCTCGCCGCTGGTGTGGGCGTACGCCGTCGGCGCCGAGGTGTTTCCGCTGAACAACCTCATCGTCGCCCTGCTGTGCTGGTCGACGCTCCGCTGGCGACGCAGCGGCGCACCGCGCGACGCCGTGATCGTCGCCGCGCTCGTCGGCCTGGGGTTCGCGCACCACCACGCCATCGTCTTCTACGCGCTGCCGATCCTCGCGTGGCTGCACTGGTACGGTGGACCGACGCTGCGCACGCCGCGCCGGCTCGCCGCGCTCGCGCTCGCCGTCGCGAGCGGCCTCGCCTGGTATCTCTACCTGCCGCTCGCCGCCCGGAACGCGACGACGCTCTCGTGGGGCGACCCGACGACGCTCGGCGGCTTTCTCCATCACGTGCTCCGGGGCGACTACGGGACGTTCCGGCTCGCCGCCGGCATCGACCCCGACGCGGCGGGCGTCGCCGCCCGGCTCGCAGCGTGGGCCCGGCACACGACCGACGCGACTCTCGTGCTCGGCGCCGTCCTCGCCGTCGCGGCCATCGCCACGGTCGCCAGGCTG
>CAZWAX010000434.1:0-5103 GCA_964631985.1 uncultured Polyangiaceae bacterium | reverse complement strand
CGGGCGACGCCATCAGGAGGCCGCCGCCGTTCGCGAGCGCGCGCTTGCGGAAGACGTCGAGGTGGCGCGCCTCGTCGAAGATCTGGCTCGCGAGGAAGAGCTTCACCTCGTGGAAGTCATGGTTGATCTTGCAGAGCCATTTGGCCGGCATGTCGCCGGCGACGAACTCGACTTCCGCCAGGCCCGTGCACATCTGGCAGACGGCGCGCTCGATGTCGTCCGGGAGATTCGTGAGCTTGTCCCACGGGACGTCCGTCACCGAGTTCCACTGCCGGACGACAGCCTCGTCGTAGAGGAGCCCCGCGTTCTCGGCCCACACCTCCGACATGTCGTTCATCGTGTACATCGACAATCCCTTGGTGCCGGGCGGCACCTCGCAACCGCGCGGTGCCATGCTGCCGTGCGCCGAGCCGTGCTCGGGCACCTTCCCGTAGTAGCCCGTCTCGATGTCGCGTATCCGCAGCCCCGTGGGCCCCGGCGTCACCTTGTGTCCCCATCCTTGGGGATTGGCGCTCATCCACTTCAGGTCGAAGTGGCCCTTTGCCATGTCCCGCATGCGGTCGAGTCCGACTTCGACAGCCGGTGTGTACTTGCTCATCGTGGCCTCCCGTTGGTCTGCATGTCGTTGGTGTGAAGCGTAACTTTCAGCGTGCGGCCCTTCCTACCGGTTGGATGGCTGCGTGCGATGACATCGGTCAGGAGACGGCATGATCCCGTACGACGCTCGCGCCCGGCGGCGTCGCGCGCCGGATCAGCGAGCGTCACGCCGCGAGGCGCTCGCCCGCCGGGCGATCGCCTCGGCCCCGGCGAGCGAGAGCGCCAGGAAGACCTCGCCGTTGATCGTCACGAGGTACTCCCGGCCGTTCTTCTCGATGACGGCGTCGATGGCGGTGCGGCGCGGGGGAACGGCGCAGGCATTCGGGGCCTGGTCATCGATGCTCGGAGACGGAGCCGATTGGTCGCTCATGCGCGACGACTGTCCGATCGCCACGCGCGACGGAAGAAGCTCGGGCAGCTTCTCCGATGACGCCCGTCATCCGCCGCCGAGCACCGCTACTGCCGGCGACGGCGATCGTTCCGCTACGGAGTCTGGATCGTGCCGCCCGGGATCGCGATGCGCGCGCGGGCGTGACGCATCATCACGTCGATCCCCGGGCGAAGCACCGCCCGCCAGGCGGCCTCGACTTCGCGATCGAACTTGGGGTCGAGCGCGGCCACCGTCTCCATCATGCAGGCGAGCCAGGCGCTGTACAGCTCGGCGGGAATGCCGAGCTCGGCATGGCCGCGGGCGAGTTGCTCGAGGTGCTCCTGGGCTTCCGGCCGGCCTCCGGCCGCCTCCATCAGACGGTAGATCGAGCCCGTGAGGACGCGCTTTTGGCGCGCGAAGTCGGTGTGCGCGAAATGCGCGCGGACGCCCGGAACCGTGAGGAAACGGTCGTAGAACGCGCCGGGCAGGTCACCGAGGCGCCGGCAGCGCGCGAGGCTGTCGTTGAAGACCTCGAGGACGCGTTCGTGTTCCGGGTGGTCTCGTTCGCCGCGCATGGTTTCGGCCCTCCACGAGTATCGACACACCGGGTACTTTTCTTGAGTGCTGCCGGGTGCGATTTCGCAAGCACCTTTGGGCGGCCAGATAGTCGACGAGCGTGATCGACACCGGGGCGACCGGCGGGATGCCGTATCCGCCGCTCGGCGGCACCGCCACGACGGCGCCGGGCGGCATGCCGCCACCGCTCGGCGCAACGCGATACTCGTCACTCCAATCGGGGAGGGCGACCGAGTACGAACCATCCGCGCCGGTCGTCGCCGTGAAGACGCTTCCGGCGCGGCCGTGAGGCCCGTGGCGAGCACGGCGACGCCGGCGCGCGGCGAGTCGGCATGGTCGATCAGATGGTCGCCGTTCTCGTCGCAGTACACCCGGCCGGCGACGTGCCAGGCACGAGCGCTCGGCGCAGGCATCGCGAGGAGCGCGCAGGCAAGGAGCGCGGCGGCGGCGCGCCATCGTCGGCTCGACGACATGGCGCCATGCTCCGACGGCGGCGTCCGCTCGGGCCATGACCGCCGTCATCCAACCGACGAACGCCCGCATGGCGCAGACCCGCTGGCGAACGCCAGTCTGAGCGACGCCGTCACCGCAACCGATCACGTGCCGTAGAGCGCCTCCGCGATGCCGAGGCCGTACGTGAGCGCCTTCTCGGGCGCGAGCGCGTACACCGGCGGCACGACGCAGAGCGAGTCGGCGAAGCCGGCGACCCGCGCGAACCGCGATCGGATCGCATCGGCATCCCCGACGGCGACGAAGGTGCGCACCATCTCGTCCGGCACGAGGTGGGCCGCGCTCCGGTAGTCGCCACGCTGCACGGCGGCCTGCAGCTGTCGCGCGACGCCAACGAAGCCGTGGGCGGCGAAGAACGGCTCGTATTGCGCGATGCCGCCGTAGAAGGCGATCGTCGGGCGCGCGTCGTCGATGGCGGCGGCGAGATCGCGCCCGGGCGCGGCCCAGTACCAGAGGTTCACCTCGACATCCGACCGCCGGCGCCCGGCGCGCGCCAGCGCGGCCTCGAATTCGGGACGCATGCGCTCGAGCGTCCACTCGATCGACCACATCGGATGGCCGATCAGGCCATCGCCCACCTCGGCCGCGAGCGCGACCATCTTCGCGCGCAGCGCCGCGACCCAGATCGGAATGGTCGGGCGCACCGGCGGCGGCGTGGGCTGCAGCTCCCGGAAATCGGCGCGATAGAACTCCCCTTCGAAGGGCGCCAGGCCGCGGTGCGCGTCGGCGATCACATGCCGGACCGCGGCCACCGTCTCACGAAGATGTGAGACCTGTTTCTCGACCGGCGAGCCGAAGATGCCGCGCGTCCACGCGAGCACGCTCGTGCCGAGCCCGAGCACGAAGCGGCCACCGCTCAGGCGATCCATGTCGAGGGCGGCCATCGCCGTCTCGAACGGGCTCCGCGCGGCGGCAATCGCGATCCCACTCGCGAGCTGCACCCGCTCGGTGACCGCGGCGGCCGCCGCGAGCGGGATCCACGGCGGGCCGAGTACCTGCGGCGCGAAGAGCCCGTCGACCCCGGCCGCCTCGAGCAGGCGGCAGGTGGCGGTCAGCTCGGCGACGGGGGCGGGCGCGATCACGCTCCAGTGGCGGGGACGTCTTTCGCTCGTCATGGACGCACAACGCCACGCCGTCCGAGGCGTCGCAAGTGATCGAAGCGCGCCGCCTCGCCTACCGGATAGGGAAACGAGGCTCGTGCTGCGAACGTCGCGCCGCCCACTGCGCCAGCATCAATCCCACCAGCGCAGCGACGGCCCACAAGAGCGGAGCAAGTGCCGCTGGCATCATCTCGCTCACCTCCTTCCTGAAGCGATGACTCCACCGTAGATCTCGCGGCGTCGCGTGCAACGGCGTCGGCATGACGAACGTCATCGTGCGACATGACCGACGTCAGGCACGTGGAACGCGTGCTGGACACGCTCCCCGACCTGCTGACGGTGCCAGCGAGCGCCGGTGACGGCGGGCGACGGCCGAGGCGAGTCGGCTCAGAACTTCCGCGGTGGCTCGAAGGCGCCGCGCCCGAGCTGGCGGTAGTAGCCGACGGAGTCGTTGGCCTCCGTCGCGGCGATCGCGCCCGTCGCACAGATGGCGCGACAGTTGTTGCAGCTGATGCAACCGCGCTGGCTCTCCTTCACGCGCGCTTTCTTCTTGCCGTTCTCCTTGTAGATCTCGAGGACGTTGGCCGGACACGCGAGGGTGCAGAGACGGCAGCCGTCGCAGGCCTCGAGGTCGATCGCGACGCGGTGGAAGATGCACTCGGCGGGATCATCCCACTCGGGGAAATGTCGTCGTTCCATTTGCGACCTCCGCTCAGTAGCGCACGTCCCTCGTCCCGCCCTCGAGCCAGCCAATCTCGTGCGTGTCGCGCGCGATCAGGCGCGTCGGCTCGCCGATCGGATAGCCGACGGTGATCGCCTCGGTGATCTCGAACGGCGGCTCGACGCCGAGCCGGGCGCACCACTCGCGGCTCCGGGTGAGGAGCTTCGAGAACCCCACCCAGCAGGTCCCGAGCCCGAAGCTCTGCGCGGCGAGCACGATGTTCGTGCCGCAGATGCCGATGTCGATCTCCGGCGTGCCGACGCCGCGTTTGTCCATCAGGAGGAGGATCACGGTGGGCGCCCGATGGAACACGGCGAAGCGGCCGTCGGCGATCGAGGTCAGCACGGTCACCGGCACCGGGTGCAGCATGTTCGGCTGCAGGCGGTTGAAGAGCTTCGCCTTGGCGCGGGTCACGAAGTGCTTGAGCGAGCCCTTCGGGTAGCGCGCGTAGTCGACGCCGAAGGAGAGCTTCCGGCATTCCTCGACGCAAAACGCTTCCATGCCCGCGATCAGGTCGGCGTCGCGGACCACGACGAACTTCCAGGGCTGGCAGTTGCCCTGGGAGGGCGCGTACCGTCCCATCTCCAGCATGCGGCGGATCAGGTGCGGCGCGACCTGGCGGCGCTTGTAGCGGCGGATGCTCCGCCGCTCGAGCATCACCCGCTCGACCGCGTTCCATTCCGCGCCCTCGGGCACCTCGACGATCCGCGCCACCCGCCCGGTGTCGGCCTCGATCTCCTCGAGATCCTCACTACTGCGTGCCGTCACCGCATCGAGCGTCGCCATGATCATCCCTCATGCCGGGTTTCCGCGTCCGCGCCTACGCGGCGGGCATGACGTCGGTCAGCGCGACGCATGACGATGCTCATCCCGCTTTCCCGTCCACCCGGGGACGGAGCAGGATCGGCGTGTAGAGCACGGCAAAGAGCAGAAACGCGCCGCCCCAGAGGATGGCGCCGGCCCACAGCAGCCCGCGCGCCGACGGCACCAGCGCCGCGCCGACGCGCGCCAACGCGCCGGCGTGCACGAGCACGTAGGAGAGCGCGGCCCCGGTCGGCAACACGAGCGCCCGCCCGGTGTGCCCGAGACTCACGCGCGTGACGACGGCGGCGATCATCGCCCCCATCGCCCCCGCCGTGAGGGCGTGCAGCCCCGCGCTCGCCGGGATCGCCGCGCCGAGGTCGCTCGCGGCGACCAGCGCGAACCCGATCGGCACCCAGAGGAGGCCG
>CAZWAX010000433.1:0-5124 GCA_964631985.1 uncultured Polyangiaceae bacterium | reverse complement strand
ATCTTCATGCTCGAGTGCCAGATCGCCTACGTGATGGACGCGATCCAATGGCTGAGCGCCGACGACCTGAAGGCGATCGACCTGAAGCCCGAGGTGATGGAGGCCTTCAACGAGCAGATCCAGCGCGACCTCGCCGGCACCTCGTGGGCCGCCGCGCCCGAGAGCTGGTACAAGGACGCGGGCCGCATCACCAACAACTGGCCCTACTCGACCTTCGAATACTGGCGCCGGACGCGCGCCCTCGTCCATGCCGACTATCGCGCCGAGCCGCGCCATGCCGCGGCGGTCGGCGAGGCGGGGACATCCGCCGCGCGCAGCGCGGCAGCGTAACCCGCCGGCCTCTCACCACACGCCCGGCACGAGCCGGAAGCGCACGCGCTCCGCGTAGGCTGCGTAGCCGGGCAGCGCGCGGCGGAGGAAGCCTTCCTCGATGCCGATCCGCACGACCAGCACGACGATCGGCAGCAGCGCCACGAGCGCTCCGGCGTAGGAGCCGAGCCAGAGCGGCATGCCGAGCAGCACGAGCGCGATCCCGGCGTACATCGGATGGCGCACCCGCGCGTACGGTCCGCGATCGACGACGTACTGCTGGCGATCGTCCTGCGCCTTCACGACCGGCACTGCGAACGCGTTCGCCACCAGCGCCGCGGTGACGAGCCCCCATCCGGCGAGGAGCACGATCAGACCGACGAGCCTCACGACCGGGCCGGGCAGGGCCCACAGCCGCAGCGCGAACACGTCGAAGGGAATGAAGCGAATCGCGCCGAGAAATGCCGCAATGAAGGCGAGCACCGCGACCTTGTCGGCGCGCGGCTGGCCGCGCTGCACGGGCGGCTTGAAGCGCTCGGCCAACAGCGCCGGATTCGTGCGCAGCAGGAGCACCACGCTCGCGACGGTCCCGACCAGGAAGATCGCCAGGAGCACCCACGCCTGCCACCAGGCGAAGCGACCCGGGGGAGAGCAGAGCAGGAGCGCCAGCAGCGCGGGCTGGAAGAGCGCGCCGAGCGCGAGACGCGCACGCATCACTAGGGTCACACCGCGAGCCCTACACGCCGCCCGCGGCGTGCTGCAACGCACCCGCGCCGCCCGATCGTCCGGTCGGCTGGCGCAGCGCTGCACTGACGTGTCGAAGCGCCGCGGCGGCCGGCACGCGCATCGCGCACGCAGATGCGTGGCGACCGCGTGACGGCGCGCGCATTTGGTGGCGATGCGCGGCGCGGCGCTCGCGGCCGGTGCGACACCTGGCGGCGGCATGGGATTCGCATCGGGAGGACGCCGTGCGCTGCGCGTGACGTTCCGTAGTCCGCTTCCCCCTTCCCTGCTCTCTCGCCTTCCTCCGTCCACGCACCGGAGTGCAACACGTTCGACGGGAGGACTACGCGACATGCGCATGCAGCCGAAGTGTCTTTTGTTTGCGATCGTGAGCATGAGCGTGATCGCCACGGCGTCGCCGACTCTGGCGGCGCGCCTCTACCTCGGGCTCCCGAACGGCACCCACGTCGCCTATGCCCGCGCCCCGGGAGCCTCGACCTGGACGCGCGACGCGACGGTCGTGCTTCCCGACGTCGGGTACTATGCCTCGCCCGCGCTCGCCGACCTCGACGACGACGGTGATCACGACGCGCTCGTCGGCGAGAGCACCGGCCGCACGTTCGCGTATCTCAACAGCGGCAGCGACGCGGCGCCGACGTGGATCCGGCAACCCGGCTGGGATCCCGGCTATGACGTCGGCAGTCGCGCCTCCCCCGCACTCGCCGATCTCGACAAGGACGGCGACCTCGACGTGCTGATCGGCAACACCGTTGGCGATCTGTTCGCCTTCGAGAACGTCGGCTCGAAACGGGCGCCGGCGTGGCGACCGAAGACGGCGTGGGAGCTGCACGACTTCGGCGAGGGCGTGCACCCGACGCTCGGCGACCTCGATCGCGACGGCCGCGTCGATCTCCTGATCGGTCGCGAGCAGGGCGACGTCCAGGCCTTCGGCGGCGTCGCCGGAGCCGCGCCGTTCGCGCGAAAGCCGGAGTGGGATCCGCCGATCGCGAATCGTCCCGTTCCCGGTCTCGGCGACATCGACGGCGACGGCCGCCTCGACCTGATCGTCGCCGACGGACGGGCGGTCAGCGTCGCCTATCGGCTCGTCAACGGCGCGTGGAGCGCCGTCCCAGAATGGTCGCCGCCCGACCCCGGCTCCGGACCGGCCGTACCGGCGCTGATCGCGGTCGCGGCCGGCCCGGCACCGACGCCGGTCGCCACGCCCGGGTCGACCGAGACCACACGTCCCCCGACCGCCGTCCCGACGAGCGGCACGCAACCGACCGCCGTCGGCACCGCGGCTCCCGTCCCGACGGCCACGCCCGTCGGCGGCAACCGTCCGCCGGTCGCGCGCCTCGCGACCACGACGACGACCGGGACGGCGCCGCACGCCGTCGATTTCGACGCGAGCGCCTCCGCCGATCCCGAGGGCACCGCGCTCCGCTTCGACTGGGACTTCGGCGACGGCACGACCGCCGGGAGCGGCGTGCCGAGCAACCCGGGCGCGGCCCTCACCGAGGGTGCGGCCGCCTATGAAACGGCGAAGGCCACGCGCGACGCCGGCGACTTCGCGGAAGCCGTCGCGCTCTACCTCGACGACGTCGCGCTCCTGCTGCCGCTGACCGCCGTCACCACGAACGGTCCCCTCACCATTGGCAGCACGAGCCGCATCGATCGCGTGGCGCGCTGGTACCTGCAGCGGATCGGCCACGATCTCGGCGCCATCTATCTCTACCGCAACCTCGGCCCGGCCACCTGCGACCGCTACGGGCTCGCGCTCCAATACTCGCGCGAGTCGGTGACCCAGGCGGTCGCCGGCGGCTTCCCGCAACAACCGGAGCTGAACGGAACGAACGCCAACATCACCGAGATCCTCCAGAGGCTCGCGGCGAACGGCTGCCCCGTGCCGGCGCCGCAACCGATGTTCGTCGACACCGGCGCCGGGGCGCGGGTGAGCCACACCTACACCACGCCGGGGAGCTATCTCGCACGGGTGACCGTCAGCGACGGCGTCACGAGCGCGACCGCCTCGGCCGCGATCACCGTCGGAAGCTCGGAACCGCCGCCGGGCGGTGGCGGCGACGGCAATGCCGACGCCCTCGAAGGCTTCGGCGCGTCGACGCCGGGCGGCACCGGCGGCCGCGTGATTCGCGTCAGCGAGGCGACCGACGCCGCCGTCCAGGCCGCGATCAGGGCCGCGAACGCCGGCAACGCGATCGTCGTCTTCGACGTCACCGGGCCGATCGTGCTCGCCAAGGAGCTGGTGCTGACCGGCGGCTTCATTACCATTGAGGGGAACGGCGTCACGCTGCTCGGCCACAGGCTCGGCTGGCAACCCATCCTCGAGGTGAAGGGCCACGACGTGATCGCCCGCAACCTCCGCCTCCGGAACGGCTCCGACAACCTCCGCGCCCAGGGCACCGGCGCCTACAACATCGTCTTCAGCCACATCTCGTCGACCGGCGCCGCCGACGACGGGGTCTCGATCGCCTACGGCGCCCACGACGTGACGCTGCAGCACAGCTTCCTCGCCGGCAACACGCGCTCGATCTTCATCAAGTACGGCACGACCACCAACGTCTCGATCCACCACACCTGGATCATGAAGCAGTGGGCGCGCGGCCCGCTGGTGTCGAGCGGCGTGGTCGCGGATCTCCGCAACCTCATCGTCGAGGACTGGACGTCGTGGGGCGTGCGCTTCGAGAAGGAGTCGAGCGGCAACCTGCTGCACTCGCTCTTCACGCTCGGCCCGACGGCCCGCGCGCTCGGCGGTGCCCCGACGAGCGCCTTCCGCCTGACGCAGTCCGGACCTGTCTTCACCGCCGGCAACGTCTACGAAGGCCTCGCCGCGAACGGCCCGAACGGCAAAGCCGCCGCGCCGGTCGCCGCGCCACCCGTCGGCACGCTCCCGGTCTCGGACATGGAGGCCGGCGTGCGAGCCCGGGCCGGGTGCCTCCCCCGCGACGCCGTCGACGCCAAGTACATCGCGACCACGACCGGCTGGCGCGTCGGCGCCGAGACGCCGCTCCGCGTGACGGTGCCGTAGCCACATGGCGGTACGATAGCGGGCCGCCGTGCTATGCCGGCGACATGGCGACAAAGGACGGTCTGAACGACGACGGCGGCTGCGCCGTCGATTGGAGCTGGCTCGTCGGCGCGGAGATCGCCGAGGTCCGGAGCAGCCTCGACACCATCACGTTCACCTTCAAGAACAGCCAGACCTTCACGGTGACGGCCCGGCTCTGGAAGGGCGCCCCCTTCGTCGCGTTCGACCCCTGGCAGCCCCCGGAGCGCTGACGGGTAGTGTCAGCTCGCTGCGGCGCTCGGCCCGCAACGCGAGCTGACCCCTACCCGCCGACGGAACCATATCGCTCAGCCGGGCGACTTCCTGTAGAGGAAGGCCATGGCCAACCCCATCGCGATGCGCTCCGGTAACCCCGCCCTCACCGCCGACACCTTCCGCGGCACCCGCGCCGCCATCGGTGGCGACGCCATGACCATCCAGGGCACCGTCAACAAGACGGCCCTGGCCCTCCTGATCCTGATGGCCACGGCGTCCTACACCTGGAACCTCGGCGTCGGCGACGCCCGCGTGCCGGCCTTCACCATGGTCGGGCTCATCGGCGGCCTCGTGCTCGCCATGGTGACGATCTTCAAGAAGGAGTGGGCGGGCACGACCACGCCCATGTACGCCGCGCTCGAAGGCCTCGCCCTCGGCGGCATCTCGGCCTCGTTCGAGGCGCGCTATCCCGGTCTCGTCAGCCAAGCCGTCTTCCTGACGTTCGGCACCCTCGGCGCGCTGCTCCTGGCCTACCGCTCGGGGCTCATCAAGGCGACCGAGAACTTCAAGCTCGGCATCTTCGCCGCGACCGGCGGCATCGCGCTCATCTACCTGATCGGTTTCGTGATGAGCCTGTTCGGCTCGGGCATCCCGATGATCCACTCGAGCGGCACGGTCGGGATCGTCTTCAGCGTGATCGTGGTCGGCGTCGCGGCGCTCAACCTGGTGCTCGACTTCGACTTCATCGAGCAGGGCGCCGAGCACGGCGCGCCGAAGTACATGGAGTGGTACGGCGCCTTCGGCCTGCTGGT
>CAZWAX010000432.1:0-5132 GCA_964631985.1 uncultured Polyangiaceae bacterium | reverse complement strand
CAGCACCGTCTGCACGAGCGTGCCGTCTGCGAGGTCAAAGTCGGACGAGAGATCCGTCGTGAAGGTGCCGACTTCGGTCCAGAACCGCGTGCGCCCGCAGCACGAGCAGCGCAGGTGTTCCTCAACTTCCTTCCGCCGCCCACCCTCCATCCCCATCCGCCCCACTCCTTCGCGCGTGCGCTACCACAACCGAAGGCGGTTGATCGAGCGAAGAATGAGGAAGCGGCCAGATTGCCTGCCCTAAAATGGCGCAGTCGGCCGGGGGCCAGTAGCTCGAGAAGATCGGGCGGCCGAAAGCGACGCTCGCGGGCGAGGTTGTCGCGTCACCGCCACAGCGTCTCCTTATGGGTTGTCGAAGACCCGATGCATCACCACCGGGCTACCCGAACCGGGAGGGCCGGCGGAGAAAACCTCGTTGGCCCTCGGGTCGCCGACAAAGCGCACGGTGTTCGGCGGAGCCACATAGTTGCCGACGCCGCCGGCGATCGGATCACTTGACTCGTTGATGGACACCAGAGCGCCGGCGTGGGACAGAGGTGTTCCACACTCGAGGAGCCCGGCGCCGGAGAGCAGCTCGCAGGTATCGCTCGGTGCCGTGCTTCCGGTCGCGAGGCCGTCGAGGAGAATCACGACCCCACCGGCATCGAGGTAGTCGCGGAGGCCGCTGCACCGCAGGGCGGCGTTACTCTCGCTACAAGTGCTGTCAAACCCGGAGCTCTATCCAGCGTCGGGGATGCAAAAACGGGATGCGAAAACTTGACTCCCTCTGCTCGGCTGATGCACGGTTGGAATCGGGCGCGGCGGGGCGGCTGCTTGGTGATCGCCATGAGCGCGCAATCACACGACCACTACCGACTCGAGACCGAACGTCTGGTCGGCAATCGCGGCGTGACGGGGGTGCTGCTGTTCGCGGGCGGGATCGGCTTCGGCAGCTTGCTCGAGTATCGCTACCATCCCGAGCGCCTCTCGTATCTCCTGATCTTCTTCGCGCTCGAGCTTGCCGTCTGCATGGTCGCGCTCGCCTGCTACCGGATCTTCCGGCAGCGGCGACTGGGCGTCGAGCTGACCGCCGCCACCTGCTTCGCCCTCCTCATATGCGTCACGCTCTACGCCGGTACTGTGGGCCTGAACAGCGCCGCTTTGGCGTTCCTGTTCATCGGCTTCGAGCTCACGATCGCCCTCATGTTCCCGTGGGGAGCACCCCAGCAATCGCTGTTGGCCACGGCGTGCTTCGTGCTGTACGCGGTCTATGCCGAGGTGGGGGTCGTCGAGGCAGGCGATGGCATCCTCCCGGTCGCCTATTCGCTCTACGCCGTCGCGGCTGGCGGCGCCCTCTCTGGACTCGGGGCGGCGGCTTTGGGCCGACAGCGTTTCGCGCTGTTCATGCAGCGGGAGCGGTTGGACCAACACCTCGCCACCTTTGGCGAGCTCACCCGTGCCTTTCGCGGCTTCGATCCGCAACGGGTCGTCCTCCTCACCTGCGCGTCGATGCTTCGGAGCTTCCGGTTGGCACGTCTTTGGATCACCTGGCGGACGCCCGCCGACGGTGCCGCGCACGGGTATCTCGTGACCGTCACCGACGGCGGACTGTCGTGGGAACCGCTCGCCGATCTGCGGCCGCTGTCAGCGTGGGTCGCGGGTTGGGCGCCGTCGTCCGAAGCTTTCGTCGCGCCAGCCGACGAGCCAGAGCTGCCCACCTCCCTGCGCGGCACGCGGGTGAGAGAGCTGCTCTGCGTCCCGCTCACCTTCGAGGGTGAGCACCTGGGTGCAATCTGTGGCGATCGTGAGGGCGCTCCCCTGGGAATCCGGGAGTCCGACCTGGCGCTCGCTTCGGTATTCGCGAGCGGGACGGCGGTCGCGCTCGCCAACGCCTGGCTGTACCAACGGGTCGCCGACGCTAGCGAAGACAAGTCCGTCTTCTTGGCGCGGATCGCCCACGAGCTGCGCAATCCGCTGCAGGCCCTGCTCTGGGATCTCGACAGCCTGGACGTTGGCGCGCACGGGCTCATCCTCGAGCGGATCCGCCAGCACGCCCTCCTGACCGTCGATCTCACCAGGGAGCTCCAAGAGTTCGCCGAGGTCGAGACCAAGCGCCTGACGGCCAATCCGGAGGCGATCAACCTCGTCGAGACCGTCGACAACCTGCGAGCGATCGCCATGCCCCTGCTCGCCGGGCGACCGATCGCATTCCGGGTCGACATCGACCCCGGCGCCGGCGTCGTCGTCACCGATCCCTTCCGGTTGCGGCAGGTCCTCGGCAACCTGATCTCGAACGCGGCCAAGTTCACCACCGAGGGTGCCATCGACGTCGAGGCCCGGCGCGTCGGCCGGGAGATCGTGATCAGCGTGCGCGACACCGGCATCGGCATTGCCGAAGCCGAACAGGCGCGGATCTTCGCCCCCTTCTACCGGTGCCAGGCCCAAGGGTTGCGAAGCCCGCGGGGGATGGGCCTCGGGCTCGCGATCGCCCACGATCTCATTGCCTTGCTCGGCGGTCGTCTCGAGGTCGAGAGCACCATCGGACGGGGCTCGACGTTTCGCGTCGTCCTGCCGGTGGAGGACCAGGCGCTGGACGCAGCGCTGTACCCGCACGGGGGTAATTCGCGGGCCGGCGATGACATGCTGGTGTTGGTCATCGAGGACGACGAGCACTGGCGGGCGCAGGCGGGTGATGCGCTACGCCAGACGGGGGCACGCGTCCTCGAAGCGAGCGATGGCGGGCACGGGCTCCGCACCGCCCACGAGATGCATCCGGACGTCGTGGTCTTGGACCTCGGGTTGCCCGATATGAGCGGCCTCGATGTCCTTGGGCGTTTGCGAGCCGCCCCCGATCTCGCCGCGGTGCCGGTGGTGATCGCGACCACGGATCCTTCTTTCGAGACGCAGTGCCGCGCCCACGGCCATGTGGCCTACCTCACCAAGCCCTATTCGGCCGACGGGCTGCTACGTGCCGTCGATTCTGCTATGCGGCGGGGCGGAGCGCGGCCGGAGACACTCCCCGTCTCGGGTACCCGAGACCCACATCTCTCCGTGCCGGGCTTCATAGGAGCGTAACGACCCCGGCTCCGTGCGCCGGCCCCACCGGCTGCAAGCGTTCCCTGACCCACAGGGCGCCGACATGGTCGACGGCGAGATCTGGTCTGCCGCTTCGTGGGAGCCCCCTGTAGCGAACGGCAGTACTTTGGCAACTATGTTGCCCCGCCGAAGCCAATACCAAGGTGGAGTTTTCCAATCGACGTCCTATCGACCAGGTAGGTCGCGTCACGGCCCAACCCGTACGATTCCAGGACGACGTTTCGCCAGCTTGCCCGACGCCCGGCGGGTACGTTTTCGACGCAGCCAGCTGTGAGACGCGCGCGACGAATGATGCAGGGTACGCGCTCGCAATCATCTAACGTTGCTGCTCGCCGACCGCGATCACCGTCGACAAGGTGGTATCGCGCGTCGGAGAGATCAGAACCGCGTCGTGATCATCAACCTCGCCTGATCGGGTCCGACGTTCAGCGAGGAACCCATCGTCTCGACCGTCGCGTCGTTCGAGCGATTCAGGAACGTCTTGCCGATGTAGCGATGGAGCGCCTCGACCGGGTCGACGAGAATCAGCAGCGCGTTGCGTCCCACTGACGGACTCCACCGCGCGATCCTCCGCCGCATCTGAAAGCGGAGCTCGCCCTGGAGACTACCGATGGGCGACGTCGTGAACAGGTCCTGTGCGCTCGGCCGCTCGACCCACGCCTCGAACAGGTACTCCCACCCGACGGAGACGGCGGTTGCGAACAGGAAGCTCTCGATCGGGCCGTAGTCCCGGTTACGCACCGTCAGGTACGCCTCCGCGCCCATGATGGGGTGGAGCACGTAGTTCGCAATGATGCCGTCGGTGTCCCACACCGGGGGTCGGGTCCATGCATCGGCGAAGTGCTCGGCCGAAACCGTCCCCGTATTCACGAAGGCCGGGTCGATCATGAACAACGGAATCGTCAAGGCCAGGCACGTCGCCCACTCGGCGGTGGGGACCCAGAGGTTGTGGCGAGCGGGGTCCGGCGGGATCGTGAGCCAATCCGACTCGCTTCGTGCTGGGGCCTCCCCCTGGGCGGGCTCTCCCGATTGCTCGAACCCGGAGTCGGCCGGAGAGGTGATCCCGCTGGGCCCGCTGACGGCCGCGCCGTGGCTTCCGGAGAGAACGCCCGTATCGACCGCGTAGACCGGCATGGCCAGGACGAGCGCACCCGCGAAGACGGCGGAGGAAATGCCTCGAAGACTCATTCAACTTGCCTCGATTCCGTGGACGGCGTCGTTAGGCCGATAGGCACCGGCGCTGAAACTTAGCTCATGGTCAGGGGACTGCGATAGCCGATCGAGGAATGCCGCTTCAGAGCAGGTAGAGCGATGGGTCTGTTCGGACCGATCCGGCGGCCCGTTGGTTCGACGGCTGGAAACGGAGAGAAGCCGGTACCTGGCGCGACGAGACCACGGCGCCCCCCGCCCACTCCGTCGATCCCCTGAGCTTCGCCGTGCGCAATCACGCCACGCGGCGACGCGTCACGGAGCTCCCCGCCCTCACGCCAACCGCCGCGCATTCGCCACCACCGCGACGCTGCTCGCAATCATCGCCGCCGCCGCCACCAGCGGCCCGAGCTGACCCGCGACGGCGAGCGCGACCGCGACGGCGTTGTAGGCGAACGCCCACGCCAGATTCTGGCGCGCGACCCGGCCGACCCGGCGCGCGTGCGCAACGAGCCACGGGACACGGCCGAGGTCGTCGCTCAGGATGGCGACGTCGGCGGTCGTCCGCGTGAGATCGGTCGCGCTGCCGATCGCGATGCCGAGGTCGGCGCCAGCGAGCGCCGGCGCGTCGTTCACGCCGTCTCCCACCATGGCGACGAGGCCGTCGCCGCGGCGCAGCCCCTGCACGTGGGCGACCTTGTCGGCGGGCAAGAGACCGACGGCGGCGTCCGCGCCGGCGATCAGCGCCGGCACCACGGAGACCGCGCCGCCATCGCCGGTCGCGAGCGACACCCGAACCCCGAGGCGCCGGAGCGCAGCGAGCGCAGCCCTCGCCTCGCCTCGCGGCGTCTCGGCGAAGTCCAGCCTCCCTACCAACTTCTGATCGGCGATCACGACGCCATCCGATC
>CAZWAX010000431.1:0-5151 GCA_964631985.1 uncultured Polyangiaceae bacterium | reverse complement strand
CCCGCACGATGCCGAAGCGCGCGCCGTGCTCGCGAACGTCGTCTCGCACGAGCTCGTCGCCGGCCTCGCGATTCGCGCCCACGACGAGCAGCTCGGCGTCGAGCGGGTACGCGCCGAGCCACGCGCGCGCCGCCGCCAGACGCTCGGCGGCGCTCGACGCGACCACCAGACGCGCAGCGCCGCCGCCGCGATCGGGCGGCGGCGGGCGCGGAATGCGACTCTTGCTCGCCACCCTGCGCTCATGTCCCGCGCCGACGACGACTGCAAGTGAGCCGACAGCCGTTGCGACGACGCCCGCGTCAGCGCCGCGGCGGGCGCGCGACCGGAACCGCCGCCGGCGCGCGCGGTCGCATGAAATCCGCGAGAATCTCGGCCGAGGTCGCGAGCGACGCGAGCGGGCTCGCCATTGCGTGCGACACCGTGCGGACACAGCCGAGCGCGCAGCCTGCCTCGCACGGCTTGTGCACGTCGGCGGCGCGGAGATCCTCCAGGGTGAGGGCTTCGATCGGCCGCCCGCGTCCGGTCACTTGACTGCAGTACTGCACGCGTCCGTCCGGGTTCACGTAGAGATACTTGAAGCCCCCGAGGCACTTCCACGGCCGCCGGAAATCCCCGACCAGCATCTCGGCGGCGTGGCGGCGGAAGAACGCCATGCCGGGAAAGAGCTCGTGCTGGCGCAGCAGCTCGGCAAAGTGCTCGCCGCGGATGGCGATCCGCCCTTCCCCGTCGTGCAGCAGCGAGAACCCGAATTCGAAGTCGAACGGCGCGAGCATCTCGCGGAACGCGGCGTAGCGGCGCCAGCTGTCATCGGTCAGGACGGTCTGGATCTTCACTTGGAACCGCGCGCGCTCGGCGAGGATCGCGAGCTTCGGCAACACCGAACGGAGCGACTTCGGCAACCCGGGCTCGGGATCGATGCCGTCGACGCTCACCTGCATGCAATCGAGCCCGGCGTGATTGAAACCGTCGACCAGCTCGGGCGTGAGCTTGAAGGCGTTGGTGATGATGGTCGCGAAGTTGACGCCGCCGCGCGTCGTCTTGATGCGGGCGACGAGCCGCACGATGTCGGGATGGAGCAGCGGCTCACCGCCGAGGAGGTCGATCGTGAACGCGCCGAGCTCGCCGAGCGCGTCGATGCGGCGGGCCAGCACGTCGAACGGAACGATCGGCGCGCCGCTGCTGTACTCGTGGCAGTAGCTGCACGCCAGGTTGCATTCGTAGGTGACGACCAACTGCGCGTGCACCGGCCGGCTGTCGAACAGCCGCTTGATCCCCGTCAGGACGAACCGCGCCTTCCGCATCGACCCCCTCAGCTCGAGCTGCGCGCCCGACGGGCTGCGCGGCGTCGCGATCGTGACTGCCCACCACGACGGCCGGGCGATGAGTACGCCGCACGCGACCGAGAGGTCAAGCCGGGTCGGCCCGCGCCGTGTCGGCGAACACGTGATGCACGGCAGCCGGCAGCACGTGCCAGTCGGGCAGCGTCGCGATCGCCGCGCCGGGATCAGCCGCGCTGTAGGTGTGCCAGAAGAGCAGCGGCCGATCGCGCCACGGCGCCTCGCGGCCGAGCCGCAGCGCGCCCGCCAGCGCCTTCGCGCCGTAGGTCGTCTCGACCGTGAGGCCTTCGGTCGCCGCCATGCGCCGGCAGGCCTCGAGCGCCTCGGGCGTGACCGCGCCGTAGCCGGGCCCGAGCCAGTCGGAGCGCACGTCGACGTCGGCCGGAGTGATGGTGAGGGGCGGCAGCGTGGCGCCGAGACGCGCCAGGACGGCGAGCGCGCGGTTGCCGAGACGTGCGAGCATCTCCGGCGACGGCGGCAAGAGGTCGGTGACGCGGACGGCGATGACGCGCGTCGCGAGGCCGGCGAGCTTCACGCCCGCGACCAGCCCCGCGACGGTCCCGCCGCTGCCGAGCGGCACGACGATCGCCGCCGGCTCGGGCAGCGCACCCGCCGCCACCTGCTCCGCGAGCTCGAGGGCGGCGTTCACGTACCCGAGCGTCCCGATCGGCGACGACCCGCCCGTCGGCACCAGATAGGGCCGGTCGCGCCCGAGCACCCCGCGGGCGAGCAGCCCGAGGACACGCCGGCGCGCCGCCGCGATCGACGGCACGGCGTGGATGGTCGCGCCGTACGCGTGGTCGAGCAGCAGCGTGCGGCGGACGTGGGCCGTGATCGGTTGCGGGATCAAGACCAGCTGCGCCCGCAGGCCGCATTCCCGAGCGTAGATCGTGGTCGCGAGCGCGTGGTTGCTGCCGAGCGCGCCGGTGGTGAGCACGCTGCGATGACCGCGCGCGCGCGCATCGGCCAGGAGCCATTCGAGCTTCCGCACCTTGT
This sequence comes from uncultured Polyangiaceae bacterium, assembly GCA_964631985.1. Taxonomy (GTDB): domain Bacteria; phylum Desulfobacterota; class Binatia; order UTPRO1; family UTPRO1; genus UTPRO1. The sequence continues at coordinate 2,818 of CAZWAX010000431.1, read as the reverse complement.
TGCCGCCGTAGAGCGTACCGGTCTGGTCGTCGCGCTTGATCCAGAGCTCGGGGAGGCCGGCGTCCCGACCGAGCGCGGCGAGACGGTGCACCGGCGTCGGCAAGGACGCGAGCGGACGCCGCGGCAGACGACCCGCGAGGACAGGGAAGCGGCGCTCGACCGCGAGCGGCGCCGCATGGGCGGACGACGAGGACACGCCGTGCCGCATAGCATGATTTGACAGGCGTCTCGTTCATCGGCTACCGCCGCCTTGGGTCTGGTCACCAAAGGAGGTCGGCATGCGTAGCGCAGCCCGAATCGTGGGGATGGTTTCCGTCGTGTGGCTCGGTGTCCTGCTCGCAAACGCCTCGCCGGCGCGCGCCGCCTCGTGCGGGGACGCGAACGACAACGGCTCGGTCACCGTGACCGACGGCGTGCTCGTCCTGCGCGCCGCCGCGCAGCTTCCGGCGGCATGCCCGCAACAGCGCTGCGACATGAACGTCGACGGCGGGGTCACCGTCACCGACGGCGTGTTGGCGCTGCGCGTCGCCGCCGGTGTGACGACCACGACGGCCTGCAGCTCGACCACGGTCGATACCGTCTTCGGGGGCCTGCAAAAGACGCAACGCCTCGGCGGCTTGGTGTCGCCGGCAGGCCGGGCGCGGGCCGCGGGCACGACGACGCCGTGCTCCGGCGGAGGCTCGATCGACGACGATGGCTTCACGCTCACCTTCGTCGATTGCCGCGAGGGCGACTTCGTCACCAATGGCACGATTACCCTCCTGGGGGACGGCTCCGAAGTGAGCGCGACCTTCAGCACGACCGATCTCGTGGTGAGCACCGGCGAGACCCTCGAGACGTTCGGGGCCTTGACGTTCACGTTCGGCGAGCAGACGGAGGTCAACGGCGTGCTGTTCCAGTCCAGCAACGTCGTCGGCGACTACACCGATGCCTTCGAGGCCGTCTTCCTCGATGCGAATTTCTTCGCCGTCTCGGGCAGGATCACGACCCAGATCGGGGAGGGACGCGATTTCTTCGCGAACCTCAGCTCGCTCGTGACGACCATCTATTCGCCCACCCTCGCTCAAGTGCAGGTGGTCTACGCCGACGGCGACTCCGACTTCTTCACGTTCGCCGAGGGCCTCTGCGAGCCCTGCAGCTCGGGATGCTCGAACGCGAGCCTGGCCTGCCTCTCGTGCATCGATCAGTGCACCAACAGCGGCGATCGCTGCGGCATCGATTTCGAGCCGCTCGTCTGCGACGACGGGGTCTTCGCGCCCTTCGGCCTGTGCGACCCGTGCGGCTCCGACACCGACTGCAACGCGAGCGACGGGCTCAGCTGTTTCGTCTGCGACCAGAACTGCACCGGCGATACTCCTCGCTGCGGCTCGTCGCTGGCCTTCGTCGAGTGCATCGACGGCGTATTCTGAGCCTCCGCAAACGGGCGCGCGCGGGACCATCCCCCCGCGCGCCGCTCGTCTTGATCCTCATCGGCGCGGCTCTTAAAGTGCCGCTGGCGCGGGGACTACGACGCGCCCACGGAGGATCCGCCCATGAGCACACCCCAAACGATCGACCCGGAGAAGCTCGAAGCGACGGTCGAGCAGGTGTTCGGTTACCTCGGCGGCGCGGTGATCGCGTCAATGATCTATCTCGGTGACCATCTCGGCCTCTATCGCGCCCTGGCCGCCGTCGACGACGCGGTCACCAGCGACGAGCTCGCCGCCAAGACGGGCTTGCACGAGCGCTGGGTCCGCGAGTGGCTGCGCGGCCAGGCCGCGGCGCGCCTCGTCGACTATCGCGGCGAGGGCCGGTTCGCGCTGTCGCCCGAGGGCAAGATGGTGCTCGCGAACGAGCACAGCCCCGCGTTCGCGGCCGGCGGTTTCTGCGGGCTCCCGCAGCAGTTCGCGGTGCTCGAGCGTTTGCCCGAGTCGTTCCGTACCGGCCGCGGGCTGCCGTACGACGCGTTCGGCGTCGAGGGCAATCGCGGCGTCGAGCGCATGTTCGCGCCGTGGTTCCGTACGATGCTGGTGCCGGTCGCCCTGCCCGCCCTCGACGGCGTCGCAGCCAAGCTCGAGGCCGCGGCGACGGTTGCCGACGTCGGGTGCGGCGCCGGCGTGGCGCTGCTCGAAATGGCGAAAGCCTACCCGCGCTCGCAGTTCCATGGCTACGAGATCTCGAAGCACGCGCTGACGCGTGCGGCGGTGAACCTCGCCGAGTCGGGCCTCCGGAACGTCACGTTCCACGACGCCAACGGTGACGCCCTCCCGGGCGACGCCAGCTTCGACTTCATCACCACCTTCGACTGTCTCCACGACATGGCGAACCCGGCGCCCGTGATCGGCGCCATCCGCAAGGCCATCAAGCCGGACGGCACCTGGTTGATCGCCGACATCAAGAGTCATCCCACCTTCGAGGGCAACCTCGCCGAGAACCCAATGGCGGGGATGATGTACGGGTTCTCGGTGTTGAGCTGCATGTCGTCGGCGCTCTCGGAGCCCGGGGGTGCCGGGCTCGGCACGCTCGGATTCACCGAAGAGGTGGCGCGCACGATGACGGGGGCGGCCGGCTTCAGCCGATTTCGCACTCACGACTTCGAGAATCCGATGAACGCGTACTACGAGGTGCGCCCGTAGCGGCAGCGCGCGGGCCGCGCACGCCGCGGCGACGGGCGCGGCCCGCCGCCTCACGCGGCGCCCGCCCACCGCTCCTCTCTCGACAATTAGGTTTCTGCTTCGCCGCCAACTTCCTCCATGACCTGGCGTTCACGCTCTACCTCCACCTCTCCGGCTATTTGCACGAGCCCGGCGCCGACGAGGTGCGGATCGGCATCGTCGTT
>CAZWAX010000430.1:0-5155 GCA_964631985.1 uncultured Polyangiaceae bacterium | reverse complement strand
GCGCCGCCCTTCGCCGCCGCGGCCATCGCCGAGCCGGCGGCCGCCAAGCCGGCGATGCCGGCGCCGTCGATGGCGCGTCTCGAGAGCATCGTCGCGCTCGACGGAGTGTGGCGGGCGAGCTTTCGGGTCGGCGACCGGTCGGTCGCGCTCGTCGAGGGCGACGACATCGGGGGCCGGACCGTCGCCATGATCGCCAACGACGAGGTCACGCTCGTCGGCGGCGGCGTCGCGGCACGCGTCCGCCTGGGCTCGGAGACGCCGCTGGAGTAGGGGCGTGCAGGGGAAGAGATCCCCCGTGTGAGCTAGTCGTCTCCGCCCACGAAGTTGTCGCGTGCGCCCATGGACGATGGGCGGCGGCTTGGCGCATCCTCCGCGCGATGAGCACGCGGGCGCCGCTCCGGGTTCGGAAGGTACAGTTCACCTATCCCGACGACCTCGTCCCGCATTGGAACGCCCGCCGGCCGGAATGGAGCCAGGTGGTGAACGCCAGCTCGCTCCTCATGCCGTATCTCGAGCCGTTCCTGATCGACGCGATCCGCGAGGCCATCCCGAAGCTCGAGGACCCGGCGCTCCGCGAGGAGGCCAAGGCCTACCTCGGGCAGGAAGCGCATCACTACAAGCAGCACCGCCGCTTCAACGACCTGCTCCTCGCGCGCGGTTACGAGCGTCTCCGCGCCTACGAAGAGACGCTCGCCACCGACTACGCCGCGCTCCGCGATCGTCCGCTCGCCTTCCGGCTCGCCTACGCGGCGGGCTTCGAGACCATGGCGCTCGCGATCGGGCACATGCTGGTGCGTCATCGGACGTTCTTCTTCGCCGACGCCGACCCGAGCGTGAGCTCGCTCGTGCTCTGGCATTTCGTCGAGGAGGTCGAGCACAAGCGCGCCGCGTACGACGTCTACCAGGCGATGGTCGGCAGCTGGTCGCAGCGTCTGCGCGGACTCGGGTACGCCATGTGGCACACGCTCCGCCGCACGCGGCAGGCCTACGTCATGCTGCTCGAGGACGACGGCCTTTGGAGTACCGCCAGGACCCGGCTCGTGATGAAGGGCCTCATGCTGCGGATCGCCGTCGCCTGCCTGCCGCGGCTCCTCGAGAGCGTGTTGCCGTGGCACGACCCGGAGCGGATCGCCGACCCGCCGTGGATCCGCGAGTGGGTCGAGCTCTACGAGCGGGGCGAGCCCGGGCTCCTGCGCCTCGACACGCGGCGCATCCACCTGACGCCGAAAGAGGCTCTCCCATGAACGATCGCGAGCGACAGATCCTCATCGTCAACGGCGCCGGTCTCCTGATCGGGAGCATCCTCGTCGGCTGGGTGTTCTTCTTCTTCCTCCTGAAGGCGATGGTGCTCTGGCCGATCCCGGGCAACGTGCCGGTCGACATCCCCGGCGACGAGCGCGGCTGGCGGATGGCCCACATGGAGGGACTCACCCAAGGGCTCCTGCTCATCGGCATCGGCGCCGTCGGCGGCCAGCTCCGACTCTCGCGCCGGCAGTCGCGCGTGCTGATGTGGTCGTCGCTCGTGACGGGCTGGCTCTTCTTCCTGCCGTCGGCGTTCGGCCCGATGGCGGGTGTCCGCGGCCTCGCCTTCGGCGGCGGACCCTTCGGCGGCGACGTCACCCTCAACAACCTCATGTACGTCTTCGGCTGGCCGCCGATGATCGCCGTGCACCTCATGCTGCCGCTCTTCTTCTGGGGCGCCCTCGGGCGCCTGCGCGAGATGCGCTAAGGCTACCGTATGCCTTCACGACGCGCGTCGTTCCTCTCCGCCCTCGGCCTCGTCTTGCTCGTCGCCTTCCCGGCGCAGGCCTTCTCCGACGGCAGCCGCGAGCAGACCCAGAAGATGGTGGACGACTTCAAGGCTCGCTTCGTCGCCATCTCGCCTGCGCTCGCCGAGAACCTCGACCAGCTCTACACCGAGGACGTCCGGTTCCGGGACCCGATCTCCGAGGTTACGGGCCTCGCGGATCTCCGGAAATACTTCGCGCGCTTCGCCGCGGTGTCGGCGGGCGCCCGCTTCGAGATCACCGACGAGATCGTGCAGCCCGGTCAGGCCGCCGTGTTCTGGACCATGGTGATGGTGAAGCGCGACGGCAGCGAGGCGCGGCGCTTCCAGGGCGTCAGCCACATGAAGGTCCGTGACCGCATCTACGAGGAGCGCGATTATTTCGATCTCGGCGAGGCCGTCTACGACCACGTCCCGGTCGTCAACTGGTTCACGAGGCTCGTACGCTCCCAGCTCGATTGACGCCGCGGCGCGACGGCATCGCGCGGCGCGCGCGCCAAGTCATCGCCCGGTGAGCCCGCGCGTCTTCAACTACGTCCTCTACGAGCTCGGTTGGTGCGCGTGCGTCCTCGGCGCCGCCTGGGACCATCCGTGGATCGGCAGCGCGCTCGGTGTCGTCCCGATCGTCGTGCACGTCCTGCGGGCGTGTCGTCGCCACGATGCGCTCGCGCTGACGCTCTGGACCGCCGCCGTCGGGTTCGTCGTCGATTCGGCGCAGATCGCGCTCGGCACGTTGCGCTTCGAGGTCGGCACCGTGGCGTCGTGGCTGCCGCCGCCCTGGATCGTGCTCGTATGGGCGCAGTTCGCCATGACGTTCCACTTCGGCCTCGCCGGGTTGCAGGGGCACCCCGTCCGCGCTGCCCTCTTCGGATGCTTCGGCGGCCCGCTCGCCTTCCTCGCGGGTCAGCGCCTCGGCGTCGTGACGCTGCACCCGGACGTCTGGCCGAGTCTCGCGACCCTCGCGATCGGCTGGAGCCTCGCGATCCCCGCGGCGGTGTGGCTGGCGGAGCGGCAGAGTGGACGCGAGGGGATCGCGGCGTATCGCGGGTAGGTCGCGTGCCGCCTACCGCAACGGGCACGTCGTCGGCGCGTGCCCCACGTACGCCACGCACCGGTTGCAGTGCGTACACAGCGACCCGTCGAAATCCCCCGCGGCAATGCGCCGTACCAGGTCCGGTTGCCGGATGAGCGCGCGACCGAGCGCCAGGAGCTCGAAACCCTCGCCGAGCGCCGCCTCCATCGTCGCCTGCTGGTTCACGCCGCCGAGCAGCATCAACGGCAGTCGCACGGCAGCGCGGAAGCGGCGGGCGAGAGGCATGAAGAACGCCTCCTCGAACGGGTAGTTCTTCATCATCAGCTTGGCACCGAGGGTGAGCGCCATGCGACGGAGACGATTCTTCTCGCGGCCGAACAGCTCGACCAGCGGGGAGGCGCCGCGCATCAGGAACATTGGCGTCTTGGTGGTGTGGCCGCCGGTGAGTTGCAGGGCATCGAGGGCGCCGTCGGACTCCAACATCCGGGCGACGGCGAGACCGTCCTCGACGGTGAGGCCAGTCGTGAAGCCGTCCTCCATGTTGAGCTTGGCCCAGACCGCGACGTCGCGTCCGGCGGCGGCGCGCACCGCCTGCACGACGCGCCGGGGAAAGCGCGCGCGGTTCTCGAGGCTGCCGCCGTACTCGTCGCGGCGGCGATTGTTGTAGGGCGAGAGGAACTGGCTCAGCAGGTAGCCGTGCCCGACGTGGACCTCGAGCGCGTCGAAGCCCGCGTCGACCGCGATCCGCGCCGCCGTCGCGAAGTCGCGCTCGACGCGGTCGAGGTCGGCGCCGGTCATCGCGCGCGCGAAGCGTTGAGCGTGGATGCTGAACGTGCCGGACGGTCCGAGTGGACGCGTCCCGGTCGCCTTCGGGTCGGCGAACCAGCCAGCATGACCGAGCTGGATCGCCGCCATGGCGCCCTCGGCGTGCATCGCATCGGCGAAACGCGCCAGGCCAGGCGCGGCCTCGGGCTGCATGACGATCTGATCCTTGAAGGTGCGGCCCTCGGGAGCCACCGAGCAGTAGGCGAGCGTCGTCATGGCGACGCCGCCCGCGGCGATCTCGCGATGCCAGTCGATCAGCGCGTCGGTCACGAGCCCGCTCTCGGCGCGGGTCTCGTACGTGGCGCACTTCACGACACGGTTCCGGAGCGTGAGCGGCCCGAGACGTGTCGGGCTCAGGATGGGACTGGCCGCCATGTCGGCGGACATGCCCTCACCGCCCTGCGTTCTGCAAGGGCGCGTGCGTCAGCCGAGCGTCGGTGCATGGGTCGGGCTCAGGTTGTCGGCCAGGCACGGCGGATGTTGTCATCCCCTCGGGATGGGAGAGGAGGGGGTTTTCGCGCGTGGCGTGCGGGCGGCGCGCGCCGCCCGCGGACGGCGCGGCGGCGACGCGATGTCGGCGGACAGACGCGCCCGTGCCCGCTCTTCCCACAGGCGGGCTCCCTGACCGACGGCGACCTCGGCTGCGCGCCCGAGCCACCATCGTGCCTCCGTCCCGGCATCAGGCCCGCGTCTCGCGAGCGCACACTCGGCGCGGAGGCGGCAGATCTCCGCCTCGTAGTAGCGCTCCCCGGTCGCGGCGACGTGCGTGAACGCGTCCTCGACGGCGGTGCGGGCGCCGAGCGCGTCGCCGTCGGCGAGCGCGATCTCGGCGACGAGCCCCTGCAAGAGCGCGGCGTGCCAACGGTCGCCGAGGCGCGCGCGATCGGCGATCGCGTCGCACATCACGGCGCGTCGGCGCGCGGGCGGCCAGTCGCGACGAAGCGCGGCATCGTAGACGCGAAAGAGCGCCACGTAACTGGTGAGCCCGTTCGCCTCCGCGAGCGCGAGCCCTGCCGCGGCGGCCGGGGCACCGTGCGAGCTTCGTAGGAACACCGCCCGTTCCGCGGCGATCAGCGCCGCATGGGCGCGCTCCGATGCGGCACCGTGGCGGCGGCTCCGGGCGAGCGCGTCGGTTTGCAGGCGTTCGGCGGCCTCGTCGTCGCCGCGGACGGTGAGCACCAGCGCCAGCTGCGATCGCAGCATGCGCGGGACGCTGAAGTTCCGCGGCAGCCCGGGATCGCCGCCCGCCGCGATGCCGGCCTCGAGCTCGCGCTGCGCGCGCTCGAGCTCGCCGAGCGCGGACGAAGCGAACCCCGCCCAGCAGTGGGCGATCGGCGCCAAGGCGGGCTGCTCCGACGCGGCGATGGCGGTGAGACGCCGGGTGCGCTCGTGCGCCGCGGCGTGACGCGCGCGCGTCAGGTCCACCACCGCGAGCCCCATCTCGGCAGTGAAGACGCCGAGCGGCGCGCGCGCGTGCTCGAAGATCGCGAGCGCGCGGCCGTAGGCATCCT
>CAZWAX010000429.1:0-5172 GCA_964631985.1 uncultured Polyangiaceae bacterium | reverse complement strand
TACGCCGCACAAGCGAACGACCGAGCAACGAAGCAGATCGGCCTTTTTCAGCAACCTTGCTAGGGCACGCCGCGCGCGACGCCCGCGCCTCTAGTACTGGCGATACCGTCGCTGCACGTGGGCGTGTCGCACCCGGATCGCATGGCGACGGTGCTCCTCCGACACGCCTCGCCCGCCGCCGACCTGATCGAGCGCCACCTTCGCGACCCGCACCACCGGCATCTCCGCCGGCGCTTCCGCGTACGTCCACCGGAACGTCATGAACCCCACCGGCACCCCCGTCGTGTCGAGCCAGTTCGCGACCCCGGGGTCGCGATGCGCGATCACGTAGCGCGCTGCGGGCGCGGTCGTCACACCGGCGCCCGCACCGTCCCACACCGTCTGGAAGCCGTTCAGGCTGCTCTGGTGGTTCGCGTAGTCGAGCGATTCGCCCCACAGGTTGGCGAGGTGGAACCCTTGATAGAGCGGCGGGACCGGGACTCGCATGTCGATCACCAACGCCTCGTCGTCGCCGAGCTCGTAGACGCCGCCGGCGTAGACGTTGGTGCTCTGGCCGCCGCCGGTCGCGAGCGTCGCGGCGTTCGGGGCGTTGAAGTCGTTGCGCGGCATGAAGCGCTTCCCGTCGCCGTTCATGTCGGCGTGGGTCTCGAGGACGACGGCATAGAACTCGTTCCAGAACTTCATCTGGTTCTCGACGATCGCGGCCATGCGGCGGAGCTCGGCGGCGGCGCGGGCGGCGTCGAGCGGCGGCGGGGGGGCGAGCGCGGCCGACTCCGTCGACGCTTCGTCGAGCGGCGTGATCGCGATCTCGAGCGCGTCCTCGTGCTCCCAATCGTGGAAGAGCTCGCGGAGCGTCAGATGGCGGGCGACGTGGGTCATCGGCTCGCGCGTACCGTCGGGCTTCTTCGCCGACCGCACGCGCGTCGTCGCAATGAAGTTGCCCGCGTGACCGGCGGGCCGCTCGGGCGCGAGCAGGACCTCGAAACGGCCGGCGGCACTCCAGTGGATCTCCGACGAGTCGAGCTTGCCGGTGCCGACGCGCTTGCCGGGCCGGAGCTCGGCGATCGAGCCGCTGTCGCCGGCGTAGTCGGTCGCGACCTCGAAGATGAAATAGTGCGGCGGCTTCCGACCGGTGGCCGTCGGGGCCTGCCCACTGATGCGATAGCTGCGCGCGCCGTCGATCTCGGCGTTCAGATAGAGCGCGTCGGCGTTGTCGATCGTCGAGCGGCTGATCGGCTGGATGGCGCGCCGGAAGGAGGGGCGTGCGGGGTCGGCGTGGAAGGCGCGCTCGAAGGCGCCGTGCACCCAGCCGAGGAGGTAGCGATAGCCCTCGGCCAGCGCGCGGTCGGAAGGCGGCGGCGCATGCAGCTTCGGGTCGTCGATCGCGTCGCGGGCGCGTCCGAGCGCGGCGAGCAGCTCGTCCCAGCCGGCGCGTAGGCGCGCCGCGGCGGCGTCGGTGTCGTCGCTCATGTCCGCGTTCCTGTCCCTGTTCCTTGCTCGCTCCCGACGTTCCACTTGAAGACCGCGTAGAGATCGGCGAGCGCCGCTTGGATCTCGTCGCGGCGGAGCCCGAACTCTTCCAGGCTGTAGCTGTGCCCCGACTCGCGCGCGCCGGAGCGGCGCTCCTGCACCGCGAGCGCCCGCTCGAGCTCGGGCGAGCGCGGGAAGCCGAGCCGCTCATAGACCCGCTGGACGACGGCCGCGGGATCGCGCACCAGATCGCGATAGTCGACGATCGCGTGCGGCGTCGCGGGATGCCGGCGCAATACCTCGAGCGGGTACCGATAGGTATGGAACGATTGCTCGGCGAGGACGCGGAGCGAGCGCTGCATGCGCTCGGCGTCCCAGCGCCGCCGCGCCCAGCCGGTCTGCATGAGCTTCAGCAGGCTCGGGATCGTCTCCCCCGGATCGCGGAGGCAGACGACGATGCGCGCGTCGGGAAACGTCTCGATCAGGCTCGCGACCCGCCCGGAGAAGATCGGGTTCTTGCTGAGATGAATCTTGTCCGACCCGTTCAGATACACCTGGCGGCGCACGCACTCGGCGTAGAACCGCATCAAACGACGCCGCTTCGCCGGCGGCATCTCGTCGACGTGGTAGAAGTCGAGCTCGCCGAGGTACGGCAGCAGCACGACCCAGTACCCGGACGCGCACGAGTACGTCAGGAGGAAATCGTCCTCCTCCGGCATCGTCAGCCCCATCGGGTGGATGTGGCGCATGGGGCCGAAGGTCCGCTCTTCCCAGGCCTCGACCCGGCTCGCGATCCGCCCGCCGAGCCGGCGATCGAGCGCGGCGAGGGCGCGGATCACCTTCTTCTGCAACAGCGACGGGAAGAAGAGCTCGTAGTAGAGGAAGACGCTGAAGCGCTCGCGATCCTCGCTCATCAGGCGGTGGAGGAGCGTCGTCCCGCTGCGGGCGTGCCCGACGATGAAGACCGGCGTCGTGATCGCGACCTTGCGGAGCCCCGGGAAGAGGATCCCGTCGAGAAAGAAGCAGACGGCGTGGAAGCTCGCGACCAGGGGCACGGTGACGAGCAGCCGGACGAGCAGCTTCCGGCGCGTCCGCGCGTGGGTCTCGCGCCAGGCGAGTCGGATCATGCGGCCCCAGGTGGCGAAGTCGAAGTACATCCGCATCGTCGGGTCGGGCCTTGTAGCACGACCGTCGGGCGGATCACGGCCGGCGGCGACTTTCGCCTTGACTTCGCCTAACGGTTCGCCTACTGTTCGCCCCGCTCGACACCCCTGAGCATGACCTGACCCGCCTCTGGATCCCGCCTCCAACCGCTCATCAGCGCGTGCGCGTCCGACCCCGACGAGCACGCGCGATCCGGACCGCGCGTGCCCGTCCCACCCCCGACGGCACGCGCGGGTCCGTCCACCCCTGCGACCAACCGTGCGGGCGCGTGCTGCCTCTTTCGAAGGCACGACGTCCGTCGCGTCCCGAGAAGTCGCGCAGAATCCACGGCGGCGCCGTGGCACAGAACGCGCTAACCCGGTGAACGCCACGGCTGCGCCCACTCGATCATGGCCCTACACGTCGCCCTCCATCACCGCACGACCTATCGCTACGATCGGCCGATCACCCTCGGGCCGCAAACGATCCGGCTTCGGCCGGCGCCCCACACCCGGACGCCGATCCTGAGCTACTCGCTGAAGGTCACGCCGCCGGGTCACTTTCTCAACTGGCTGCAGGATCCGCAGAGCAATTTCCTGGCGCGCGCGGTCTTCCAGGAGCCGACCCGGCTGCTCGACGTCGAGGTCGACCTGATCGCCGACATGACGGTGATCAACCCGTTCGACTTCTTCCTGGAGCCGGCGGCCGAGACCTATCCCTTCACGTACGACCCCGCCCTCGCCCATGCCCTCCGTCCGTATCGGGAGACCGAGCCGGTCGGCCCGCGCCTCGAGCGCTGGCTCACGGCCGTCGGGAAGCCGGAAGGGCGCACGATCGACGTCATGGTCGCGCTCAATCAGCGGCTGCACGGCGACATCGGCTACGTCATCCGGATGGAGCCGGGCATCCAGACCTGCGACGAGACGCTGGCCCTCGCCCTCGGCTCGTGTCGCGACACGGGCTGGCTCCTGGTGCAGATCCTCCGCCACCTGGGCTTCGCCGCGCGCTTCGTCTCGGGCTACCTGATCCAGCTGAAGCCCGACCAGCAATCGCTCGACGGCCCGTCCGGCGCCGCGCACGACTTCACCGACCTCCACGCCTGGGCGGAGATCTATCTCCCCGGCGCAGGCTGGGTCGGCCTGGACCCGACCTCGGGCCTGCTCGCCGGCGAGGGACACATTCCGCTCGCCTGTACGGCCGATCCGTCGAGCGCCGCGCCGATCGACGGCTTGATCGACGAGTGCGAGACCGAGTTCGAGTTCAGCATGGCGGTGACGCGTGTCCGCGAGGACCCGCGCGTCACCCTGCCCTACACCGACGAGCAGTGGGCCGCGATCGACGCCCTCGGCCACGCGGTCGACGCGCGGCTCGCTGCCGGCGACGTCCGCCTGACCATGGGCGGCGAGCCGACCTTCGTCTCGATCGACGATCGCGACGGCGAGGAGTGGAACTTCACCGCCCTCGGCGCGGGCAAGCGCCGCTTGGCCGGCGCGCTGGCGCGCCGCCTGCGCGACCGCTTCGCGCCGAGCGGGCTCCTGCACTTCGGCCAGGGCAAGTGGTACCCGGGCGAACCGCTGCCGCGCTGGGCGCTCGGCTGCTACTGGCGGCTCGACGGCGAGCCGGTCTGGGAACGGCCCGAGCTCGTCGCCGCCGACGAGACCGACTACGGCCTGACCGCCACCGATGCCGACCGGTTCACGCAGACCCTCGCGCGCAAGCTCGGCGTCGACCCCGAGCACGCCATCGCCGGCTTCGAGGACGTCTGGTACTACCTCTGGCGCGAGCGCCGCCTGCCGGTCAACGTCGATCCCTTCGACGCGCGCATCGAGAGCCCCGAAGAGCGCGCGCGGCTCGCCCGCATCTTCGAGCAGGGGCTCCAGACCGTGGTCGGCTATGCGCTTCCGATCGCGCCGACCGGCAATGTGACGCCTGGCAGCGCACGCTGGAAGAGCGGCCGCTGGTTCCTCCGCCCCGAGCGCATGTATCTGATGCCCGGCGACTCGCCGATGGGGTATCGCCTGCCGCTCGACTCGCTCCCGTGGGTGTCGAAGGAAGACTTCCCGTACCTGATCGAGGTCGACCCGTTCGCGCCGCGGCCGGCGCTGCCGCATCGCTGGGCGCGCATCACGACCCAGCCGCGCCCGCTGCCGCCGCCCGACGCCGCGTCGACCCGCGAGTACGCACGCGACCTGCCGTCGCACCGCGGGCTCGGGACGGCGGCGACGCGCACGGCCCACGCCGACCTGCCGCCCGCACCCTTCCAATCAGCCGCCGACACGGTCCGCACCGCCGTCTGCGTCGAGCCGCGCGACGGCAAGCTGCACGTCTTCATGCCGCCGCTCGGGTGGCTGCCCGACTACCTCGATCTCGTCGCCGCCGTCGAGGAGACGGCCGCCGAGATCGGCGTGCCCGTGCTCGTCGAGGGCTACCACCCGCCAAGCGATCCGCGCCCCCGGAAGCCCGAGGTCACGCCCGATCCCGGCGTCATCGAGGTCAACGTGCACCCGGCCGCGGATTGGAACGAGCGCACCACCAACACAACCGTCATCCACGAAGAGG
>CAZWAX010000428.1:0-5175 GCA_964631985.1 uncultured Polyangiaceae bacterium | reverse complement strand
CGCCCAGTCCCAGGCCGTCCCCGTGTACATGGCCCACGACGACGGCAGGCAGTCGCGGTGCAGGCTCACGACGATGATGATGTACCGCTCGAGCCACATGCCGATCGAGACGACGATCGACACCACGAAGAGCCAGCCGAGGTTCAAACGGAGCTTCTTGAACCACATCAGCTGCGGCGCCACGACGTTGCAGAAGATCAGCGCCCAGTAGAGCTTGTTGTAGGGCCCGAAGAGGCGGTTGGTGACCATGAACTGCTCGAAGGTGTTGGCGCTGTACCAGGCGATGAAGGTCTCCATCATGTAGCCGTAGGCGACGACGAGACCGGTCGCGAGCATCACGCGCGCCATGTTGTCGAGGTGACGAAGCGTGATGAAGTCTTCGAGGTCGTAGTAGCGCCGGAGCGGGATCGCGAGCGTCAGCACCATCGCGAACCCGGCATAGATGGCGCCGGCGACGAAGTACGGCGGGAAGATCGTCGCGTGCCAGCCCGGCATCAGCGACACCGCGAAGTCGAAGCTGACGATCGTGTGCACCGACACCACCAACGGCGTGGAAAGCCCGGCGAGCAGCAGGTACGCGGTCTCGTAGCGGTGCCAATGCAGCGCCGAGCCGCGCCATCCCATCGCCAGCATGCCGTACACGGCGCGCCCGACGCGGCTTTCCGAGCGGTCGCGCAGGGTCGCGAGGTCGGGAATCAGGCCGACGAACCAGAACATGAACGACACCGTCGCGTAGGTGGAGACGGCGAAGACGTCCCACACGAGCGGGCTCCGGAAGTTCGGCCACATGCCCATCGTGTTCGGGTAGGGGAAGAGCCAGTACGCCAGCCACGGGCGTCCGAGGTGGGCGATCGGGAAGATCCCGGCGCAGGCGACCGCGAAGAGCGTCATCGCTTCGGCGAAGCGGTTGATCGACGTGCGCCACTGCTGGCGGAGGAGGAGCAGGATCGCCGAGATCAGCGTCCCGGCGTGCCCGATGCCGATCCACCACACGAAATTGATGATGTCGAAGCCCCAGGCGACCGGGACGTTGATGCCCCAGATGCCGATGCCCTGCGCGACCAGGTTGGTGAGCGCGAACAGCAAGAGCATGAGCAGCGAGAACGAGATCGTGAAGCCGATCAGCCAGCCGCGCCGGACGCCCCGATCGAGGACGATCGCGCCGATCTTGTCGGTGACCGACTCGAAGGTGTGGCCGGGCTCGATGAACGGGGCCCGCGCCGGCGCGTCGATCGGCGGCGCGGCCGTCGTGGTCGTCGTCGGCTCGCTCACCCGTGCTTCTCTCCGTGGGGCGGCGCCGGCTCGGGCTGGAGGTCCGGGTTCGGGTTCCGCACCGACGCGAGATAGGTCGTGCGCGGCCGGGTGTTGAGATCGCCCAGCAGCGCGTAGTTCCGTGCGTCGGCCTTCTGCTTGGCGACCTGACTTTCGGGGTCGTTGAGATCGCCGAAGACGATCGCGCCCGCCGGACACGCCTGCTGGCACGCCGTCACGACCTCACCGTCGCGCACGGGGCGATCCTCGCGCCGGGCCGCGATGCGCGCCTGACTGATGCGCTGCACGCAGTACGTGCACTTCTCCATCACGCCGTACGAGCGCACCGTGACGTCGGGGTTGCGGGCGAGCTTCAGGCTCTCGGTCGTCCAGTCCTGGTACTTGAAGAAGTTGAAGCGCCGGACCTTGTAGGGGCAGTTGTTCGAGCAGTACTTCGTGCCGACACAGCGGTTGTAGACCATGTCATTCAGGCCTTCGCTGCTGTGCACGGTCGCGTTCACCGGGCACACCACCTCGCAGGGCGCGTTCTCGCAGTGCATGCACGGAACGGGCTGATGGACGATGGTGGGACTCTCGGCCGTGCCCTCGAAGTAGCGGTCGATCCGAATCCAGTGCATCTCGCGGCCCTTGCCGACCTCGTCCTTGCCGACGATCGGGATGTTGTTCTCGGCGTTGCAGGCGATGACGCAGGCGTTGCACCCGACGCACGACGCGAGGTCGATCGTCATGCCCCACGCCGCGCCTTCGTACGGATGCGGCGGGTAGAGGGTCATGTCGTCCGCGGGCTCGTGCACGAGCTCGCGCGCGAAGGCCGGGTCGTGCGTGTACTTCGCGAGCGATGCCTCGCGCACGAGGTGACGGCCCTCCATGGAGTGGTGCTCTTGCGTCGAGACCAGCGGATGGCGGCGGCCGGTCTTCTTCAGCTCGACCCCGCGCGCGACCCAGGGCGCGGCGCTGGTGCGGATGCGGTTCGCGTCGACGCCGACGCCATCGCCGACCCGGCCGGCGCGCGTGCGCCCGTAGCCGAGGTGGAGCGTGATCGAGTCGTCGGCGTTTCCGGGGATGATCCAGACCGGCGCCTCGAGCGTCCGGCCCTCGTACGAAAGCTCGACGACGTCCTCGTTGACGAGCCCGAGGCGCTGCGCGGTTGCCGGGCTCACGAGCGCGGCGTTGTCCCACGTGAGCTTGGTGATCGGCTTCGGCACCTCTTGCAGCCAGCCGTTGTTGGCGAAGCGGCCGTCGAGCACGCCGGCGTCGAGCCGGAAGACGAGCTCCAAACCTTGCGATTCCTTCGGGGCCAGCGCCGCGGCGATCTCGGCCTTCCACTTCGGGTGCAGCGTGGCCTGCTTCGCCACGAGCGCGGTGCTCGGCACCAGCCCGTCGTGCAACGCCGTCCGCCACCAGCGCTCGAAATCGCCGGTGCCGTGGCGCTCGCGCCAGAAGTCGCGGACGAGATCGTAGCCGCTGCGCTCCCGCCCGGACGCGGCGGCGAGCACCTCGAGCGCGGTCTTCCCGTCGTAGAGCGGCGCGATCAACGGCTGCACGATCGTCAGGGTGCCGTCGGTCGACCGCACGTCGCCCCAGCTCTCGAGGTAGTGGGCCTCGGGGATGTGCCAGTGACAGAGCTCCGCGGTCTCGTCGTCGTACAGTCCGAGCTGGGCGCGGAATCCGACTTTCGCGAGTCGCGCCCCGAATTGAAGATCCGCCGGCGCGGTCGCGACGGGATTGCTCCCGAGGATCAGCAACACCTCGACCTGGCCGGCGTCCATGGCCGCAACGAGATCCTGCAGCGACGCCATCGAATACACCGGCTGCGCCGCAACGGGCTCCGTGTAGATCACCGTCTTGCCGACGTTGCCGAGCCCGAAGTTCAGGGCGTGCACACACGCGTGCACGGCCGCCGACTGGTGGTCGCCGGCGACGACGATGCTCCGCTCGCGATGCGCGAGCAGATCGCGCGCCAGCCCACGCATCCAGCGCATGCGCTCCGGCGCCGCCGGCGGCGGATCTTCCTCGATCCGAGCGAGCGCGGCGGTGAGCGCCCACGCGAAACGCTCGATCTCCGTCGCCGAGGCGGCGAGGCGGTGATCGGCCCGGGCGCCCGTGATCGTCGGCGTGCTCTCGAGCGCATAGAGGCGGTTCATCGCGGCGCCCGGCTTCCGGCGGGCGCTGAAATCGCGGAGGTAGCGCACCCTGTCCGGACCGCTCCCGAGAAAATCGGCGTCGAGCGCCACCACGAGATCGGCGGCGTCGAAGCGGTAGTGCACGTCGACGTCCGCCCCGAGCGCCATACGCGCCCCGATCCGCGCGTTGTCGCGGGCGATCGGGTCCCATTGGTGCACCTGGGCACGCGGGTACTTCTCCACGAGATCGCCCAGCTGCGCCGCGAGCGACGGCGAGGTGATCGTGTCGCTGAGGATGCGCAACCCCGCGCCGCGCCGGGCCTCCTGCCCTGCGAGCGCCTTCGCGAGGGCGGCGAGGAACGCGCTCCACGGTCGGATCTCGCCGGCACTGCTGACGACTTGCGACCGGTCGGGGTCGTAGAGGCCGAGGATCGACGCCTGGGCGAAGGCGTCGGTTGCCCCGCGGCTCGACGGGTGATCGGGGTTGCCCTCGATTTTCGTCGGGCGGCCCATGTGGCTCTCGACCAGCACACCGGTGCCGATGCCCCCGAGCGGCATGGCGGTCGCGAAGTAGAGCGGCCGGCCCGGAATCACGTCTTCCGGTGCCTTCACGTACGGCATGATGGTCTCGGTCGGCTGCCGCGTACACGCCGAGACGCCGGCGAGCGCAAGCGACGCCCCCATCAGCTGCAGGAACTGCCGGCGGTCGACCGCTTCGAGGAAACCGGTCGCCTGGCGCGGCAGCTCGCGCGCCAGCATCGCGTCGAACCCCGGCCGCGCCGCCAGCTCCTCGAGGCTCCGCCAATAGTTCCGGCCCCGCGCGGCCGCGAGCTCGGCGCGAACGGTCTCGAGGTCCATGGTCACCTCGCTCGCGGGTGGTTTCGTCGAGGCGCTCATCGTCGACTCGTCGGTGCTCCTCGATGACTCGTCCTTGCCTAACGGTGGCATGTGTCGCAGTCCGTCTTGGGATGCACGTCGTTCGCCTTCAGCAGCTCGCGCCCGAGCTCCAGCTGATCACCCGGGGGTTGCCATCCCATCGTGAAGACCTCCTCCTTGGGACGCACGTACCGCTCGGGGTTGCGGTGGCAATCGAGACACCACCCCATCTGCAACGAGCTCTGCTGCCACGTGAGGTTCATGCGGTCGACGCGACCGTGACAGGTCTCGCATCCGACGCCTTTCGCCACGTGGATGGAGTGGTTGAAGAAGACGAAGTCGGGGAGATCGTGGACCTTCACCCACGGGATCGACGCGTCGGTGCGGAAGCTCGCGCGCACCGGCTCGAGCGTCGGACTGTCGGACCAAATCTGCTTGTGACAGTTCATGCACGTCTGGGTGGGCGGAATGCCGGCCTTCGCGCCGGTCTCGACGCTGGTGTGGCAATAGCGGCAATCGATGCCGAGCTCGCCGGCGTGATGGCGATGACTGAAGGGCACCGGCTGCTCGTGCGCGATCCCGGCTTGTGTCACGTAGGACGAACGGTTCACGAGATCGAGACCGAAGCCTGCGAGCCCGACCACGATGAGCGCCCCGAAGATGCTGACCCGCGCAATCGTGTTCGTGCTGCGGTGAAATACCTGAGGCACGCGCGCGGATAATAGCGGCCGTCCTCAATCCCGCAAGATGACAGAAAGTGAATTACGGTGATCGTGCCGAGTAGAAATCCTAATGATGCTCGATGCATGGCGCGCCGACGCGCTCGCCGACGGCGGCCAGACGCTCGCGAGCGAGCGCGTCGGCCGCCTCCTGCGGCGTGAGCGCGCGCGCTGCCGCCGTCTCG
>CAZWAX010000427.1:0-5183 GCA_964631985.1 uncultured Polyangiaceae bacterium | reverse complement strand
TGGTGCGGGCGGCGCGCTACGGCGACGGCTGGATCGGCATCGTGCACACCATCGAAGAGACCAAGGCCAAGGTCGCCGAGCTGAACGCTCTGCGCCGCGAGCACGGACGCGAGCACGAGCCCTTCGACATCATGCTGCACTGTCCCGATGCCACGACCGTCGACGGCATCCGCCGCCTGGAAGACCTCGGGGTCACCGATCTCCAGGTCGCGCCGTGGACGCAGCCGAGCATCCTGGCCGAGCTCGGCGTGTCGTCGATGGCCTTGCAGCCCCCGCTGGCCGTGAAGCAAGAAGCCATCAAGCGCTACGCCGGCGACATCATCGCGAAGGTGAGCTAGAGGCCGACCATGTCGAAACGCGAGACCATGCAGAAGCCGGACTTCCTGTCCGATGCCGAATGGGTGTACCTGCAGGACCAGACGTCCTCGTTGAGTCGCATCCGCAGCGACGGCAAGGCGGACGTCGAGGCCTACCTGGCGAATCCCGATGGCCGCGCCGCGGGTGGCGGATCCTCGGGACTCCCGACCCTTCTCCTCACGACGGTCGGACGAAAGTCCGGCCAGCAGCGCACGGTCGCGCTGGTCTTCCTACGGCACGGAGCGGACGTCGTGGTCGTCGCGTCGCTCGCCGGGTACGACCAGAACCCCGCGTGGTACGGCAACCTCGATGCGAACAGGCAGTGCTGGATCCAGCTCGACCGCACGAAGTCGACGGCCGTCGCGCGTGACGCGACGGACGCCGAGCGCCGCGAGCTCTGGCCGCAGCTCGTCGAGCTGCTGCCGCTGTGGGAGCTCTTCCAGAAGCAGACGGCGCGACCTTTCCCGATCGTCATCGTGACGCCGACGGGTCCGGCCTGATCCCATGAGCCAGTTCCACCACCTCTTCGAGCCCATTCAGGTCGGCCCGATGCGCGTGCCGAACCGCATCTGCGAGACCACCAACACGATCAACTCGTCGATGGTGCCGGGCGGGATCGACGACCACTTCATCGCCCACCACCTCGCGAAGGCCAAAGGCGGCGCGGGTTGGATCGGCAGCGAGACCTGGCTCCTGCCGTCGCCGTTTCCGCCCGAGACGCCCGACGAGGTCGGACTCGCGGTCGGCTTCGCGTCGCGCTACCCGATCTACCAGAACCCGCCCTTCGCCGAGGGCATGACCAAGTTCTACGGCGAGCTGCACGAGGTGGGCGCGATCGCGATCGCCCAGCTGACGCATCTCTCCGCCGTGTGGGCGCCGTCCGCGGTGCCCGTCGTCGGCGCGCAGGACTACGTCCCGCACGTCATGGGCGAGGACGAGATCGAGTTCCACTTCGCGAGCTATGCGGACGCCGCGGAGGCCGCGAAGAAGTTCGGCGCCGACGGCATCGAGATGCACTGCGCGCACGAGACGCTCGGCTACACCTTCCTCTCGCCGGTCACCAACCGCCGCACCGATCGGTGGGGAGGAGGGCCCCAAGAGCGCATCCGTTTCGTGGTCGAAGCGCTGCGCCGCATCCGCGGCCGCATCGGCAACGACCTCGGGCTCGGCATCCGCATCAGCGGCAAGGAGTTCCGCCGCGGCGGCTACGACAACCTCGAGATGCGCGAGATGCTCTACTACATCGGGGAGACCGGGCTCCTCGATTTCGTCGACATCGACGTCGGGCACTGCTGGGGCGCGCCTTCGTACGTGCCGAACTCGTACTACGGCCACGGCCAGTTCCGGGAGTACGGCAAGGCCGCCAAGGTCGACCTCGAGAGCCAGGAGAAGCGCATCGCGGTGCTGTTCAGCGGCCGCATCAACGATCCCGTGGTCGCCGAGGAGCTCGTCCGCGACGGCTATTGCGACCTGGTCGGTATGGTGCGCGCCGGCATCGCCGACCCCGAGTTCGCCAACAAGGCGCGCGAAGGTCGCCTCAGCGAGATCCGCCGCTGCATCAGCTGCACGCGCTGCATCGACGAGGCGTCGGAGCCGCGGACCTTCCCGTACACGCCGACCTGCTCGATCAATCCCGTCATCGGCAACGAGCTCAAGTGGGAGCAGACCTACAAGCCGACCGACGACCCGAAGCGCGTCGTCGTCGTGGGCGGCGGGCTCGCGGGTACGGAAGCCGCGCGCGTCGCCGCCATGCGCGGCCACACGGTGACGCTCCTGGAGCGCGGCAAGCGCCTCGGGGGGCAGATGCTGCTCGCCATGGCGACGCCCGGGCGCGACGATTTCGAGGACCAGGTGTACTTCGAGGAGAACGAGATGGAGCGGCTCGGCGTCGAGGTGCGGCTCGAGTCCGACGCCGACGCCGGCGCCATCCGGGCGCTGAAGCCCGACGCGGTGGTCATCGCGACGGGATCGGTGCCGCGTCTGCCGACCGGCATCCCCGGCATCGACCTGCCGCACGTGGTGCAGGCGTGGGACGTGCTGGCGGGAAAAGCCAAGGTGGGCGACCGCGTCGCGATCGTCTCGCAGGAGGACTACTACGAGACCCCGTGCGTCGCGGAGTACCTGTCGGATCGCGGTAAGCACGTCGAGGTCTTCACCAAATCGGTGCACCTCGGGTTCGAGATCGCGCGCTACTCGGTGGGCATGGTGCTGCGGCGCATGGAAGAGTGCGGCGTCGTCGTGCACCCGAACCTGGTGCTGAACGCGGTGACGGCGGACGGGTTCGAGCTCGTGTCGGCCTACGGTCCGACCACGTATCGCAAAGAGGGCTTCGATACGGTCGTGCTGGTCTACGGATCGGTGCCCGCCCCGCAGCTCTACGAGCAGCTCAAGGCCGACGGTGACATCCCGCAGCTCTTCGTCGCCGGCTCGGCGTGGTTGCCGCGCTTCATGGCCGAGGCGGCGCGGCACGGCGCCAGCATCGGTTTGGTGATTTAGGGAGTGGCGTATGCCGATGAATCGAATGCCATGTCGAGCGTTCGAGCTCAGTGTTGGCTTCGTTGAGCTGACGTTCATCTATCCCGCGACTGGCTTCCGGGAGATCGGTGCTTACCGCCTGGCGTCTTTCGGACACCAGTGGAGACGAGTAGCGTGACGGCTACTCTTTCGATCGGGTAGGTGATTTCGTGCGATGGATCGTAGGCTGATGAAGACACGGTTGGTGCATGTCGGTCGATCCCTGGGTGTGCGACTGCCGAGGGTCCTCTTGGCGGAAGCCGGGCTCGACGAGGAGGTCGAGGTTCACGCTCGGAAGGGCAGTATCGTGATCCAAAAAGTCGGCCAGCGGCGTTCGGGATGGGCGGAGGCTGCGCGTCGTTTGCGAAGCGGCGGGCGGGGCGGACTCATCGACGCACCAACCTCCACGCGATTCGACGAGGAAGATTGGCGGTGGTAGCGGCGCGGGAGATTCATCGCGGTGAGGTCCTTCTGGTCAACCTCGATCCCACCAAAGGAAGTGAGATTCGCAAGACTCGACCGTGCGTAGTTGTTTCACCCGATGAGCTGAATGCGCATCTGGGGACGTTCATCGTGGCGCCGCTGACCACAGGCCTCCACTCCTACCCGTTTCGAGTGCCGTGCCGATTCGCGGGAAAGTCTGGGCACCTTGTGCTCGATCAGCTGCGCGCCGTGGACGGGAAGCGGGTAGTGCGGAAGCTCGGGCGGCTGGGACAACAAACGCTGCGTCAGGCCTTGGATGTGCTCCAGGAGATGTTCGCACCATGAACACAGCGCCCGTCGGGCGCTACGAGAGTGATCCTGGAAAAGCACGCACTACTCCATCGGGAGCGGGTGCCCACGTGAGCGATTGGCCGGCCTCCACGGGAACGGGCGCGATACACACGCCCGTGTCCGCGCTCCCGTCCACGCGTGCGTCGGGCTCGCAGACGCCGTCGACGACGATCGCGACCGCGGGGCCGCCGCTCGCCGCCTCCGAGGCGCGGTAGACGACCGCGTCTGCGGAAGGACTGTCGAGGACGAAGCAGTAGGTGCCGTCGCCGGTGACGGCCGGCGTGATGTCGAAGACCACCAGCTCACCGGCCGCGACTTCGCCCTGCGCGTCGAGCACCACGGCGCCGGTCGTGTCCGGCTGGGTGTTCCAGGTCGTGTCGCGCTCGTCCCAATCGCACGCCGCGATCCACGACAGCCGTCCGCCCGTGTCGCTCCCCGCGCCGGCGCCGTCCGCGACGGTGAGACCGAGCTGGACGCTCGTCGGCGGCGTGTCGCCGAGGCCGCTCACGGCGACCCGGAAGAACGTTCGCGTGAACGGTGCGGCGCCGGCACCGAGCTGGTCGCCCGTGCCGAAGGCGGTGCCCGGTTGGCTCGCGGCGACCGTGACGTCGGCGTCGACCGTCGCCAGCGGGCAGGCGGCGATGGACTCGGGGAAGCTCGAGAACGGTGCTACGGGCGATCCGAGCTCGAGGTGGAGGCGCGGCCGCAGGCTCGCGTTCGGTGACTGCATCGAGGCATAGGTGACGCCGTCGGAATCGGTATTGCGGATTGCCAGCGCATAGACGCCCGGGCCGTCCTGGAACGCCGCGGTCAGGTCGACGACGACGTCGTCACCCGAGTCCACGGCGCCGATCGCGGCGAGCGGAGTCGTGAAGTCGGGGACGTAGGGCGAGGCGTCGAGCGCGTCGACCCTGCCGTCGGCGTTGGTGTCGACCTCGGTCCACTTGAGGCCGGGGCCGCCCACGCTGCCGGTGTCGATACCGGTACGATTGCCCTCGATCCAGCTCGGGTCACCGACCGGATAGAACGTTCCGCCGTCGCCCGATGCATTCGTGCAGCGCAACGTGAGCGTGGCGCGAAGCACGGGCAGGTCGACGGCCGTCAGGTCGAACTTCAGATAGCTGAGGCCCCACGGCTTGATGTCGATGTCGAAGTGGCCGGCGAGCCCGTGATCCCACGTCGCCTCGGTACCGGCCTCGACGTAGGTGTCGGCGGCGGCGCCGAGATCGACGACGTCGTCGGGAGTCGCGGTGGCGGCCGGGGTCGGCGTCACTGAGCCGGTGCGCGTCGGGCTCGGGCTGCGGGTCGGCGTCGGGGTGGGCGTCCGCGTGCGCGTCGCCGTCGGCGTGAGCGTCGGCGTGGGCGTTCTGGTCGGGGTCGGGGTGCGCGTCACGCTCGTCGGCGGCACGGTCGGCGTGGCGCTGCCCGGCGTGGTCGCGGTGGCCGTGGCGGTGGCGCTGGGGGTCGACGTCGTCGTGACGCTCGTCGAGGTGACGCCGAGCTCGAGGCGGAGGCGGGGCCGCTGGCTCGCCGTCGCC
>CAZWAX010000426.1:0-5190 GCA_964631985.1 uncultured Polyangiaceae bacterium | reverse complement strand
GCAGAACGGGCAGCGGCGGGGGGGGGGGGAGGGTCGCGGGCGCCCGGCCCTGCGAGGGGGCCGGGACGGTCGGCAACGCGAGCTCGGCTTCGGGCGCGGACTGCCCGGCGCCGCGCAGGGGATACGGCAGGGCGATGACGTTCAGGCCCGGCGCCAGCCGGGTGCGCTCGCGGGTGAGCGGCTCGCCGTTCGCGATCAGTTGCAGCTCGGCGGGCAGAGGCTCCGCGGCCCGGCTTTCGACGACGAGCTCGAGCGGCAGGACGGTGTGCTCGGGCGCGAACGTCGGGGCGAGCACGCGCCGGATGACGGCGGACGGCAGCGCGGCGGCGGCGGGAACGAACGCGAACACCGGCAAGCGGCCGTTCGTCCGCACCACCTCGGCCTGCAGACTGCCCTCGGTCTCGTTGCCGTCGGAGAAGAGCAGGAGCGCCCGCTCCTTCCCGACCGGACAGAGCGCGCTCGCGGTCGTGAAGGCGGCGGCGAGGTCGGTGTCGCCGCTCTCGAGCCCGGTGAGGTCGCTCGCCGGGGGCGGCAAGAGGCTGGCCGTCTCTCGGATGCCGCGCCCGGGGTGCGCGACCACGTGGGCGCGTGCCGCAAAGGCGATCGAGCCGATCAGGTCGTCGGGGCCGAGCCGCGGGACGAGCACCTCCAGGACCTCACGTGCGCGCTCCGCTCCGGCGCGCTGCACGCTCGCCGACACGTCGATCGCGGCGACGAGGCACGTGCCCGCCTCGGGGCGCGGACGCTCGAGGTGGACGCCGGCGAGGAGCTCGATCACCAGCACCGCCGCGGTACAGCGGAGCCCGGTCGCGAGCAGGGTGGCGCGCCCGGCGCTCCACCGACCGCGCACGAAGAACAGCGGCACCAGCGCCAGGAGCAGCAACGCTTCCGGGGTGTCGACGTGCAGGGTCATGGCGCGGCCGTTCCTTCGCGCCGGCGCGCCGCGGGACGGACGTGCGTGCGCCGCCACATCGCCCACTCGATCGCGAGCAGCACCAGTGCGGCGCCGAGAAACCAGGGCGCGAGCGGCCGGCCGCTCCGGATCGGCGGCGGCGGGGCGTCGCGGGCGGTCGCGGGCCACTCGCCCGCCCCGCTGCGCCCGACGTCGGATTCGCGGTCGTCGAAGAGGTTCGCGAGCACGAGGCGTTCCGCGCCGGCCGGGCCGACCGCAAAGACACCGGCCCGTTCGGCCGAGACCACCGGGGGATTGCCTGCGATCTCGAGACCCTCGCCGCCGATCGGCCCGGTCGGTCCCGCGCCGGCGAGCACCGGATGCCCGGTCTCGACGACGAGCGCGCTCGGCCCGAACGGCTCGGCCAGCCAGCGGAGCGTGGCGAGCGTGAGCAGCAGGAGCGGCATCCGGTCCGACGACGCGAGCGGTCCGGCGAGCTCGGCACCGAGACAGGCGGTGCGGCGGCCGTTCCGCTCGCCGGCGACCACCAGCGGAAACGCCGCGTGCTCCGACGCGGCGAGCACGATCGGCGCACCCCAGTCCGTCTCGCCGAGCACGCTCGTGCCTGCGACCCCGAGCGCCTGCAGCGCGTCGAGCCCGACGAGGGCGGGATGCTCTTCGTCCCAGTCGATGACGAGGGCCTCGGCGCGCCGTCCGGCGCTCGGGCAGACGTCGTTGCCGGCGGGGGGTGCCACGTAGAGGGCGTTGGTCGCGAGCGGCAACGTCGCCGGCACGAAGCCGTCGAAGAGCGCGACGCGACGTCCCGCGGGCGGCGCGGCATCGTAGCGCTCGCGCGACGTCACCTCGACCCGGCTCCCCGCGAGCGCGGCCGTGATCTCGCCGAACGCCTCGGCGAGCGCCCGCGAGTCGGTCACCAGCAGGAGATCGAGCGGTGCGCTCGGCCCGATCCACGCCGTCGCGTGATTGTCGACCGCGAGGGCATCCTCGGTCAGGAGCCGGACCTCGAGCGCCCCGCTCCCCGGGGGCCGGGCCAGCAGCACGTGCTCGGTCGCGCGGGGGGCGATCGTGAATGCGCGGCGTGCCCACGGCACGCCGGCGACGCGCGCCTCGAGCACGGCGTCGCGGGTGGTGCGCGCGTAGTTCCGGACGTCGATCGTGGCGGTCGCGTCGGCCGGGCCGTGAAACGGCGGTGTCGCGACCGTGATGCCGGCGATCGCCACGTTGTCGTCGGTGCGGCCCGTCTGGACGTAGTCGAGGCGCGTCCGGGCCTCCGGGCCGAGCCCGCTCGCTTCGGGCGAGAGGTCGGTGAAGACCGCGACGCGGGCGCCGGCGCGCTCCGCGGCGAGCGCCTGCGCGAGCTCGAGCGCGGGGCCGAGATCGGTCGGCGTGTCGGTCGGTACGAGGGCTTCGAGGGCCGCACGAACGCTCGCCCGATCGCTCGACCAGCCGAGCGCGACGTGCGGCCGGGCGCCGGCCGTGAGGATCATCACCTCGTCGCTCGGCGCGACCGTGGCGACGGCGGCGAGCGCACGCTGGCGCGCCGTCTCGAAGCGGCTGCCGTCGTCCTCGACGGTCTGCATGCTGGCCGACACGTCGAGCACGACGAGGAGCGGCGCGCCCGGGGCCGGCGGCAGCGCCCCTTCGAGCACCGGCCTGACGTAGGCGGCGATCAATGTCAGCAGCACCATGAGCTGCGCGAGGAAGGACAGGTCGGGCCGGAAGCGGTGGCGCTCGCGCGGCGGGCTCTCCACTTGCTGCCAGAGGAAGAGGGTCCCGACCGGGATGGTGCGTCGTCGCCGATCGTAGAGATAGAGGACGACGAGCACCGCCACGGCGGCCAGCCCGAGGAGGCCGGTCGGGTGGTCGAGCCTCATGCCGGGCTCGTCATCGCCGCCGCACCAACCCGGTCCGGACGAGCTCGCCCGTGATGAAGGCGGTGAGATCGCTGCCGGCGACGTAGCGGGCATACGCGCAACGCGTGCGCTCGGCGACGGTGCGGAGCGCCGTCAGGTGTCCTTCCAGGACCTCGCGATAGCGCTCGGCGACGACGGCGGTGAGGACCATGGGTTGCGTCGCGCCGGACTCGACGTCGACCAGCACGCCGCGGGTGAAGCTGCCCGCCGGGTCGAGCTCGCTCGCGCCGATGACGTGGAGCAGGTGCACCTCGAAGCGCCGCGCCTGGAGCGCCAGGATGCCGCGCTCGACCTCGGCGGGATCGGTCATGAAATCCGAGATCACGAGGGCTGCGCCGGCCTCGCGATGGCGGCGGGCGTATGCCTCGCACGCCGCGCCGAGCTGCACCGAGCCCGCGACCTCCGCTCCGGCGAGCAGCCCGGCGATCCCGAGCGTGCTCCGGCGCTGGCGAAAGACCGCGGACGTCACGCGCGGCGCGGCGCCGCCGAGGAGGGCGACTTGCACGGCATCGCTCGCCGCGAGACCGATGTACGCGAGGGCCGTGGCGAGCGCGCGCGCGCTGGCGAGCTTGCCGTCCTCCGGCGGCGCATCCATCGACGCGCTCGCGTCGAGCAGCAGATGGAAGCGCACCTCGCGCTCGGCGGTGAAGCGACGCACGAGCAACGTGTCGAGACGCGCCAGTGCGTACCAGTCGAGGTAGCGGAGATCGTCGCCCGGCGTGTACGCGGCATACGACTCGATCTCGACGCCCGAGGTCTGGGCGTGTCCGGGAAAGCGGCGCTCGCCGGGGCGCTCGCCCATGCCGCGGCGAACGTGCAGGGCGAGGCCGTCGAAGCGGGCGAGGGAAGAGAGGTCGGGTGCCTGTGCGGTCACGACCGCAGCCGGCGCGCCGCGATCAGCACGCGCTCGACGATGTGCGCGGGAGCGACGCCGGCGGCTTCGGCGGCGAAGCTCATGACGAGGCGGTGACGAAGCGACGCGACCGCGACCTTGTCGACGTCGTCGTAGGTGACGTGCGGGCGTCCGTCGAGGAGCGCCATCACCTTGGCGCCGAGGACGAGCGCTTGCGCGCCGCGCGGGCTGGCGCCGTAGGTGACGTAGCGGCGGACCTCGGTTTCGGCCTCGCCGTCGCCGCGCGCGCCCGCTGGGGTCGTGAGCCGCACGATCCCGGCGACGTACTGCTCGACGTGCGGTGCGACCAGCACCTCGCGCACCAGACGCTTCAGCTCCTCGGTGCGCGCCACGGCGTTCTCCGGTGCGAGCACCGGGCGAACGGTCGGCGGATCGGCGACGGTCGTCGCGCCGAGGATGCGGACCAGCTCGCTCTCGGTCGGGTACTCGAGCAGCACCTTGAAGAGGAAGCGGTCGAGCTGCGCCTCGGGGAGCTGATAGGTGCCTTCCATCTCGATCGGATTCAGCGTGGCGAGCACGAAGAAGGGCGCGCCCAGGCGATAGCTCGAGCCCGCGACCGTCACCTGCTGCTCGGCCATGGCCTCGAGCAGCGCCGACTGCGTCTTCGGCGTGGCACGGTTGATCTCGTCCCCGAGCAGCAGGTGCGCGAAGATGGGACCCGGCACGAAGACCAGCTCGCGGCGTCCGTCGGGCTGCTCGTTGATGATGCGGGTGCCGGTGATGTCCGCCGGCATCAGGTCGACCGTGAACTGGATGCGGTTGAAGCTCAGGTTCAAGGTCTCGGCGAGCGAGCGGACGATCAAGGTCTTGCCGATGCCGGGCACGCCCTCGATCAACACGTGCCCGCCGGCAAAGAAGGCCGTGAGGATGGTCTCGATCGCGTGCTCGTGGCCGATGACGACCCGGGCCATCTCGGCGCGGATCGCGGCGAAGGTCTGCTGGAAGTCGGCGATGGCGCTGCTGGCGATCGTGGGTGTCATGGGGCCTCGCGGTGCGCAAAGACCTCGCGAACGACGTGCTCGTACGCGGCCGGGACGGCCATGCGATGCGCGGCGGTCTCGCGCCGTTGCTCGGATGCCAGCGCGGGCCGGGCATCGGGGTCGGCCGGTGGTGGCGGGCCTTTGGGTTGGCCCGGTCCGGCGCGGTCGCTCCGCATGCGCGCGGCGAGCGACAGCTCGAACGAGGCCTTCGTCGGGTCGGTATCGACGCGCTCGCCGCTGAAGAGGTCATCGGGCGAGCTGCCGTTGCCGGCGCCGCCGCCTCCGGCGCCGCTCTCGCGCGCTTCGGCATCGGCCGTGTCCGGGACGGGGTCCGTCCCACTGTCCTGCGGGTCGGCCCCGGCCTCGTCGGCCGCACGCCCGCCGGGGCCGTGGCCATCGATCGCGTCGTCGGAGGGCGCGCGCGCGACCTCCCAGTCGCCGGCCTCCTCGGTGTCGATGGCCTCGCCGTCC
>CAZWAX010000425.1:0-5209 GCA_964631985.1 uncultured Polyangiaceae bacterium | reverse complement strand
GCTCCGGGCCCACGGCAGGCCGCCGCGCGACGGCCGCGATCTCGCGCGCTACGCCGCCGCCGAAGCGGCATGGCGAGAGGCGGCGCTCGGCGGCGTGGCGGCCTGGTCGGGGCCCGGCATCCATCCCGCGCACGCCATGCGCGTGATCGGCGAGGCCTTCGGGCGCGACGCCGTCTACGTGACCGACGGCGGCAACACCTCGCTCTGGGCCCACATGACCCTGCCGCCGACGGCGCCGCGCTCGTACCACAGCATCCTCGAGCTCGGCATGCTCGGGACCGGCATCCCCTCGGCGATCGGCGCCAAGCTCGGGGCGCCCGAGCGCGAGGTCGTGTGTGTCACCGGGGACGGCGCCGCCGGCTTCCACTTCATGGAGATGCAGAGCGCCGTGCGCGAGCACCTGCGCGTCACCACGATCGTGTTCGCCGAAGGCTCGTGGACGATGGAGGAGCCGAACGAGCGCCTGCTCTACGGCCGGACGTTCGGGACCGCGATGGGCACGGTGTGCTGGGACACGGTGGCCGAAGGGCTCGGCTGCCGCGGCTTCTACGTCGAGCATCTGGGCGACCTCGCGGCCGCGCTCGCCGCCGCGCGCGCCCACGACGGCCCCACCGTCGTCTGCATCCGCACCGACCGGGACGCGAACCTGGCGTTGCCGCCGGAGATGCTGGGGCGTTTCGTCGAGGTGTACCAGGGACCGCTCGGCTGACGCCGCCCTTCTCGGCGACGAAGACGCGGCCGTCGGGCGCGAAGCGGACGACGGTCGGCTGGACGAGGCCGGCGAACGCGATCGACTCCTCGAACTCCGGCGGTAGCGTCGCGGCGGGCGCGTGCCCGGGCGCGGTCGGGACGGCGAGCGCGAAGGCGAGGAGAAGGAGCACGATCACCCGTGCTCGCGGTGACCGTTCGGGGAAGCGGAGGAGGCCCATGATGATCGAACGACGATACGGCGTCGCCGTCGGCGTCGGAAAGTCGAGAATGACAGACGACGCGCGGCGCCCGCCGGTGTCGCCGTCCGATTGACCGATGTCATGCCACGGGCCGGCGGATCTCATCGCGCGCGCCTGACGACCGGTTCAAGAGTGAACCATGCATTCCACTCGAAGGTCCCGGAATGGACTCGACCGCCACGCCCGCCACCGCCTGCAGACCCGCGCCCGCCTGGTCGAAGCCGGCCGGCGCTTGATCGGCAACGGCGGTTTCGACGGTGTCGCCGTCGCCAGCATCACGGAGGAGGCCGATGTCGGGGTGGGCTCCTTCTACACTTGCTTTCGGTCCAAGCGGGACTTCCTCGACGTGATCATCGCCGAGGTCACCGGCCTCCTCGACGAGGTCCTCACGCGCGCGACGGCGCACCTGACCGACCCCGCCGAGCGCGTGGCGGCGTGCACCCGCCAGGTCGTACGCCTCGCCGGCAGCGATCCGACCTGGGCGTGGTTCATGCTGCGTGCGACTGACGCCGTCCCGCGGGTGGCTGCGAGCGTGATGGCGCCGATCGAGCGCCACGTGCGGGCGGGGGTCGCGAGCGGGCGGTTCACCGTCGAAGACGTGACGGTGGCGATGAACGCGGTGGGCGGCGCCTTGCTCTACGTGATGCGCGGCACGCTCCTCGGCGACGTCGGTCCGCAGGGCGACCGCATCACCGCCGAATACGTGCTGCGGCTGCTCGGGGTCGCGCCCGAGGCCGCGCATGTGCTGGCGGCGCGCCGGCTCCCGGTCGACCGTGGCGCTGCCCGCGCCGACGCGGTGGCACGATGAGCGCCATCGCCGAGAAAGGAGCGAGTCGTCTCATGCCGAATCCGACGATGCCCGACTATCTGCGCGCGGTCGGCGTGCAGCGCGTCTGCGACCTCGACGTCCGACCGTTGCTGGCGCGCGGCGAGCCGCCGTTCGATGCGATCATGCGCGCGGCCGACGGGCTCGCCGGCGACGAGGCGCTGCATCTGGTCGCGCCCTTCGCGCCCCATCCGCTGTACGACGTGATGCGTCGGCGCGGCCGCAGCGCGTACACGAGGACCGAAGGGAACGTCATCCACGTCTGGTTCTATCGAGCGGCGTCGTGAGGGCGTCGGTCCGTACCGTGGCGCTCGCGGCCGCGGTCGGCGTGCTCGGACACGTCCCCGTTGCGCGCGGGCAGGTGTCGGGGTTGGTGATCGACTACGGCCTCGCCCCCGTTCCCAGCGCGCGCGTGTCGGTCCAGGCCGGCAGCCTTTTCACCGTGACCGACGCTGCCGGCAGGTTCACGCTGCCCGCCGGGAACGGTAGTGAGATCGTGGTCGTGGCCGCCCGCAAGGGGTACTTCAACGCGTCGGCACAGGTCACGGCGCCGGTACCGCACCTCGTGCTGGCGCTCGAGCACGTTCCGCCCGACGACGACCCGAGCTATCGCCTCCAGGCGCCCGGAGCCTGCGGCGGGTGTCATCCCGATCAGTATGCGCAGTGGCTCGGGTCGCCGATGTCGCGCGCCGGCGTCAACACCTGGGTGCACGACGTCTATGACGGCTCGGCCACTCCGGGCGGCATGGGCGGATTCGTCTACGTCCGCGACTCGGCCTTGGCCGCGGCGCATCCGTCCTCCGAATGCGCGTCCTGCCACCAACCCGAGACCTGGATCGACACGCCCCACACCGCCATGCTGCCGTTCGACGCCGACACCCCGGGCGTGGTCCACGGCGTGTCGTGCGACGTCTGCCACAAGATCGCCGACATCGACGAGACGAAGATCAACGCGCCCGGCATCTACCCGGGCGCGGTGACGTTCACGCGTCCGGCCGGACCTGCGCACGAGCAGGTCCAGTACGGCGTGCTGGGCGACGTCGACTACGCGCTCTCGGGGGCGATGCGGGCGTCCTATCAGCCCCAGCTCGTCGCCGAGGTATGCGGCGCCTGCCATCAGGACAAGAACGATCCCGATCTCGACGGCGATTTCGACGAGCCGAACGGGGTCCTCTCGGAGCCGACCTATCTCGAGTGGGCCGCCTCGCCCTACGGCGATCCGTCCTCGCCCCGGTACGCCAGCTGCGCCGACTGTCACATGGCGCCGGCGGCCGCCGCGCGCGTGTGCAGCGTGCTCGATCTCGCGCGCGACCCCGCGACCATTCGCTCGCATCGCATCGAAGGCACGACGCCGGAGTATCTGGAGGACGCCGCCGATCTGTCCGTGCACGCGGGGCGTCTCGAGGACGCGATCGACGTCGAGGTCGCGGTCACCAACTCGCGGACCGGCCACCATCTCCCGACCGGCGTCACGATCCGGAACGTGATCCTGCGCGTCGAGGCATGGCGCGCGGACGACGGACTGCCGCTCGCGTCGCTCGGGACCCAGACGATCCACGCGCTCGGCGGGATCGGCGATCCGGCGGCGGGCTATTGGGCGGACTTGCCGGGCAAGCTCTTCGCGTTCGTGAACCACGACGCCGCCGGAAACGGTCCCACCTTCTTCACGGAGGCCGCGGGCGTCCTCTTCGACAGTCGGATCCCGGCGTTCGCCACGGACACCACGCGCTACCGGTTCGCGGTCCCGCCCGACGGCGGCACGATCACCGTCCGGGCGCGCCTCGTCTACCGGCGATCGTTCCGGGCGCTCGTCGACGCCAAGGGTTGGACCACCGACGGCCACGGGCGCCCGCTCGCCGACGTCACGCCGCCCGACTTCGGCCACCTGATGGAGGAAGCCGCGCGGACGGTGCTGGCGCCGTCGTGCGCCGGCCGGCCCGCCGGGGTGTCGTGCGCCGACGGCAACGCCTGCAACGGCGACGAACGCTGCGACGGGGAGGGCCGCTGCCTCGCGAGCCCGCCGCTCGCGTGCGACGACGGCAATCCGTGCCGCGACGACGCCTGCGACCCCGACGTCGGCTGCGGGCACGTCGCGAACGCGGCGTCGTGCGACGACGGCGATCCGTGTACCGCGCCGGATCGCTGCGGGGACGGTCTCTGCGCCGGCAGCCCGGCCTGCGACGACGGCAATCCGTGCACCGATGATGCCTGCGCCCCGTCGGGGTGCCTCCACGTGCCGAACGCGGCGCCCTGCGACGACGGGGACGCCTGTAGCACCGGCGACCGTTGCGCCGCCGGCGCGTGCGCCGGCACCGGCATGCTCGTCTGCGACGACGACGACCTCTGTACCTCTGACGTCTGCGTGCCCGCGGTCGGGTGCGAGCACGCGGCCGCGCCGCGTCCGAGCTGCTTCGCGGCCGGCACGGCCAAGATTCGCGTGCGCGACCGCGCTCCCGATGCCGGCGATCAGCTGGTCTGGAGCTGGCGCTCCGGCGCGTCGCTCGCGCCCTCGGTCTTCGGCGATCCCGGGGCGGCGACGCGCTACGCGTTGTGCGTCTTCGACCGCGTCGCGGGAGTGCCGCAGGCCGCCGCGACCCTCGGGCTCCCCCCGGGGGGCGGCTGGGAACGGCGTCCCGGTGGGTGGGCGTATCGCGATCGCAGCGGCGCGGCGGACGGCGTTCGAACGGTGAGCCTCCAGGCGGGGGTGAAGGGCGGCAGGATCGCGCTGACCGCGAAAGGCGCGGGCGTCCCGCTACCGGTGGCCCGGCACCCGTACCGCCTCTTCGGGCAGGATCCGGTGCTCACGCTGCAACTGGTGCGTGACGACGGCACGTGCTGGGAGTCGAGCTTCGGCCCGGCGACCAACCGCTGGCACGTCGCGACGCGCTTCGAGGCACGCCTGCCGTGAAGATGGTGCGTCGCGGACCCGCTCAGGCCGGACGCAGCGGGCGGGCGCTGCGCATGATCGCGGCCGTGAACACGACGAGCGCCGCGAGCGCGAGCGGCCCCGAGAGCGCGATCCAGGGCCACAGCGCCCAGGGGCCGCCGCGCTCGACGATCACTTGCAGGCCGCGCGCCGCGACGGCCGCGTTCAAGAGCACGTAGGTGGCCTCGCGGGCTCCTGCGCTCCAGAGCGGGCGCCCCGAGAACGCCGGCACGAGGCGGCTCGTCACGCCGACGATCATCTGGGTGAGGAACCCGAGCGTGAAGGCGTGGCGCGCGAAATCCTCGGCGAGGAACGGCGCGAAGTGTCCGCCCGCCCCGGCGATCGCGCGCCACGCCGGGCCGCAGGCGAGGCTCACCACGGGCCAGCCGTAGGCGGTGACGACGAAGCGCGACGCGCCGACGCCGTCGGCGACCGGGCGGCCCGCGCGCTGCGCGGGAGCGAAGACGCCGAGCCGCAGGACCACGGCGAGCCCGGCCGCGGCGAGCG
>CAZWAX010000424.1:0-5232 GCA_964631985.1 uncultured Polyangiaceae bacterium | reverse complement strand
TCGGCGGCGAGCCGCACGCCGTCGAAGCTCCGCCCGACGTGCGTGAAATCGAAGGGCCCGATCAGGCGCTCGGCGACCCGCTGCGCCTTCACCCATTGCAGGGTGGCATCGGCCGAGACGGTCTCGGCGCCGTCGACGAAGCGTAGGCGTCCGCCCTGGACCGTGAGCCGCCAATCGCCGAGCGTCGGGGTGGCCTGCAGCCAGCCCTGCCGGAGCCACCCTTGCTCCTGGAAATGCTGCCGCGTGTTCGCGAAGTAGGTGCTGCCGACGCCGGTCGCGTCGGCGGGGACGTTCACGAGCTGCGTGTGCTGGTACTGCGCGAAGGCGGCGATCGGACCGCGCGTCACGCCGATCCCGAGCTGGAAGCGATTCCCCAGGAAGGCATAGCGCTGGTTGTCGTTGGGCGCTGCCGCCTCGAACCAGTTCGCGAACTCGCCGCGCAGGCGGTCGCTCGCCGAGAGTTGCCAGCGCGTCTCCCACGGTCCCGCGACCGAGAGGTCCGGCTTCTCGAACGCGGCGACCGGGGCGGTCGCGATCGCGAACGCGAGGGCGGCGCTTGCCGCCGTCCTCCGCCTCATCGGAAATCCTCGATCGGCGCGTCGAGACCGACGAGCTCCTTCGTGATCTCGCCGTCCGGGCTCAGGAGCACGATCTTGTTGTCGTGCATGATGTCGCCGGAGATCGGGTTCCGGGAGTACTTGATGCCGAGCAGCATCGCGAGGGTGCGCGTGTCCTCTTCCGAGCCCACCAGGAACGTCCAGTTCGGCCGCCGCAGGTCGGTGTCGACGCGGTACGTGGCGAGCTTCTCCGGCGTGTCGCGTCTCGGATCGAACGAGACGATGACGAACTGCGCCGCCCGCTGCTCGCGGTCGAATCCGTCCTGGATCGCCTTCAGCTTGCCCATCGTGATCGGGCACGTGGCCTGGCACGACGTGAAGACCATCGTGAGCACGACCGGCGTGCCGCGCCAGCGCTCGAGCGTGACGGTCTCGCCGCGGTCGGTCCGCCAGGTGAGCGGCACCTGGTAGAGACTGCGCGACGCGAGCGCGCTCGCGCCGCCGAGGGCGAGCGCGGCGAACAACGGGACGACCGCTAGGCGTCTCATGGCGTCCTCACCTCCGGTAGGGGATCGTGGTCGTACGCACAGCGGAAGCCGAGGTTGCCGAGCGCGAACGTGGCGCCGAGGCTGCTGCGCATCGCGTAGCGCATGAACGCCGGGTAGTCCTCGCGGCGCGCGGCGCCCGTGACGCCGCTGCCGCAGAAGAAGCTACGTGAGCGATCGCCGTCGGCGCGGTTGTCGGCGGTGATGAACGAGGAGTTGAAATCGCTCGTCCACTCCCACACGAGGCCGTACAGGTCGTGCAGGCCGAAGTAGTTCGGTGCCGCGCCGCCGACGGCGGAGAGCCCGAGATCGCCGCGGCTCGGGCGTGCGTACCAGCCGAGGACCTGCTCGGCGAAGGCGCGATCCTTCTGGGCGTTCGGATCGGTCTGGCTCGCGGCGGCGACGTACTCCCATTCGAGCGTGCTCGGCAATCGTCCACCCCGTGCTTCGCAGTAGGCCAGCGCCGCGAACCAGGAGACGTGCGTCATGGGAAAGCGGGCGTGCTCGGGTCGCGGTCGGTCGCCGTCCCAGTTCTGCAGATACTGCGCGTCGGCGAAGATCTCCGGCACCCGGCCGCGCCGCCATTCCGGGTGGGCGGCGAGGAACGCCGCGTAGTCCGTGCGCGTGACCGGGTACCGGTCGATCCAGAATGGCTCGACGCGGAACGTCGACTGGCCCTTGTCGAGCCCGAAGAGCGGCGCGAAGTCCCCGGGCGCGACGCCGACCACGGCGAGGCGCTCCGCCGCGGCCGCCTCCAAGACGACGCCGAGCAGGACGAGCGCCCACCAGCGATGCCGGCGGTCACGGATGCGCACCGCCATCATTGGCCTTCGCCGCGGTGTCCGTCCGCGCCTTCCGGACCTCCTCGGCGGCGAACGGCTTCGCGCCGGTGTTGCCCCAGGTGCTGGTCACGAAG
The DNA here is from genome assembly GCA_964631985.1 of uncultured Polyangiaceae bacterium. GTDB lineage: Bacteria > Desulfobacterota > Binatia > UTPRO1 > UTPRO1 > UTPRO1. The sequence goes on along the minus strand of CAZWAX010000424.1, from coordinate 3,214 downwards.
TTGAGCACGGCTGCGATCTGTTCGTCGGACAGTCCCGCGACCGGCGTCATCACGCCGTTGTAGGTCTGGCCGTTGACGGTGAGGGTGCCGGTCTTGCCGTTGACGATGATGTCGACGAGCTCGGCGCGATTCGCGCCCCGGGCGCGCGTCATCAGGTAGTCCGACTTCGCGAGCGGCGGGAACACGCCCTCGATGCCCTGCCCCTCCTCCTGGTGGCACATCGCGCAATTGCTCGCGAAGACCTCGCGGCCGTCGACGGCGGCCGGCGCGCGCGACGGCTGCTCGGTGGCTTCCTTCGGACTCCGCGGGCGCATCGCCGTCGCGACCGACTCGTCGCCGAGGTAGATCTCGTCCACTTCCTTGCCCGAGTAGATCTCCTTCACCTGCTCGCCCTCGGCCTTCAGCATCCCGAGCGCACCCTTGTTGAACGCGCGGAGCAGGCTGTGATCGACGATGATGTAGGTGCCGTTCGTGTCGAGCGCGAACTCGACGATCGCGGAGCCGCCGGCGGGCACGATCGTGGTCTGCACGTCCTCCTGCGCGCGCCGCCCGCCCTCGGTGTAGACGCGGTCGAAGATCTCTCCGATGACGTGGAAGGACGAGACGAGATTCGGTCCGCCGTTGCCGACGAAGATGCGGATGCGTTCGCCGACCTTGGCCTGCAACGCGCCGTCCCCGACCATCGACAGGGCCGAGCCGTTGAACACGACGTAGCTCGGTCGCTCGTCGATCGCGCGCTGCATCGAAAACGGCTGGAGGCCTTTCGCGCCGAATGCCGCCTCGGTGTAGAAATCGCCCTGCACGACGTAGAACTCGCGGTCGACCGCCGGCAGAGGCGTCTCGGGCTGCACGTAGATGAGCCCGTACATGCCGTTCGCGACGTGCATCCCGACCGGCGCGGTGGCGCAGTGATAGATGTAGAGGCCGGCGTTCAGGGCCTTGAAGGTGAACCGCGACTTGTGTCCCGGCGCGGTGAACGTGCTGGCCGCGCCGCCGCCCGGGCCGGTCACCGCGTGCAGGTCGATGTTGTGGGGCAACTTGTTGTCGGGATGGTTCGCCAGGTGCAGCTCGACGGTGTCGCCCTGGCGCACGCGGATGAATCCGCCCGGCACGGTGCCGCCGAAGGTCCAGAACGTGTAGTCGACGCCGTCGGCGATCTGGTGGACGAGCTCCCGCACCTCGAGCTCGACGACCACCTTGGCGGGGCTGGTACGCGTGATCGGCGGCGGCACTTTGGGTGGCGCCGTGACGACCGCGTGCTCGACGGGAAGGTCGGTGGCGAAGGCGGTCCGCGCCAAGGCGCAGAGCCCGAGACTCAGCGTGATGAAGCCCTTCATGGTCGTCACCTGTCTAGTGCGCTTGGAGGCTGCGCACTTTCAGGCGCAGCGCGTGTACGACATCGGGCTTCTTGGCGAGGTCGGGGTTGCCGGGCATGAACGGGCTCAGCTTCACCGCCGGCCCCCCCTTCACGATGACGGTCTCGATGTGCGCATCGTCGACGCCGCGCTGCCACGCGGGGTCGGTGAGCGTGCGCGGCTTCGGATCCAGCTTCGCCGAGGCGGGTCCGTCCCCCGCGCCGGCGACGCCGTGACAGTGCGTGCAGCGAGAAGTCCAGACCTTCTCGGCTTCTGCGACAGCCGCGGCCGGCACCTCGTCGGCGTACGCTGCCACCCCTCCGCCCCCGGCGATGCTCATGAGCAGCGCCGCGACGGTCACCCTCGATCGACTCGCTGACATTGGCGTCCTCCTGCCTGTCCTTGGTGTCACCCCCTACGGAGAGCAACGGGCATGCCGCACCGCGGTGCGAGTGTCGGCGCGGGCTTGCCGGCGCGCCGTCCCAACTTCGAGAACGCCTCGCCGCCGGTCTTCTCGGCCTTGCGAAAGGCGCATGACCCGGCTCAACGCGCGAGCTCGGCGAAGACCTGCGCGAGCGCCGCCGTGAGCGCATCGGGACGCGGCAGGATCGCGTAGCGTCCCTGCCCGAACATGCGCGGCAAATGGCGGCGCGCCTCGCCGTCGATGGCGAGGGCGAAGAGGTCGAGCGCGCCGCGCTCGGCCTCGTGGACCGCCTGACGTACGTCCGCGATGCCGTAGCGGCCCTCGTAGCGATCGTAGTCCGTCGGCTTGCCGTCGCTCACGAGCAAGAGGAGACGGCGGCGGCCCGGCGCCCGCGCGAGGACACTCGTCGCGTGACGGAGCGCGGTGCCGATGCGGGTGTAGCCGGCCGGCTCGACCGACGCGAGCCGCCGCGCCCCGTCGCTCCAGGGCTCGGAGAACCCTTTGATGGTCGCGAAGCGGCAATCGCGCCGGGTGTGGCTCGCGAAGGCCGCGATGCCGAGCGTGATCGGCATCCCCGCGAGGGCCTCGCCGAGCACGAGCACGGACTCGCGTGCAACGTCGATCACGCGGCGTCCTGCCACCCAGGCATCGGTCGAGAGACTCGCGTCGAGGAGCACGAGGGCGGTGAGGTCGTGCGTGTGGCGGCGGCGCGTGGCGTAGAGCCGGTCGGCCGGCGCGTGTCCGCTCCGGAGATCCGCGTGGCGCTGCACGAGGGCCTCGAGGTCGATGTCGGGTCCGTCCGGTTGGCGGCCTTTCCACGCCCGCGCATGCTCGAGGCGGGCGAAGGCGATGCGGAGCGCGCGGATCTGCGCCCGATGGCGGGCGACGGTCTCGCGGTACCAGGACGCCGCCTCGGCGGCGGAGCGGCGCTCGTCGAGGCGACTCGCGCGGAGGCTGCACCACGCCTGGCGATAGCGGCCGTGGCGCGCATCCCACTCGTCGTAGGCGATCGCGTCGGCCGCCGGCACCTCACCTTCGAGGTCGCCGACGCCGCCGTCGAGCAGCAGGTCGGCACGGTACAGCGAGCGCGCCCGCTCGTTCGCGCGCCCGACCTCGCCCAGATCGAGCCCGTCGAGCGCCGCGCCGTGCCCCGCGAGCTCGTCCCCCGCGTCGACGCGCTTTTTGCCGCCGCGGTACTCTTCGGCGGTCTTCACTTTCTCGAAGGCATGGACGGCGGGGTTCTCGTCGAGGGCCGTCGTGCCGAGGTCGACGTGGCGGACCTCCGGCGGCCGGCGCGGGCTCGGCCGTTCGCTGCCCGTCGCCCCCGGGGCATCTCCGACCGGGCCGACGGTGAGCGCGCTCGTCGCGGCGGCAGCGGGCAGGAGGCTGCCCCAGAGCACGACCGGCTCGAGCCGGCCGCGCCCGAAGCGCCCGG
>CAZWAX010000423.1:0-5278 GCA_964631985.1 uncultured Polyangiaceae bacterium | reverse complement strand
CGTCGGCGCGGACGCGCGCGCGGCTCGCTCGCCAGGCGGCGTGCGCCCGGACACCGCGCTCGGAGGTCGCGCCGCTCTCGTCGGCCTCGAGCAGCTTCTGCTGCCGGAGGCCGACCGTCTCCTCGACGTCGATGGCCAGCATCGCCGGATCCCACCACACCACGCGATGATCGCCGACCTCCGGGACGTGCGTCCCCGGCGCCACCGAGCGCTCGCGACCGGGCGCCCGCTCCGGGCGCGTGGCGACGCTGTCGAGACCGAAGCGAGGGCAGCCGATCGGCGTCGCCGTCTCGGGCTGCCGACGCCGGGCCTCGTCGGGATAGACGACCGAATGCAACGCCCCGAGCCATCCCTCGCGGCGCTCGTCGCCGATGACGGGGACCACCAAGAGATCGCGGGCCCGCGTCGCGGCCACGTAGAGGATGCGGGCCGCCTCCTCGTGCTCGCGCTCGCGCTCGTCGTCACGATGCGCGAGCAGCTCGGGGGGTGAGCAACCGGCGATCCGCATGGCACAGAGCCGCCGGCTCGCGTCGGTGTAGCGACTCGGCTCGGCCGGGGCCTCCTTGGCGGTCAGGTCCGCCAGCAGCACGATCGGGAACTCGAGCCCCTTCGCGCGATGCACGGTCATGAGACGCACGCCGCCCGTGCCTTCCTCGAGGATCGGCGCATCGCTCGCCTCGCCCCGCTCGGCCTCGGCCGCCAGGCGATCGACGAAGCCGCGAAAGGACGTGATGCCCTGCCGCTCGGCGCGGCGGGCCATGTCGATCAGCCGCGTGACGTTGGCGAGCGCCTGCTCGCCCGTCGGCCAGATGGCGACGCCGGCGTGGGCGCGGGTCGCGGCGAGGAAGCGGACGATCGTGTCGGCGATCGGTCGCCGATTGCGGCCGCGGTGGAGCTCGCGAAGGACCGCCATGGCCTCCGCGACCTCGGTGAGCCCGGGCGGGAGCTCCTCGGGCACGCCGCGAAAGGGATGCAGCGTGCCGAAGCGCTCGCGGAACGCCAGCAGCGCGCCGTCACCGAGCGCGAAGAAGGGACCGCGGAGCGTCGCGAAGACCGCGAGCTCGTCGTCGGGACGCTCGATCGCCGCGAGCGCGTTCCGGAGCGCCTCGACCTCCTCGCGCCCGTGGAACGCGCTGCCGCCGATCAGGACGTGCGGCAGGTGCCGCGCCTCCAGTGCCCGCACGTACGCGTGCGTGACGTCGGTCTCGAACGAGCGGAAGCGGCGGAAGAGGATGCACACATGGCGCGGCGCGATCGGGACGCGGCTGCCGTCGGGCGCGCTCACCGTCCAGCCGCTCTCCCGCACGAGCCAGGCGATGAACGCGGCCGTCGCCGCGGGCAGCGATTTCTCGATCTGCCAATCCACCACCTTGCCGAAATCGCCGTATGGCGCCGGCACCGGCAACGCGACGATCGCCGGTTGCGTGGCGACGCTCGGCCGGACCGGCACGAGCGGCACGTAGGTCGCCTGGCTCACCGAGCCGGCCATGCGCGGGGCGAGCGCGGCGTTCACCGCCGATTGGATCTCCGGCACGGCCCGGAAGCTCACGGTCAGGTGCTGCAACGACGCGCCGGCAGCGAGCAGCCGCCGCTTCACGTCCTCGTAGAGCGCGACGTCGGCACGCCGGAAGCGATAGATCGATTGCTTCGGATCGCCGACGATGAAGAGCTTGCCCGGCACGGGCCGCGCGCGCGTCCAATCGACCTCGTCGGGATCGGAAGCGGCGAGCAGCAGCAGGATCTCGGCCTGGAGCGGGTCGGTGTCCTGGAACTCGTCGACGAACACGTGCGTGAATCGCGCCTGCAGATCGCGACGGACGGTGCCGTCGCGGCGCAACAGATCGCGCGCGATCAGCAGGAGATCGCTGAAGTCGAGACGCCCCGCGCTTTCCTTGAGACGCTGATAGCGCTCGATCACGGGCTGGAGCTCGGCCTGGAGCCGCGGCGCCAGATCGGCACCCGCGGCGTCGACGAAGGCGAGAAGGTGCGCGTGCACCCGGTCGCGCTCCCCACGCATCGCCGTCTTGGCCGCCGCGTTGGGTCCACGGCTGAAGCCGACCCAGCGCCAATGCTTGTCGCGCGAGAGCTGCAGGAGCTCGGCTTCGAGGCCGTCGTAGTCGCGGCCGCGAATGGCCTCGCGACGTGCCACCTCGTGCACGAACCGAGCGATCTCGACCAGCGACTTGGTGAAGAAATCCGACGACTCGCCGCTCTTCGCCTGGGCCCCGAGCGCTTCGAGCTCGCGCATGAGCGTGTCGATCTCGTGCTCGCGCTCGAAGGGCGCACTCTCCCAGGCCGTCGCGAAGTCGCGGCGCTCCTTCAGGTCCCAGGCGGCCGAGCGCAAGACCGCGCGCGGGCCGCGGCCGTCGCGCGGCGGGCGCCGCAGAATCCGTCGGACCCCCTCGGAGGGGTCCGTCAGGCAGTCCTCGAACCAGCGATCGAACGCCCGCCGGAACAGCTCACCCGCGACGTCCTCGGGCGCGACCTCGAAGCACGGGTCGACGCGGGCCTCGACCGGACGCTCGCGCAGCAGATCGCTGCAGAACGAGTGGATCGTGCCGATCCGGGCTTCTTCGAGCTGCGGCAACGCGGCCTCGAGGTATTGTCGCGCCGGCGAGCCTTCCGCCGCCGCGAGCCGGGCCCGCTCGATCTCGGCGCGGAGCCGGAGCTTCAGCTCGCCGGCCGCGAGCTCGGTGAACGTGACCGCGACCACGCGATCGAGCTGCGCCCGGCCGGCCGCGAGCGCCGCGACCATGCGGCCGACGAGCGCCGTCGTCTTGCCCGTCCCCGCCGCCGCCTCGACGACCAGCGTCGTGTCGAGGTCGGTCGCGATGCGCTCGCGCTCGGCATGGTCCGCGAGCCGCGTACCGGTCACGGCATCCTCCGGAGCCGGGCCAGCTCGGCCAGCCGATCGGCCGGTTTGCGCTTGACCCGTACCTCTTCGTAGGGACCGCACACCGACCGGTAGTCGCACCACGTGCAGCCGCGGTCGACCGGCGCAGCGGGAAGGAACCCGGCGCGGAGCGCGCCATCGAGGGTGTCGACGACCGTGCGCGCTGCCGCGCGGGCGTGCTCGTCGAGCACGACGACGCGCTCTTCGTAGCCACCCGCCGCCGTGCAGTAGTAGAGCCGGCCTGCCGCGACCGGTTCCGGCAGCAAATGCTCGCACGCGAGCGCGTAGAAGATCGGCTGGAGGATCTCGCCGCCGCCGATCACGACGCCGGCGGCGGCGCGCGCCTTGCCGGTCTTGTGATCGGTCACGCGGAGCGCACCGCGCGGGTGACGTTCGACGAGGTCGATCGAGCCGCGCAGCTGCAGCGCCGGGCCGACGGGAACCGGCGTCGTGACGCTCGCCGGGTCGGCGTCGCCGCGCTCCCGGAGCGGCAGGCCGAAGGCGAGCTCGAACCGATCCGGGATCCAGCCGCCCTCGTCCTCGGCGGTGCGCCGCAGCCATTCGCGCAGGTCGGCGCGGATGCCGTTGATGCCGTCGTCCCAGACGCGCGGGATCGCGGGGCAGAGGGTCTCGCGATAGTCCGCCGCGACCCGATCGAGCGTGGCGTCGACGAGATCGCGCGCCGACCCCAGCGTCTCGGGCCGGAGCGGCAAGAGACCGTCGGCCTTCAAGCGCGACAAGACCCCGAACTGCACCTCGTGGAAGAGCGAGCCCCGCGTCAGCGGGTCGATCGTCTCGATCGCGACCGGCTCCTCGCGCGGTTTCAGGCGATGCACCGCCTGCAGGAAGAACCGGTACGGACACGCGGCGAAATGCTGCAGCGCCGTCGGCGAATACGAGCGCGCGGCGAGCTGATGCGCCGCGAGCGCCGCGCGACCGAGCTCGTCCGCGTCGACCAGGCCGTCGGCCGGTGTCCAGCGCTTCCACCAGCGATGTGCGCGCGCTCGCAGCGCCCGCGCCAGGTGCGCGTTCGCGCCGAGCAGATAGCGCGCGGTGCCGATCGTCGTCTTCGGATCGATCGCGGGATCGAGGAGTGGTGCCAGCAGCGCGAGGTCGTACTCCGCGTCGTCGATCGCGTCGTCGGCCCGATCGGGCGCGGGCCACCCGAGCCGGGCCTCGCCGCTCTCGCGCGCACGGAGCGCGATCTCGTCGAAGCCGGGCAAGCGGCCCTCGGCGGCACGCAGGGCCTCGAGCGCGTAGAAGGACGGCACCCGCGGGCGCCCCTGCTCCATGTCGATGCGCGGGTACGAGATCACGACGCGCTCACGCGCGGCCCCGACGCCGAGCCGGAGCGCGAGCCGCTCGGCCGCGGCGTGATCCGTCTTCGTGACGAGGGCCGCCGCCGCGGGCACGACGAGCGCACGCCGGCTCGCGTCGAGCAGGATCGGATCCTCGACGATCTTCCGCGGGAAGAGCCGCTCGGCGAGCCCGGGGACGAAGACCACGTCGAACGCGAGCCCGCGCGCCGCCTCGGATGGGGCCACGAACACCGCGCCGTAGCGCCGCGCGCGCGGCCGGACGGTGAGCGAGCGCAGGCGCGGACCCAGGACGACCTGCACCTCGTCGAGCGTCACCGGTCCGACCGGCGCCAACGGCATCAGCTCGGCGAGCGTCGCGAGCACCTGGGTCGGATCGCGCAGCGCCCGGGACGCGAGCGCCCGCAGCTCGTCGAGCCACGTCCCCCAGGTGGCGCGCCGCTGCCGGAGCTCGTCGAGCCCGGCGATCAGCGGCAGCGCGTACGTCCGGAGATGCCCGAGCTGCGCGAGCAGACCGCCGAGCTGCGTCGCACGCGCTTCGTCCTCGTCGGCGATCGCGGCCCGGCGGAGCTCGACCTCGCGCACCAGGCCGGCGAGACGATCCTCCCAGCGGCGCTTGCCGCCGATCACCGCGGCGTCGACCAGGAGCTGCTCCCAGCGCCACGGCGTCGGCACCGAGCCCGCCACCACGACCTCCGCGTGCGGATCGAGCGGCAACGCCTCCTCGCGCTCGGCGTCGCGCGCGAGCGCGGTTGCGACGTCGGCCAGCTGCTCGGCGACCGACGGCGGCAGGAGCTCGTCCTCGGCCGGTGCCACGATCGGCGGCGGGGCAGCGGCCCGCGCGTCGCGCGTCGCGAGGTCGGGCACCTGCGCGAGCGACAGATACTCGGCGAACCGTCGCGCCGAGAGCCCCTCGGACGCGCACGCGAGGAGCGCCAGCAGCGCGCGCCCCGCCGGATCGGGCCGGGTGGTGCCCCGTGCGAAAAACGCCGGGACGTCGGCCCGCCGGAGCGCCTCCTCGAGGTGAGCCGTGTACTCGCGCGGCGCGTGCAGCAAGACGGCCATCCGA
>CAZWAX010000422.1:0-5280 GCA_964631985.1 uncultured Polyangiaceae bacterium | reverse complement strand
CGGCCGGCAGCGCCCCGAGTCGGCTGCAATGGAAGTGGGGGCGCGGCGCAGCGACGACGGCTACCGACTTCGGCGACCCCACAGCCGCGACCGGCTACCGGCTCTGCGGCTTCCGCGACGACGCCTCGCCCGCGCTGCTGTTCGGCGCGGCGATCCCCGCCGGCGGGCAGTGCCCGGCGACGACGGCGACGCCGTGCTGGAAGGGACTCGGGACACCCGCCGGCAGTCGGGGCCACCGCTATCGCAATCGCGAGGCGACGCCGGACGGCGTCGAGTCGCTGCGGCTGCAGCCCGGAGACGACGGTCGCGCCATGCTCGCGCTGAAGGCACGTGGCGCGCATCTCGCTCTTCCGTCATTGCCGCTCACGCCGCCGCTGCGCGTCCAGCTCTGGGCCGACGGCGGCGCCTGCTGGGAGGCCCGCTACGACGCGGCCGGCGTGACGCGCAACGACGCCGGCCGGTTCACCGCCAAGAGCGTGCAGTAGGGACGCGAGGCCGTCCGAAGCGAGATCCGTCGGAACCTGCGTCACCGACAGCGGAGCGCGGTTTCCGCCGCCGCGAGCGGACCGCCGGTATGGCCCATCGTGTTGCGGGTGCCGTCGGGGTTGGCGAACGCCGGATCCGGGTGGCCGGCGTGGACCGCCGGGCTCCGCGGATGCAGCCGGAAGTCGCCGCGCCGATGGTCGAGGAAGCGCGGCGAGCGGTCGGTGTTGAACGCGAGGTCCGGATCGGCGAGCGTGCGCTCGGCGGCGCGCACGCGGCGGAACTGTCCCGTGCGAGTGAGGAGCGCGGCGACGGTGTTCCGGAAGAAGGTGTTGTAGAGGATCACGGCGCCGCCGCTGAAGTCGCAGATGCCGCGGCCGCGCCCTTCGCCCGCGGTGCCGTTCAGCGCGATCACGTTGTTCAAGATGACCGTCGCCGCTGACGTGCTGCCGGAGAGCAGGATGCCGTTGCTGTCGCCCGCGACGATCGTGTTGTTGATGATCGCCGGCGTCGCGTCGATGACCTGGATGCCGTGCGGGTCGCCACCGCCGTTCAGGTTGGTGTTGTAGGAGACGAGGTTGTTGGCGATGTGCGGCGCCGGCGGCGGGCCGTTCGTGCCGCGCACCGCGATGCCGCTTCCCTGGCCGCTGGCGCGGTTGCCGGTGACGACGTTGCGGACGATCGTCGGGCTGGCGTCCTGGATCACGATGCCGGCGCCCGCCGGGGCGGCGCCGCCGGTGATCGTGAACGAGTCGAGCACGCTCGCGGGGCCTTCGCCGCTCGTGAAGCGCACGACGGGTCCCGTGCCCGTGCCGAGCAACACCGAGGACGGACCACGCCCGACCACGGTCACGGCCTTGCCACCGAAGTCGAGGTCCTCGACGAACGTGCCGGCCATGACGGCGATGGTATCGCCCGGGTCGGCGACGTCGATCGCGGCCTGGATGGAAGCGCCGGTGACGACGGTGATCTCGGCGGCAAACGCGGAGCGGGCGCCGACCGTACAGAGCACGGCGAGCGCGAGGGTGCGCATGTGCATGCGTGGATCTCCTCCTGGGTTGTCGGACGGCGGTGGGTCGCCGTCGGGCCTTGGATGCCGGAGGAGGGGACGGGTCGCGGCGATCAGCCGCGCAACAGGACGTCGCAGACCAGGCGGACGCGTTTTACGAGCCGTCCGAAGGCGTTCTCCTGGATGTTGCGGCGGAGGATCACGAGCGCCTTCCGTTGCAGCCGATAGCGGTCGAAGAGCGGCGGCTTCGGGGCCGGCGTCGCGCCGGCCCGCGCGGCGGCCTCGACCGGCGCGAAGAAGGTGGCACGCGGGAAGCCCCAGGTCTCGAGGTCGGCGTCGGGGATCGCGCCGACCATGTCGCGGACGATGGCGAGCTTGGCGGGATCCGCGGCGAGCTCGTGGGCCCACTTCTCGACCGAGTCCGTCACGGGCCGGGAGTGCTTCTTCACGCCGAGCGGATCACCGAGCCCCTTGGATTCGTGCTCGTGCTCGCCGTAGTTGATGGCGCTCGCCTCGAACGGGACGCCGAGAAACTCGAACACCCGCCGCATCTCGGCCTCGGGGTCCTGCACGAGCGCCTCGTAGCCGACCCGCACGAACGGCACCGGCGCCTCGCGGATGAAGCGCGCCATCGCGGGGACGTAGCGGTTGAGGATGGGGTTGTACTTGCGAGCGGCAACGTAGTCGCCGTCGAAGAACGAGTTGGCGTACGAGCTCCAGATCGCCGCCGGGTGGCGTGTCAGGACCACGTAGCGGGCCCCGGGGTAGAGCTTCGCGATGAACGGCAGCACGAGGGCGTTGGCCGGCGTCTTGTCGAGAAAGAACGGCTTGCCCTTGCCCCGGGCCGCGAGCATGCGGCCGTACATGACGTCGGCATAGGCGCGACACGCGTCGAGGTAGTCGGCCTCGCCGCCCGGCAGGTCGGCGACGAACTCGCGCACCGACTGCTGCGCCTGCAGGTGGTCGAAGGGCGCCTGGTCGACGGTGTCGTAGAAGCCGAGGTGCGCGAGCGGCGTCAGAAGGTGCGCCTCGGCGCGGCTGTAGATCGCCGAGTGCGAGCTCAGCATCCGCATCAAGAGCGTGGAGCCCGAACGCGGCGGTCCGATGACGAGAATCAGCGAGCGCTGCATGTCGGCGTGGTCCACGGGGTCGAGAGCTCCAGAGGCGGCCGCGCGATTGTAGCGGCCGGCGGCAAGGTCGGCGAGGTGGTGTTTTCGGAATCGACGGGAGAGATCCCCTCGTTGTACTAATTGCCGCGGACGCGCAGCTCGACCGCCGCGACCTCGTCGAGATCGATCAGCACGTCGTAGAACTCCTTGCCGACGAGGTTGGTCAGGAGGACGGTGTCGGTGCCGACGCTGCCGAGCTTGCCGCGGTACGACTTGCCGTTGGCGAGCACGAGCTCGACGTCGCGGCCGTCGCCAAGCTTGCCGAGCGCGTCGCGGATGCCGCCCGTCGTCGCGAGCCCAGGCTTGGCGTCCTGGGCGTGCGCCATGGCGCCGGCGCCGAGCGCGACCGCCATTCCCAGCACTGCCACCCGCATCATCCGTGTCGTCGTCATGCGTCGTCGCTCCTTCGCGCCCGGCGTGCCGCCGAGCGGTCGGGACTTCTACGCAGGGGCGTCCAGCGGGTCAACCACGGGGCGCTTGCGGGTGGGCACCGGTACGCGCGCCGCGGTGACGAGCGCGACGGCCACCACGACGATCGCGGAGCCGGCGAGAATCGCCGGCGTGATCGGCTCGTCGAGGAACCACCAGCCGAGGAGGAGCGCGATGACCGGGTTCACGTACGCGTACGTCGCCGCCTTCGCGGCGGGCACGTTGGCGAGGAGCCAGACGTAGGCCGTGAAGCCGATCCACGAGCCGAACACGATCAGGTAGAGGATCGCACCGACGCCAGCCGCGTCGAAGCGCGCCACGAACACGCCGCCGGTCACCGTGCCGAGGGCCAGGAACATGACGCCGGCGAAGAACATCTCCCACGCGGTCACCGTGATCGGGTCGGCACGCAGGCCCGCATGACGGGCGTAGATCGAGCCGCACGACCACGAGAACGACGCGAGCACGAGCGCGAGCAGACCGGTCAGATCACCGCCGCCGCTCGGACGCGCGAGCACCGCGACACCGAGGAACCCCAGGACGACGCCGGCGACCGCCGCGCGCGGAAGCCGCTCGCGCCCCGGCGGCAACGCCGCGAGCCCGGCCATCCAGATCGGGACGGTCGCGACGATGAGCGCGGCCATCCCCGAGGGTACCGTCTGCTCGGCCCACACGACGAGGCCGTTGCCGCCGATCAGCATCGTGAACGCCATGACGGCGATGGCACGGAGCTCGCGGGCGCTGGTCGGCGCGAGCCGACCGGTCATCGCCAGCACCAGCAGCATGCCCGCACCCGCGATCGCGAAGCGCGTCCCCGCGAGCACGGTCGGCGGCACGTGCTCGACCCCGATCCGGATCGCGAGGTAGGTCGAGCCCCAGGCCAGATACACCGACGCGAACGCGAGGATCATGAGACGACGCGACGGCGCGGGCGACGACGACATGGGTCGGTCACCCTGCGGATCGCCCCGGGCTCAGTCAACGATCCGCGCTGCATCCGCCTCGAAGTGACGGGCGGGTGGGGACCGGTCCTCCGCTCCGGAGTGGCCGCCACCCAGCGCTTGGGCCCCGAAACTCGCGAGAGGAGAAGCCACCCAGAACCGGTACGCCCGTAGCGGACCGTCGTAGTGAGAAGCTACTCGGGCGTGACGACGATCTTGCCGATGTGCCGGTTCGACTCGAGGTGGCGGTGCGCATCCTGGATGCGGTCGAGCGGGAAGTAGGAATCCACGACCGGGGCGAAGTCGCCGCGCTCGAGCAGCGTGGTGATCTCGCGGAGGGCGCGGGCGCGCCGCGCCGGATCGCCGAGCAGCGGGCCGAGCGTGTAGCCCTGCAGGCGGATCTGCTTCCGCAACATTCCGCCGAGGCCGAGCTCGAGCGGGGCCGGGTCGAGAGCGCCGTACACGAAGACGATCGCCTCGCGGCAGGCGACCCGAATGTGCTCGTTCACGATGGGGCCGTAGATCGGATCGAAGATCACGCGCGCCCCCTGGCCGCCCGTGATCTCCTGCACGCGCTCGACGTACGACTCGGCGCGCGTGTCGACGATGGCATCGGGCGCGAAGCGCCGCAGCGCCTCGACCTTGGCGGCGGAGGTGGTGGTGGCGATGACCCGGGCACCGACGGCGCGACAGAGCTGGATCGACGCGATCCCGACCGAGCTCGACGCCGCCGGCACGATCACCCAGTCCTCACGCCCGATCGCGGCGATCTCGACGAGGGCGCCCCAGGCGGTGAGGCACTGCATCCAGATCGAGCCGGCGTCGCGATCGTCGACGTTGGCGGGCGTCGCGACCAGCGCGTCCGCCGGGACCGTCATCGAGTCCGCGCACGCGCCCTCGGTCACGACGTCGAACGACGACGGCAGCACGGCGACGCGATCGCCGACGCGCCACACGCGGACGTCGCGGCCGACGGCCGTCACGATCCCGGCCCCCTCGAAGCCGCTCCGGCTGGCACCCGGCGACTTCACCAGGTAGCGGCCGCGGCGATAGTTGGCGTCGGCCCGGTTCAAGCCGGCCGAGGTGACGCGCAGCTGGACCTCGCCGGGACCGGGGTCGCGCGCCGGCACGTCGACGATCGTCAGGATCGCGGGATCGCCGAGACCGGTGAAGTGGGCGACGCGCATGCGGCGCCGTCCTTACGGCGCGTGCCGAGCCGGCGCAAGCACGCGTGCCGCGGATTGCGCTC
>CAZWAX010000421.1:0-5304 GCA_964631985.1 uncultured Polyangiaceae bacterium | reverse complement strand
ATCAAGTCGGGCGGCGAGTGGATCTCGTCGGTCGAGCTCGAGAACGAGATCATGGCGCACCCCGACGTCGTCGAGGCGGCCGTCATCGGAGTCCCCGACACACGCTGGGACGAACGGCCGCTCGCGTGCGTCGTGCTCCGTCCCGGCAAGACGACGACGCCGGCCGAGCTGCAGGCGTTCCTCGCGACCCGCGTTGCACGCTGGTGGCTGCCCGAGCGCTTCGCCTTCATCACCGAGGTGCCGAAGACGAGCGTCGGCAAGTTCGACAAGAAGGTGCTGCGCGCGCGGCATGCCGAGGGCGGTCTCGAGGTCGTGGCGGTCGAGCGCGACGCGAGCTGACGGCCACGGAGGGTGCGATGACCGTCGACGAGTTCACGCGGCTCGAGTGGCGGACGACTCGCGACGCGCCCGTCCTCACGCCGCCGCTCGGGTCGCCGCTGCTCGCCGATCCGACCTTTCTCCTGCCCGACGCCACCCCCGACGGCCGCTGGCACCTCTTCGCGCACTCGGTCTTCGGCGTGCACGCCTACGCGTCCGACGACGGCGTACGGTGGTCGCGGCCACGCCTCGTCGTCCGCCACGCGATGCGGCCGTATGTGATGCCCGACGGCGGGCTCTTTCATCTCTTCTACGAGCGCTATCCCGCCTTCCGGCTGGCGCTCACCGCCGTGCCGGGTCTGCGCTGGCGGTCGTGGATCGAGCACCGCTCCTCGGCCGATCTCCGTCACTGGAGCCGCCCGACGGTCGCGTTGCGGCCGACCCTTCCCTGGCATCGCACCCAAGGCGCCGGCGCCGCGGTCGGCAACCCGACCGTGCTGCGTCACGACCGCGGCTGGACCCTCTATTACAGTGCCGGGCTCGTGCACGTTCCCGACTGCGGCTTCAACGAGCCGCGCCACGTCGCGATCGCCGAGGCCGAGGCGATCGCGGGACCCTATCGGCCCGAGCCGGCGCCGGTGCTGTCGCCGTCGCCCACCGACCCGCGCGCCAACCTCGGCGCCGGCGCCATGCGTGTACTGCGCCTGGCTGACGGGTTCGTCGGCCTGCAGAACGGCATCGCCTGGGATGCGGCGACGGGCGCGAGCCGCTCGGCCATTTCGGTCCGGCGCTCGACCGACGGCCGCCACTGGACGTACGCCCACGAGGGTCCGATCGTCGCGCCGACGACCGGATGGCGCGCGCGCTTCGTCTACGCCTGCGACGTCCGCCGCGACCCGCGCGGTCGTTGGTATCTCTATTTCAACGGCCGCGATCGGGCGTCGATGCTCGCCGGACGCGAGGCGATCGGATTCGTGGTCGCGACCGAAGCGTGACGCGGCTGACGATCGCGCCGCTCAACGCGCCAAGGCGCGGGCGCCCTCCGCGACCCACGCCGCGCACTCGGGCGTGAACGCCTCCGCGACGCGGCCATCGTAGGTGGCGAGCTCGTCGGCCGTCAGCACGTCGCGCCAGCGGCCATTGGTGCCCTTGAAAACGAAGGTCTTGAGGCCGCCTTTGAAGATCATGTCGACCTTCCCCATCCGCGCTTCGCCCTCGCGCATGCGCTCGAAGGTGCAGCGGTCGACGACCTCGGGCCAGGCGTACTCCGGCACCTCGGCCCCGAGGAACGCCGCGATCCGGCGCATCTCGCCCGCGAGGTCGGCCTTCAGGTCGTTGTAGTGCACGAGGAGCAGGTTCGGCCGATGGCGCTCCGCCCAGAAGCTCGCCACGTGCCGGAAGTAGAGGGTGCCCATTTCGAGCCAGCGCTGAAAGAAGGCATGCACGTCGCCGTCCCACGCCGGCAGCTGCGGGACGCCCTCGGGCGCCTGCGCGTTCAGCGTGTCACGGAGCGCGTCCTGCATGTGCTCGACGTGGTTGCAGAGCGACATGAAGGCGTCGCGACCGTCGCGCGCGACGAAGATGTAGCGGGCCTCGTCGAACCACGGGATGCCGTCGGCGGGCGTGTGGCTCTTCATGAAGCGGCGGTGCGTCTGCGCCGCGAGCTGCGCATGGACCTCGGCCGCCGGCATGATCTGCATCTCGACCCACGGGCTGATGGCGAGGACCGGACCGGGCGCGTCGCTCGTCGGAAAGAGCAGGCTCGCGACGATCGACTGCATCCAGGTGGTCCCGCACTTGGCGGGCGTGCAGACGACCACGTCGCCCGGCCGCGGCACGAACCCCTCCCAGCGGGCGCTGTCCTCCACGGCGGTGCGGTAGCGGCGTCGTTCCATGCGGTCCTCTCACCCGCCCGCGCCCCCGGTGTCAATCGTCCCCCGGCACGGGGACGGGCCTGTGGACGCATCTCTGCGCCTCCGTTATCGACCCCTCATGATCACCCTCTACGACAACGCCTTCAGTCCCTTCGCGCGCAAGGTGCGCATGGTCCTCGAGCACAAACGCCTGCCCTTCGAGGCGATCGACGGCCTCTCACCGGCCAGCCACGCGAAGCTCGCCGCGGTCAATTCCCGCGTCGAGGTGCCGGTCCTCGTCGAGGACGACGTCACCGTGATCAACTCGCCGCAGATCGTCGCCTACCTCGAGCACCGTCACCCGGAGCGGCCGGTGTATCCCGCCGATCCGGCGACACGCGTCACGGCGCTCGATTGGGAGCGCCGTGCCGACACGATCTTCGACGCCATCACGCACGACGTCTCGAACGGCGGCTTCGGCTTCCCGGCGGATACGCGACCGGCCGGGCTCCTCGAAGCGGCGCGCGAGGACCTGGCGCCGATCTACGCCGACCTCGAACGGGCGCTCGCGGGACGCGACTTCGTCTGCGGCGCGCTCTCGATCGCCGACCTGGCGCTCTTCCCGCATCTGACCGCCCTCAAGTTCCTCGACATCGCCTTCGACGGCGCGACCCACCCACGCGTGCTCGCCTGGTACAAGCGCCTCCGTCAGCTCGACGTCTGCCGCGCCGACCTCGAGCGTACCCAGGGCTTCCTCCGCGATCTCGGCCCGAACCTACAGCGCCCCGCGCGCATCGTCTGGCGCGGCGACCGCATCGAATGGATGCTGTCGCGCGGCTTCCACGCCTGGTTCTTCCGCGAGCTCGAGCAGGGCCGCGTCGCCTGGCCGCGGCGGTAGCTTTCACATGCCCCGGGACGTGACGGCGAAGAGCCACGCTTCGCCGCCCGGGCGGTTGGGGTATTTCCGGCCGCCGACCTCGCGGACCGCCGTCACGAGGGCGGCGTCGTCGACCTTGGCGAGCGTCACGGGGTAGCGCTGGCCGGCGATGCGGAGCGTCGCGCGGCCGTCCTCGAGCGCGCTGCGATGCCAGGTCTTGCCGGGCGGGTACTGCGTGGACGCCGGCACGTAGGCCTTCCCGTCGTGCACGATGATCCACGTCGTGCGCGAGCGCGATTGCGTGGCGAGCTGGAGCTCGACCTCGCTCACGTCGGCGGCGAAGGACCAATCCGCGACCGGGTCGGCGACGATCGGTCCGCTCGCGAGCGCCCCGCCCGGGATCGGCCCGAGCGGACCGTCATGAAAGCGCGCCCCGACGAACGCGAGCGCGACGAGAGCCGCCAACACGGCGACGATGCGAATGACCCAGCGCAGCAATGCCATGCGACCTGCCTCCTCGGGTCTCCCTAGCGAGGACCCGCCGCCGAGTGAAGCCGAAACGTCGGGTCGTGGGGCCACTCGCGTTGGACCGTCCACGCACGAACGCCGCAGCGAGCTGTCCCACGACCCCTCGGCGCACACCGTTGACTTGGCCATGCGCGACCTCGATATGAGGGCCGTGCATGCGAACCAGCCGCTGAGCTCGATCGAAGCTTTCGCTCTCGCCCTCGTCGAAGCGAGCTCGCGTCTCGGCGCCGAGGCCGCCGTCGACCCCAGCGATGCCGGCATGCTCCCGGTCGTCCGGGACGACGCAGCCGCACCCGCGGCCGAGTAGCGCTGACGCGCCATGTGGGCGCGGATCGACGACACGATGGCGCGGCAGATCCGGCGCCTCCGGCCGGTGCCGCGCGCCGCCGCCGATCCCGCAACACGCGCGATCGTGGCGCAGATCGAGCGCGACTTCGGCGCCTTCGTGCCGCCCTTCGCGCTCCACGCCGCCGTCCCATCGCTGCTCGCGGCCGGCTGGACGATGCTCCGCGAGACCCTCGTCACCGCGCATGTCGACCGCCGCCGCAAGGAAGCCGTGGCGACGGCGGTATCGCGCTCGAATGCCTGTACCTACTGCGTCGACGCCCATACCGCGGCGCTGCACGCGCTCGGCGACGCCGCCACCGCCGATGCGCTCGCGACCCCGAGCGCGACACCGACGCCGGACCCCGCGGTGGCGTCCCTCGTCGCGTGGGCCCTCGCGACCCGCACACCCGACGCGCCCATCGTCCGGGTGCCGCCCTTCACCCGGACCGAGGCCCCCGAGATGATCGCGATGGCGTGTTGCTTCCACTACATCAACCGCATGGTGGCGCTCTTCCTGGCGCCCTCGCCGCTGCCGTTCGAGAGCCCGCGGCTGAAGGGCTGGGCACGCCGTTTCCTCGGGCCGATCTTGCGCGGGCAGCTGCAACGCCCCCTGGCACCTGGCGCCGCGCTCGACTTCCTGCCCGACGCGCCGCTGCCGCCCGATCTGACGTGGACGGCGAGCAGCCCGACCGTCGCGAGCGCGTTTGCGCGCGCCGCGACCGCCTTCGACGCGGCCGGGTCGACCGCCCTCCCCGCGCCCGTGCGGGCGCTCGTGCGGGCCCGCGTCGGCGCCTGGCGCGGCGAGGACATGGGCCTCGGCCGGCACTGGCTCACCGAGGCGGTGGCCTCCATCGACGAACCGCTCCGCGCGGCAGCCCGTCTGACGCTGCTGACCGCCTTCGCCCCGTACCAAGTCGACGACGACGTCATCGCCGACTTCCGCCGTCATCAGCCCGACGACGCCACGCTCGTCGCCGCCACGGCGTGGGCAAGCTTCACGACCGCCCGCCGCATCGCCGGCTGGCTTGCTAGTTGAGAAGTTCGCGCAGGCGGAAGTAGATCGGCCGCGCGATGCCGCAGCTCGTGCACGTCACCCGCGCGACGCGAAGTCGGACCCCGTCGATGGTCTCCGCGGCATGCTCGTCCAGACGATAGCCGCCGCCGCAGAGCGGACACGTCGCGGCCCCCGCCATGACGTCCACGAGCGGCGGCGTATCGACCTCGAGCGGCCGGGCCGGCGTGCCGCCCGGTGCGAGCCGTGCGAGACGCTCGAGATCGCGCACGTGCTCTTGCTGCGCCCGCCGGCGCGCCCGGTCGCGCTTGGCCATCGCCTTCGACTAGCGTGCAGGCGCGGCCAGCGATAGCGCCGCGTGCGGCCGCGATCGGGTCCTCGGGCGCGGG
>CAZWAX010000420.1:0-5344 GCA_964631985.1 uncultured Polyangiaceae bacterium | reverse complement strand
CCTCGGCGAGCGTGTAGAGCGGCTCGCCCACGGTCACGTCGGGAGACTGCTCGAACAGCGCGACCAACGCCCTCATGTAGGCGTCGGGCCCCTCGAGGCGGCCGAAGCCGGTGCGACGGCGGTCGTCGAAGTAGAAATCTTCGGGGAAGGTGGCGCGGAGCCTCGGGATGTCGCGGGCGCGCCGGGCGCGGTTCATCTCGACGAGACGATCCGCGACTGCCGGCGGGAAGGTGTTGCGCATATTGCGCTCGGCCAGCTCGTCGCTCGCGGCTGCGCGATCCTCGACGTCGAAGATGATCACGGCGAGGATGCGGCCCGCGGCGTCGACCTCCTCGACTGTCAGGCTCTCGCGCTCCCAGAGGAGCACGTCGCGCTCCCGCCCCGTCCAGCGCCAGTGCTCCAGCACGAGGCGATCACCGGACGTCGCGAGTACGGTCCGCTCGGCGTCCACGCCCGGTTCCCAGAGAAGGCGGGCGTTCGCGATCGCCATCTCGACGCCGCCGGTGGTGCGCAGCAGGCGGCGGCGATTCTCGAAGACGCAGGCCGGGTTGTATTGCGATCCGAGCCCTTCCCAGTCTCCGGCCCGACCGTACGCGTAAAAGCGGTCGTTCGCGCGCGTGGCGGCGTTCGGCGGGATGCGCAGGAGGTCGGGGCGGAGCTCGGCGAGGCGCGCCAGTGCCGCGTCGACGGCGTCGAGCTCGAACACCTCGAGGCGGGGGCAACGTCCGTGCATGACCGTGTGGAGGCCAAGGAACTCGCTCTCGAAGGCACCGCCATCGGGAAGCTGGCCGGCGCGGCGCACGACGCAGACGGAGCCGTGGGGCTCGACCGCGAGCCAGGACCAGCATTCGATCCGCGCATCCGGCGCGAGCTCCCAGAGTGCCACGATGCTGTCGACGTAGACCTCGACGTCGTCGATCCGACCCATCCCGGTCCGCCGGTGGTCATCGACGACCAGATCGTCCGCGAGGGTCGCGCGGACGCGGGCGCGGTCACCGTCGTTCCACGCGTCGTGGAAGCGCGCCTGCCAGCCGACCACCGTTGCCGCCACCGGATCGATCGCGAGCCAGCGGTCGCGCGCTTCGCGCCTGGCGACGAGCTCGTCGTCGGCGTCGAAGGCGATCCAGGCTGTGACCAACCCCGCCTCGTCGACCGTGACGAGCGTCAGATTCTCGATCTCGCTCGGAGCGTCGGCGGAGCCGATGGTCCACAGCTGGCGCTCCAGTGCGACCCGCGCCCCCGCGGTACCCACGAGGGAGCCCTCGAAACGCAGGCTGGTGCCCTCGGCCGACCCGCGCAGGTCCGCCACCCAGAAATCGACGTCACCGCTGACCAACACCTGGCGCCGCCGGTCCTCGAACACCGCTCCCGGCGCGCCGAGGGAACGCATGGCCGCCCAGTCGCGGGCGTGGAACGCGGCCCGCACGCGATCCGCCGCCGCGGTGGCGGCGTTCCGCTGCGGCGCGAACGGCGTCGGTAACGTGGGCGTCGCTTTAACCGTCAGCGCGTCGAAGCGGGCGCGCGCCCGCTCGTAGTCGTCGACATCGTAGACGTCGTGGCGCAGCATCCAACCGGCTTCGTCGACCTCGACCACTTGCAGGAATGGGTTCTCGAAGGTGCCGCCGTCGCGCGTGCCGTGCTGCACCATAGAAGCGAACAAGCCGCGGTCGGAAATACGGAGGTGATCGGTACGGTACTGGAAATCGGGGGCAAGATCCGCCAGGGCCAGCTGCGCCCGCAGGAACGTCGCCGGGTCGGCGAGGGTCGTGCCCCACCCGAGGAGCCGATGATCGTGGGCGGTGTACGTGGGTGCGAGCCCCGCAGAAACCGCCTCCCAATCGTGTCGGGTCAGGGCGTCCGCGATGCGAACGGCCGCCATGGCGGCGCCGTACCGCGCACCCTCGCCGGCCTCGAAACGCGCGTCGATCTCGGCATAGGCCGCATCGAGGTCTTCGGGATCGAAGCGGACCCAGTTGACGAACCGGCCGTTCTCGTCGGTCTCGACCACGTTGAGGTTGATGATCTCGCTCGGGCCGACGTCGGCGTCGGCCACCTCCAGATGAATGTGGACGAGCCCAAGGTGCTCACCCCTCGTCGCGAGCAGCTCATGCTGCAGCTCGACCGAGCGCCAGTTCCCGAACTGGCGGGAGAGCTCGCCGAAGCCAGCGCGATCGAGGTCGAGGTGCGCGATCCGTCGCCGGTCGGTGTAACGAAACCGTTCCGAGAAGAGCTGGGGGCCCGTGACGCTCCAGTCCCGCGCCTGGTAGCGCACAGCGGCCTCGTCCCACGCGCGCGTGGCGGCGTTCGCGAAGCGCGGCTCGGGTGGCACTGCGGGCGTGCTGCCGATCACCGCGAAGCGCACGTGCGCCTGGTCGAGCTGCGTGAGCTCGTAGACGTCGTTACGGAGGACCCGGCCGTGCTCATCCACTTCGCTGACGGAGATGGTGGCGATCTCGAACGGGCCGCCGTCGCGCGTCCCCACCCATCCGCCCTGGACCAGCCACCCGCGGTCGGACATCCGGACGTGGATCATGCGATAGCGGGCGTCCGGTGCGAGCTCCACGAGCACGCGCACCGTGTCGACCCATGCGGCGCCATCATTCAGCGTCCCCCAGCTGACGAGTCGGTGGTCGTGCGCCACGAACGTGGGAGCACAGCGCGCCGCCATCGCGTCCCAATCGCGCGTGACAACGAGGGGAGAAAACGCCCGCAGCCACGCGGCTGCGAGCGGATGCGCCGCGGCTTCACCGGCTTCGAAGCGCGCGTCGAGCTCGGCGTAGGCCGCATCGAGATCGTCGAGGTCGAAGCGGACGAACGTGGTGATGAGTCCGTGCTCGTCGATCTCGGCAACGTGGCACGAATCGGCCTCGCTCGGCCCGATCGCATCGCCGGCGACTTCGGTGCGGACCCGCATCAGCGCGAGGCGATCCCCCCGCGTCGCGAGCACCGCGGTGTCGAGGCGCACCGAGGGCATGTCGGCGAGCTGGCGGGTGAACGCGACGAACTGATCGCCGTCGAGCTCGAGCAGCGCCATGCGCCGCCGGTCGACGCACCGGAACCCCAGGGTGAGGAGCCGCCGGTAGCGCGGCCAATCGCGGGCCCGCCAGCTCGCGATCGAATGGTCCCAGGCGCGCGTGGCGGCATTGGCGAAGCGCGCCGTGGATTCTCCGCGCGCGGAGCGCGCGGCCGAGCGCAGCGAGCCGGGGGAAGAGGCTCCACGCGGCTTCGCCGCGTGGAGACGGGGGAGAGAATCCCCCGTCGAATCGATCGCCGCGAAGCGCGCGAGCGCCTGGTCGAGCTGCGTGACCTCGTACAGGTCGACCTGCTGCGTACGGCCGAGATCATCGACTTCGTTGATGACGATCATGGCGATCTCGAACGGGCCCCCGTCGCGCGTGCCCACCCATCCACCACCGACGACCATCCATCCGCGGTCGGAAATTCTGACGTGGTCCGCCGTCCGAGTACGAACGTCCGGAGCGAGCTCGGTGAGCACCCGCAACGATTCGGCCCACGCTGCGGCGTCTCCGAGTGTTCCCCAGCCGGCCAGCCGGTGATCGTGTGCGACGAAGGTGGGCGCACAGCACGCGACCAACCCGTCCCAATCGCGGGCAACGGCGAGACGTCGGAACCTCGAGTGCCACGCGGCCGCGTGGGGGTGCTCCGCCGCCTCGCCGGCGGCGTAGCGCGCGTCGAGCTCGGCGTAGGCGGCATCGCGATCTGCAGGGTCGAAGCGGATCAAAACCTTGGGCGTGCCGTCCGCATCCGATTCGGCGACGTCCAGGAACTCGATCTCGCTCGGGCCGACGTCTCCGCCGGCGACCTCGACCCGCGAGCGGAGGAGCGCGAGACGATCGCCGCGCGTGGCGACGAGCTCGCGCTCGAGGCGAGCGGAGCCCATGTCCCCGAGCTGACGAATGAAGTCCACATAGCCGTCGCGATCGAGCTCGAGCTGCACCATCGGGCGCCGGTCCAGGTAGCGGAAGTCGGGGGCAAGCGCCTGCCGCAAGCCCGACCAATCACGGGTCTGCCACAGATCGGCGCGATGATAGCCGCCCTGGACGGCGACGTTCGCAAAGGGCGTCGCCAAGACCTCGGTCGTCGACGTGGCGCCAGTTTCCCCGACGAGCGCGTCGAAGCGCGCCAACGCCTCGACCGTGCGGCCGGCGTCGAAAGTCTCGTCGTGCACCACGCGGCCGTCGGGGCCGAACACCCACAGCAGCAGGAACTCCGACTCGAAGGCGCCGCCGCTCGCTCGATCGATGCCGGTGATCGTCCAGCGCAGCAGGACCGCGTCGGGCTCGAGACGGAGCACGTCGTCGACGCGCGTCCTGACGTCGTCGGCGAGATCGAGGAGCGAACGGAAGCCGCGCAAGAGCGAGGCGGCGCCGCGGCCGGGCGCGAAGCCGACCGTACGGTGATCGACGAACGCGACGTCGGGAGCGAGCGCCGAGGCGTAGCGATCGAGATCGGGCGGCGCGACCATGGCCGCGACCGCGCGTGCCGTCGCCGCGGCGCGGGTGCGTGTCGGGCCGTCCGGCAGAATCTCGGCGTGAAGCTCGTACAGCCGGGCAACGGCATCGCCCAGGCGCTCGCCCGCGAATTGCTCGGACCGGCGGCGAAGTCCCTGCGTGTCGACCTCGGCCACGATGATGCTCTCGTCGTCGTACGGACCGACGTCGAACGCCTTTCCGGAAGCCCCGCTCGACGAGGTCACGTAGCGATGGAGCGCGAGGACATCACCGAGCGTCGCCATCGGTTCTTGGTCGACCGTGAGGTCGCGGCTCTTGAACAACGCCTGCAACCGGTTCAACAAGGCGGCGCGGTCGTACCTCAAGCCGGTTAGGTGGTGCACGCCCAAGAAATCGTGGGCCAATTGGGAGAGGTACTCGTCGGCGTCGCGTGAGGCGATCAGATCGCCGAGCCGAGCGGCATTGGCGGTCGCTGCGTTCGCTCGTACGCACCGGGCTGATTGCTCGGGAGGGTCGCTCCTGGCGATCTCGTCGAAGCGCGCGAGCGCCGCCGCCGCGTGCTCGACGTCGAAGCGCTCCCAACGGGTGAGTAAGCCGTCGGCCCCGAAGACCATCAGCTCGAGCTGCGTGCGCTCGTAGTCCAAGCCGCCGACGCGCTCGGTACCGGAGCCCACGTAACGGAGGAGGAACGCATCGGCTTCGACCGCCAGGACGTCGACGGCGCGCCACGCGAACCCGTCGATCAGGTCGAGGAAGGCCTGGAGAGCAGGGCGCAGTCGCTCCGCCCCGCGCAGCG
Source organism: uncultured Polyangiaceae bacterium (assembly GCA_964631985.1). Classification (GTDB taxonomy): domain Bacteria; phylum Desulfobacterota; class Binatia; order UTPRO1; family UTPRO1; genus UTPRO1. Next base: position 76 of record CAZWAX010000420.1, on the reverse strand, counting down.
TACCGAATCCGACGGTGCGACGGTCGACGACCTCGATGTCGGCGGCGAAGGTGGCTGCCAGGCGCTCGAGGTCGAA
>CAZWAX010000419.1:0-5348 GCA_964631985.1 uncultured Polyangiaceae bacterium | reverse complement strand
TCTTCATGCCGCCGAGCGCGTCGCTGCCGCTGCCCGGCTCGGTGAGGCCCCAGCAGCCGATCTTCTCGGCGCGCAGCACCGGACGGGCGAAGCGCTCGATCTGCGCGGGCGTGCCTTTGTTGAGGACGTTGCCGGCGAAGAGCCCGAGGCTCGCCCCGTAGCTCAAGGTGAACGACGGGCTCACCCGTGCCATCTCGACCGAGAAGGTCGTGCGGGCGTAGCGGACGGTGTTGGGGTCGAGGCCGCCAACGCGTTCCTTCTCGTCGCTACCGTCCGCCGCGGCGCGTGGCGTCCGGCTCAGGAGCGCGTCGAGCCCGAGGGCCTCGTGCATGGGGCGCATCAATGGATAGGGCAGCATCGTGCCGGTCTCCATCGCCGGCACGTGCGGCTCGATCTCGCGGGTGAAGTAGCTCCGGAAGGTGTCGCGGAGCAGGCGTTCGGTCTCGGTCAGGTTCATGGGGGTGGCGCGGGCCGCTCTTCGCGGCGGCAGTCGGTGTCCCAGCCCGGATCCTCTTCGGGCATGGCGTCGAGGCGCGCGAGGCAGCGCGCGGCTTCCTCGAGCGACATCGCGTTCTCGTAGCGCTCATGTCCGCAGGCCGGCAAGCCGCCGTCGAGCATCGCCTTGAGCTCGAGGCGTGCGCCCGGCAGATCCCCGGTGCGTCCGAGCGCCTCGGCCACGACCAGGCGGTTCGCGAGGCGGCATCCGAAGCCCGGCGCGCTCTTCGCTTCTTCGATCAGTTTGTGGCCCGCCACCGGGTCGCCGCCGACGTAGCGCGGCACCTTGAGGAGCATCGACGCTTCGCCGCGGGTCGCGGAGCCGTCGTGATCGTGGCCGGGCGGGAGGCCGCCGCGCGCGCGGTGGAACTCGTCCATCAGTTGCAACGGCAGGCGGACGTTGAGCGGATTCCAGCTGCCCCGCGCCAGGATGCCGCGCGTGGCCGCGTGGAACATCATGCAGTGGCGCTCGTTCGGGTCGATCGCCAGGCAGCGCTCCACCACGGCGCGGATGGCGGTCAGACGCGCCATCCACTCGGGCGTGCCGAGACTCGCGTTCTTGAAGCCGCTTTCGGCGAAGAGAACGCGCGCACGATTGCGCGCCGGCTCGGACACGTTCTCGCAGTCGATCAGGCACGTGGCGCGCCCGTAGGCCGCGTCGACCCGGGCGCGATAGCGGTCGTGCATGACCGGGGTGAGCGGCATCTCGATGCCCTCGTTCCGGCTGACGAAGACGGCCCGGGCTGCGGCGAGCTCGGCGTCGAAGCGGGTGCAGTCGCACGCGACGGGGGCCGCGACCGCGGGCGTTCGGACGGCGTCGGCGGCAGCCGCGGGTGCTTCGACCGGTATCAAGAGGAGGAGAAGCACCACCGCCACGCGCATCGGAACGGTCCTAACACGTTCGGTGCCGAGGCGGCCATCCACGAAGGTCGCGTTTAGTTAGGTATTGCCTGAGTGTTCAGAATATTCTAAACGTTCGAAACATTCAGGCCGAGGAGGCGAGCATGGAACGCGCAAAGGCGATCTTCGTGGACGGCATCGGCACGGCGGCGGCGACGTCGGGCATTCTCACTCAGCTGCAGGGCCGCATCTTCGCGCTCCTCTATCTGCAGCAGCGGCCGCTCTCGTTGGAGGAGATCGCCGCCGAGCTGCAGCAGAGCAAGAGCAACATCTCGGTGACGATCCGCGGCCTCGTCGAGTGGCACCTGGTGCGGCGGACGCCGGTCCCGGGTTCGCGGAAGGACCACTGGGAGGCCGCGACCAACTTCTGGCGCGTCATGCAGGAAGTCATGGAGCGGCGCTTCCGCTGGAACCTCCGGCAGGCGCTCGTCGCGGCGGCCGAGGCCGAGCGCGCGCTCGAGCAGGGCGGGCGCGGCAGCGACGCGTCGACCCGCGAAGCGGCGGCGTTCATCGCCGCTCGCCTCACGGGACTGAAGCTCTTCTTCACGGCCGGCGACGCCCCGATCGGCGCCTTCACGCAAGGCAAGTCGGTCGCCGGCGAGACGCTCCGCAACGTGGTGCCGCTGATGGCGCCGGCGCAGAAGCGGCGCTGACGTCGGCACGGCACCGGGAGGCATGACCCATGGAACCCGCACTCGTGGTGGCACTGCTCGCGCTCCTCTTCGTGGGAACGCACATCGGGCTCGCGACGCACGGCGTCCGTACGCGGCTCATCGGTTGGCTCGGCGAAGGCGGCTTCGTCGGGGTCTACTCGCTGGTCGCGTCGGTCACGATCGCCGTGCTGATTTCGTACTATGCGGCGCACCGGTTCGAAGGCGCGGCGGGGATCGCGGCCGGCGCCGTGCCGCTCGTGCACGCGCTGCTCCTGGTCGCGATCACGGGCGGCCTGGCGCTCGCCGTCGCCGGCCTCGCGGCCTACCCGCGGCTGCCGATGGCGCTCTTCGGCCAGCCGATCCGCGCGCCCTACGGGATCGAACGGATCACACGCCATCCGTTCTTCGCCGGCATCGCCGTGCTCGGGATCGCGCACGTCCTCCTGGCGCCGCGGCTTGCCGGGGCCGTCCTGATGGGGGCGCTCGCGCTGCTCGCGATCGCCGGGGCGCGCCACCAGGACGCCAAACATCTCCGGCTCCGCGGCCGGCCCTACGCGGAGTACCTCGCCGTCACCTCGTTCACCCCGTTCGCGGCGATCATCGCGGGACGACAGCGCCTCGTAGGGCGAGAGCTGCCGTTCGGCGCCCTCGTGGGCGGCGTCGGGGCCGCGGTGGTGCTGCGACTCTTTCACGCGAGCCTGTTTGCCGGCGGCGGGCGGTGGATCGTGCTCGCGCTCGTCGCGGGCGCGGCCGTCGCGAGCCTGCAGAGCTGGCTCCGCGCGCACCGCGTCGACCGGCGGTCCGGGCCGGTGCGGGTGCGCGGATGACGAGCGACGTTGGCGCACACCGCGCGCGCCCGTGGCGGGTGCACACCCTCGCCCCGGACTTCGAGCTGCTCGATCTCTGGGAGCTGCCGCTCGACGCCGATCCTGCGCGCGGCGAGACCTTCGCCGACTTCCTCGGGATGTTCGTGACGACCGGTGCGACGAGCACCCCGGTGTACTCGCTCCGTCCCCGCTCGTTCGGCGACGTGCTGCATCTCGTTCGCCTCGGCGTCGCGGGCGGGCTCTTCGCGCTTCGCGGCCTCCTCGGGCGCCTCTTCGTGCTCGACGACGACGACGGCACGCGCCCCATCCCCGGCCGCCGCGAATCGCGCGTCCGCACCCGCCTCGAGGCGGCCGACCACGCGCGCGACCTCGGCCTCCTGCCCGCCAGGTACGCCGGTGCGTTCGAAACCGTCTACGGCTTCGCCGACGAGGCCCTCTTCGAGATCGCCAATCGTACGATCCACGCGCTTCTGCACCTCTCCTGGGTGGAGACGCCGTGCGGCCGACGGCGGGTGGTGCTGGCGGTGTACGTGAAGTCGCGGGGCGTCGGCAGCCGGGCCTACCTGGCCCTCATCCGTCCCTTTCGCCACGCGATCGTCTATCCGGCGTGGATCGAGCACCTCATGCGAACGTGGCAGCTGCGGCGCGCCGGCTGACGCGCTTGTGTGAGCTCGGCCGGCATGGTGCCTTCGGCCGGCATGCACGACGACGGGTGCTGGTACTTCGCCTACGGCAGCAACATGCAACGCGCCACCTTCGTCGAGCGCCGCGGCATGCGGCCGCGCGCCGTGCGCCGGGCCTACCTCGACGACCATCGGCTCTGCTTCGATCTGCCGATCGGTCCCGGTGAGCGCGGCGTCGCCAATCTGATCGTCGCGCCGGGGGCGCGCATCTGGGGCGTCGGGTATCGGCTCTCGGCCGAGGCCTGCGACTTCCTCGATCGCACCGAAGGGGTCGACCGCGGCTTCTATCGCCGCCTCCCGATCGAGGTTGTGGCCGACGACGGGGCGCGCGCGGAGCGGCTGTCGGCGTTCGCCTATCTGGGTGATGCGCGCGACCCGCGTCGCAAGCCGTCGGCGCGCTACCTCGGACTCCTTCTCGCCGGCGCCCGCGAGCGGGCGCTCCCCGCGGACTACGTTGCGTGGCTCGAGGCGTTCCCGCTCGCGATCGACGAGCGGGAGGCGGCCGAGGACCGGGCGCGCCGGACGATCAAGAGCTCGGAGCCGCCACTACGGCAATGAAACGCCGCCGACACAGTCGGCGAGCGCCGCGACCGAGCGGGGCCTTGGGCAGCTCGTATGATCGCGGCTGCACCTAGGCCGCGAGCTTCTTCGCCGCCGCGACGGTTCGCGCGCAGGCTTCCGCGCATTGCTTGCAGATCGCGTGGTGCGCCTCGTGTTTCCGGCACGCGGTCTCGCAGTCGGCGCAGACGTCGGCACAGAGCTTGGCGAAGCTCTCGAGGTGCTTCGAGTCGGCGTAGACGAGCGGGCCCGCGGCGCGGCAGACGGCGAGCATCTGCTGCACCGACTTCGCGCAGTCGCCGAGGGAGGTGTCGCCCTGGGCGAGCAGGACGAGACAATGCTGCAGGCATTCCTCGCCGATGCGCACGCACTCGGCCGCGGCTTCGGAGAGGCCACCGACCGCGGGGGGCTTGCCCGGTGCGGCCTCGGCGGCGAAGGCTGCGGAAAGGCCGAAACCGAAGCTCGCACCGAGAGCGGTGCCCGAGGCCAGCAGATCGCGACGGCTGATCGTCATGGGTGGATCCTCCTGCCGCGCGGCGTAGTGGATGCCACTCCGAATGTCGAGTAGGTCAGGACGATGGTGCCCGGGCCGGAGCCGCGACACGGCATCGACCTTTCCTGGCTGCTGACGCTGCGCTGGGGTGCGCTCGCCGGCCAGCTCGCCACGATCCTGGCCGTCGACCGCGTGATGGGGATCGACCTGCCGCTCGTGCCGCTCGGGGTCGTGCTGGCGATCGGGGTCGGCAGCAATCTGGCGCTCGGCTCGTGGCGGCGCCGGGCCGGGGTCGAGGACGGGCTGCTCGCGGCGGTGATGCTGCTCGACGTCGGCTTGCTGACGGCCGTGCTCTATCTGACCGGCGGCCCGTTCAATCCCTTCAGCTTCCTCTATCTGGTGAACGTCGCGCTCGCGGCCGTCATCCTGCCGCCGGGGTGGACGTGGGCGCTCGCCGGCGTGTCGCTGGCGCTCTTCGGCTCGCTCTTCTTCGCGCACGTGCCGTTGCCCATCGACCATTCGATGGGCCACGACCATCCGATCTCGATGCACGTGCAGGGCATGTGGGTGGCGTTCGGGGTCGCCGCGGCGTTCATCGTGTACTTCATCCAGCGCGTGCGCCGGGCGCTCGCCGAGCGCGACGCCGAGCTCGGCGAGGCGCGGACGGCGGCTGCCCGCCACGAGAAGCTGGCCTCGCTGGCAACGCTCGCCGCGGGCGCGGCCCACGAGCTCGCGACGC
>CAZWAX010000418.1:0-5363 GCA_964631985.1 uncultured Polyangiaceae bacterium | reverse complement strand
GTCGATCGAAATTTCTTTTACCCGATACGATCGATTTGTGCAGAGGTTCCCTAGGCCTCCCCCTCACCGACGCCTGACGGCCGCCGTTACTGCTCGACGCAGTAGAGCCGGAGGAACAGGCTGTTGCAGCCGAAGGCGAAGAAGTTGTTCCAGTAGGTCGCCGTGGTGTGACTCACGGTTCCGGACAGGCCCGATCCCGTCGTCACCGACCAGTCGTCGCAGGTCTCGCTCGCGGACGGGACCGCCGTGAGGTTCGTCGATCCCGTCCACGCCGTGGCTCCGAAGTAGGTGCCGTTCCCGCTCTGCCAGATGCCGGTCGCGAGCGCCGTGCCCGACGCGGCCGCGTCGATCAGCTGCTGGCCGGTCCCGACGACCTGGCCGTCGGGACGGACGTAGGTGGCAGCGGAATCGAGATGGGACGCGGCCGTCGCGATCGTGCGCGCGAGCAGCGCGACCACGGTGCCGGCGCCGGCCGGCTTGTCGGCGGCGCAGCGCGCATCGGGATCGCCGCTCCCCGGCGCGAAGGGAGCATTGGTGAAGAACACGAGCTTGCCGTTGACGGGTGTCACCGGCAGCGCCGCGGTCTTCGTGTTCATGAAGCAATAGAGGCGAAGCGGCACACACGACGCGTCGGAGAACGACGTCCATGACTGCGGGCCGTCGCTCGCCCGCCCGTAGCGTTGGGCGCCCATGTCCGAGCTCCAGTCGCTGCACGTCGAACCGCCGACGGTCGAGCCGCTCGGGGCGGTGCCGGTTCTGACGGTGAGGCCGCTCGTGATCGCCGTGCCGGTTTCGTCGATGCGGATGGGATGGCGGACCTCGTCGGCGAGGAGTCCCGCGACCGTGTCCGCGAACGGCTTGCCGTCGAGCCGGACGAAACCACGCGCCGATCCGAGACGCGTCGGCGCGGTGGACGACGTATCGGAGAGCCACGCCACGTAGGCGGTGCCGGCGCCGTTGTTGATGCCGGCCGCCGTGGCCGCGGCGTTGCACGCGACGTCGTAGGGGAACGTGCTGTTCAGGTCGGAGGCGTAGGTGGCCGAGGTCACGAACACCAGATTGAAGTCCTGCGCCGCGAATGTCGCGGCGACGGTGGTGTCGGCGTTCACCTGGACCACGCAATCGCGCGCCGCGCCGGTACACCCGCCGCCCGTGAATCCCTGGAAGTACGAGTTGGCCCCGTTCTGCGTGCGCGCCTGCAGCGTGATCGTGGTGCCGGCCGGGACGCTGACCGCGCAGGTCGCCCCGCAGGTGTCGCCGAGCGGATCGAACGTCACGGTGCCGATGCCGCCGCCGACCTTGTTGACGGTCAGCTGGAACTGGACCGGCGTCGCGGTCGCGGTGGGTGTGGCGGTCGCGGTCGGCGGCACGGTCGCCGTGGACGTCGCAGCTTCGGTCGGTGTCGGGGTGGCGCTGACGGTCGGCGTCGCCGAGAGCGTCACGGTCGGCGTCTGCGTCGGCAGCTGCGGAGTCGGCGTCGCGCTCGGACCGCAGAACGTGCTGCCCAGGGGCTGCCCGGCATCCGATAGCAACGCGCCGGCACGAGGTGCCTCGAAGCGCAGCTGGTCCTCGGCCGTGCAGGTGTAGTGGCGGAGAATGCACGCCGTCAGATCGTCGAACGTCGCAAGCGACGCGACACCGAGCGTTTGGCAAGTGGTCGCGAGCGCGCCGACGTTCAGGGCGTTCGCCGCGCCGAGGTCCGCGAACACCGCGAGGCAGCGCTTGCCGATCGCGGTCCGGAGCTTGGTCTCCGCCGCGGGGATCTCGCTGCCGACCGCCTTGGCACAGGCCGCTTGCGCCTTGGCGGCGCACTTCGCGTCGTTCGGCTTGGTCTGCGCGCACCCGAAGGCGGTGGTGACGCACTTGCCGAGGCTCTTGAGCTTCGCCGCCGCGAGCTTGGCGCCCGCCTGCTTGATGGCCTTCTGGCACCCGTCGAGGGCCTTCCCCACGCCTTTCGGGTCCCCGACGTCGCCGCCGCCGCCGCGGTTCACGAGGCACGAGCCGGCGCGCGTCGGCACCGCGAGATCCGCCGCCAGCTGACCGGCACGGGGCATCGCGACGCTGAACGCGAGCTCGGCGAGACATTCGTGCTGCACGCGGAGGCATTCGGCGACGCTGCCGACGTCGGTGAGCGTCGTGCCGAAGTCGATCTGGCACTCGCTCGCGAGCGCCTGGTAGCCGAGCCCGTCGGGATGCCCGAGGTCGGCGAAGCTCGAGCACTTCTTGGCGATCGCCGCGGCGAGCTTGATCCTGGCCTGTGGCACTTTGGTCCCGACCTCGGCGCCACAGGTCGCGGTCGCCTTGGTGAGACACGGCTGATCGCCGGGCTTGGTCTGGAGGCACTTGAAAAGACCGTCGTAGCACTTCTCGAGACTCTTCAACGTCGCCGCGGTGAACGCCGGGCCGGCCTTGGCAATCGCCTTCTGGCAGGCGTCGGCGGCTTTGGCAGCGACCGGATCGGGAAGACCCGCGGCGCCGACCAGAGGGGTCGCAAGGAAGATCGAGATCGCAGCGAGGAGTCCGGCCGCCAGGCCATGAGCGCATGTGGGCATGCGCGTAGGTCTCATTTCGCCGGGCCGCAACGCAAACGGGCGGCGGAGCCGAAGCCCCGCCGCCCGTTTCGAGCGTTCGATTCGTCGACGCTCAGGCGTTGTTCACCAGCCGGAGCCCGCCGTGATCCTTCGGATGGGCGGCAACCGCATCCTCGACCTCGTCGGCTTCGACGCGCGCCACCACCGCCGCCACCGCCGCGTCGCCGACCCGCCGCCGCTCGGCCGCGCGCCACTTGAAGAGACCCTGGCGCACGTACTCGGGATCGAGGTCGAGGGTGTCGCAGACGTTCTCGAACGCGAAGAACCACGTCCGGTCCTCGGCCGCGATCCATTCCTCGGCGTCGAGGAAGAGCTGGCGCGCCTTCGGCTCGGTGGCATGGAGCTGCTTCATGAAACAGTTCACGGCATCCTCGAGCACCGCGATCATCAAGCGGCGCTCGCCGTCGAATCGGCCCTTGGTGCGCAGCGACTGGAAGAACTGCGCGGGCAATATCGCGTCGGGCTGCAGGAACCCGGCGTATCGGTCTTCTGTATTGGTTTCGCTCATTGGTCGCTCCCCCTTCTGCTCGAACCCACGACCGCGTCGTTGGACGCGTCGTGTCCGAGCGTGGTCACCCTCACCCTGTCGCCGCGTCTGCGATGGCCGCAGGTACCGTCGTGCGTTTGGTCAGCACGGCGGCCAGCGTGGTCGTCGCGAACACCTCCATCACGCGTTTCTGTGCCTCCCGCCACACCCACAGCATCGAGCATCGTGGTGACTGCGCGCAGCAATCGGGGGCCTCACCCGCATCCCCGACGCAGACGTTCAAAGACACGGGGCCTTCGATCGCCTCGATGACATCCTTGAACGTCACCTGCTCGGCCTCGCGGGCGAGCGCGTAGCCCCCCTGGGCCCCACGCGTCGAGCGCACGATCCCGGAATGGATCAGGTCCTGAATGATCTTCTCGAGAAACTTCTTGGGAATGGCCTCGCGGGCCGCGATCTCCGCGACCGAGCACGGATGCCTATCACTTTGATACGCGAGATAGATCGCGGCGCGGAGCGCGTAGTCGACTTTCCGGCTGACTTGCATGATCGACATGGGGTGGTCTCCTAGTCGTCCTTCCGCTCGCGGTACTCCTCGAGCCAGGCCATCTGGATCGCCTCCAGCGTGCCTTCGTTGGATGCCTTGGGATCGTCGTCGAACTCCGACAATCCGACGACGAATCGGTGAAGATCGGTGAAGCGAACGGTCAGAGGGTCGACACCCTCGTGCTCGTCCGCGAGCTCGATCGCCAGGTCTTCCGCATCGTCCCACTTCAAGCCCATGGCTCACCTCCTCCAGCGTTCTTGTGCTCGAGCGCCCGCTTCAGCGACGCCTCCATGATCCGGTGCGCGAACGGCGTGCTAACGTCGCTGAGACTCTGCGCGAGGTCGCGGATCCGGTTGTAGTCGGTCGCTTGGGCTGCGGCTTCGAGCGCCGCGATGGCCTGACGGATGGCGTCTTCCTCGCCGGGCTCGAGGAGCCCGGCCGATTCCCCGAGGGTCCGCGCGATCTGCCGCACCAGCGTCGCCGCCTCGCTGCGCGACTCCGCCAGCAGGCGAGCCGCGACGTCCTCCTCGGCGAAGTCGATCGACTCCTCGAGCATGCGCTCGATCTCGTCGTCGGTGAGGCCGTAGGACGGCTTCACGTCGAGCGAGCGCTCGCGGCCGGTGCGGACGTCCCGCGCCGTCACGTTCAAGATGCCGTTGGCGTCGATCATGAAGACCACGTCGACGCGCGGGAATCCGGCAGTCGCCGGCTCGATCGGAATCGAGAAGCGCGCGAGGCTCCGGCAGTCCTTCGCGATCTCGCGCTCGCCCTGCAGCACGTGCAGATCGACGGCCGTTTGGTTGTCGACCGCGGTCGTGAAGGTCTCGCTGTGACTGGTCGGAATCGTGGTGTTGCGCTCGATGAGTCGCGTCATGACGCCGCCCATGGTCTCGATGCCGAGCGAGAGCGGCGTGACGTCGAGGAGCAGCATGTCCTTCTTCTTGCCGCCGAGGATGCCGGCCTGCACGCCGGCGCCGAGCGCCACGACCTGGTCGGGATCGAGGGAGCAGAGCGGCTCGCGGCCGAAGAGCTCCTGCACCTTGGCGCGGACGAGGGGGATGCGCGTGCTGCCGCCCACGAGCACCACGGCGTCCACGTCCGCGGGACGGAGGCCGGCGTCGGCGAGCGCCTGCCGGCAGGGGGTCAGCGTGCGCTCGATGATCGGCGCGATCAGCGTCTCGAGCGCGGCGCGCGTGAGCGCCTTGGCGATCCGCGTGCCGTCGGGAAGGGTGACGACGACGTCGGTGGCGTCGGCCGACGAGAGACGGCACTTTGCCTCTTCCGCCGCACGCCGCGCCAGGGCTTGCACGTCGCGCCGCGCCGCCGTGGCGACGCCCGCGAGCAACCATGCCGCGATCGCGTCGTCGACGTCGTCGCCGCCGAGGCGCGTATTGCCGCCCGTCGCCTTCACCTCGAAGATCCCGCGCTCCATCTTCAGGATCGAGATGTCGAAGGTGCCGCCGCCGAAGTCGTACACGGCGACCGTGCCCTCGTTTCGCTGATCGAGACCGTAGGCGAGGGCCGCGGCCGTGGGCTCGTTCACGAGCCGCAGCACCTCGAGACCGGCGAGCCGACCTGCGTCCTTCGTCGCTTGCCGTTGGCTGTCGTTGAAGTAGGCGGGCACGGTGATGACCGCCTTCTTGACCGCGCCGCCGAGCGCGGCTTCGGCGCGGCCCTTCAGCCCCTTCAGGATGAGCGCCGAGACCCCGGGCGGGGTGTAGGTCCGCGCGCCGACCCC
>CAZWAX010000417.1:0-5372 GCA_964631985.1 uncultured Polyangiaceae bacterium | reverse complement strand
GGGTCGGGGCCAGGGGTCGGTCGGGGACGTTCCGGAGCTGGCGGCCGTTGCCCGGCCACGGGGGCGGGTTCAGGGCGGCCTCGGCGGCGGAGGTCAGATGGACGGCACCGGACCCGCAGTCGGCGGCGAGACGCGCGAGCAGCGCCCGCGCCAGCACCGGCACGTCCTCGGTCCGCTCGCGGAGCGGCGGCACCCGGAGCGGGAGCGTGCTCACGCGAAAGTAGAGATCGTTCCGGAAGCGCCCTTCGCGGACGAGCCGCGGGAGATCCTGGTGCGTCGCCGCGAAGAGCCGCACGTCGACGCGCCGCTCGCGCACGTCGCCGAGGCGATAGAAGCGCTTCTCCTCGAGCGCCTTCAAGAGCTTCGGCTGGACGGCCGGATCCATGTCGCCGATCTCGTCGAGGAACACCGCGCCGCGATCGGCCACCTCCAACAACCCCGCCTTCGCCGCGACGGCACCCGTGAACGCGCCCTTCTGGTGCCCGAAGAGCTCGGCTTCGAGGAAGTCGCGCGAGAGCCCCGCGCAGTTGAGGTCGACGAAAGCCTCGTCGGCGCGGGGACCGTTGGCGTGCAGCCAGCGCGCGAGCACCCCCTTCCCGGCCCCGGTCTCGCCTTCGATCAGCACCGGGCTCTCCTTCTCGGCCACCCGCCGTGCCTGCTCGGCGAGCGCGCGGATGCCCGCGCTCGTCCCGAGAAAGGGATCCGGCTCGGCGCGCGCGGCCTGGGATCGGACGGCATCGAGACTCCGACGGTTGCGTTGGTTGGCGAGCGCACGCTCCAGCACCAGGAGAAGCGTCGCCATCTCGATCGGCTTCGTGAGGAACTGCTCGGCGCCGATCTTGATGGCCTGAACCGCCAGGTCGATCGAGCCGTGCGCGGTCAGCACCACCACCGGCGCGCCGGGGTCGGCGTCCCGCAGCCGCGACAGCAAGGCGAGCGCGTCGCCGTCGGGCAGGCGATGGTCGATGATCGCCGCATCCGGCTGCTGCGACCGAAACATGCGCTCCCCGTCCGCGCACGTCCCCGCCTCGAGCACCTCGAAGCCGTGGCCGGTCAGGAAGTCTCGCACGCCGAAGCGGATGGCGGGGTCGTCGTCGACGATCAGGACGCGGCGGGCGCTCACGATGCGGCCTCGAGGACCACCGGTCGGTCGTGCCACGCCGGCAGCCGCACCACGAACACGGCGCCGGTCGTCGGCCCGTTGCCGGCCGTGACGCTGCCGTGATGCTCCTCGACGATCCGCTGGACGATCGAGAGCCCGAGACCGGTGCCCCCGTGCCGGCGCGAGAAGAACGGCTCGAAGAGGCGCGGCACGTCCCCGTCGGGGATGCCGCTGCCGGCGTCCGCGATCACCCACTCGACGACCGCGCCGTCGTCGCTCGCGATCGTCGCTCCCTCGATCCGGATCCGCGCGCCCGCCGGGGAATGCTGAATCGCGTTCTCGACGATGTTGCGGAACACCTGGACCAGGCGCTCCCGGCTCATGGCCACCATCAGCGGGCCGTCGCCGAACGCCGACTCGATGACGACGCCGACGCGCGCGGCAAGCGGCGTACAGAGCGCGATGGCCTCGCGCACGACGTCGACGCTCGGCGCCGGCACCAGCTCCTCCGCGCTCGGTCGACCGAGCTCGAGCAGCTCGCGCATGAGGCGGCTCATCCGGTCAACCTCACCGCGGAGTACCTCGAGGTGCGGCTCGATCTCGCCATGCTGACCGCCGCGCCGCAGGCGGACTTCGAGCGCGTCGACGACGGACGATATCGCGAACAGAGGATTGCGCACCTCGTGTGCCACGCCGGCGACGAGCGCTCCCATGGCCGACATGATCTCGCTGCGCCGGAGCGACGCCTCGAGCCGCGCCCGCTCGTCGTCGGCGCGCTGGCGTTCGCCGATCTCGTGACGCAGGGTCACGACGGTGTTCGCGAGCCTCCGCTCACTGTCCTCGAGCCGTACTTTCGAGACGGTGGTGGTCTCGAGCTCACTCAGCATGTGGTTGAAGGCGCGCGCCAGGTCGGCCACTTCGTCGTTCCCCTGGATGTAGATGCGATGGCCGAAGTTGGCCCCCGTGACCTTGCGGGTGCCCTCCTTGAGCGCCGCCAGCGGGCGGAGGATCGCGCGCAGGGCGACGGCGACGATCACCGCGGACGCCAAGAACAGCGGGAGCAGTACCCAGACGAGCGCCGTCACGCGCCGAGTCGCCGCAGCAGCCTCCCGCTGCGGCTGCGAGAGACTCTCGGACGACAATGCCTGCAGCTCCGTGTCGAGCAGACGATCGATGTCGATGCGGAGCTGCATCAACGCGAGCGATCGGCGTTGGATGCTGCCTTCGATCGCCATCGCGGCCCGCACGAGTCCCATGGTGTGGTCGACCTGCCGGGCCAGCTCGGCGGTCGCCGTCGCGACGGCGGTCGTCGTCGCGCGCCGGCGCAGGCCTCCCAGGGATTCGCGGAGCTCGCGTTCCTGCCGTCGCACGAGCCGCCGGTGCTCGAAGCTGCGCTCGAGCCGAAACCGGGCAACGGCGAGACCGATCTCGGCGAGGTCGGCTTCGAGATCGAGCGCCGCCGTGAGCGCCGGCGTCCGGCGCAGGCCCGCCGCCTCGAGTTGCGGTTGGATCGTGTCGTCGAGGAGCACGTCCATCCCCTCCAGGCCGAGGGCCAGCTCGGCGAAGACCGCCTCTTGCCGATCGCGGGCGCGGATCAATACGTGCCCGGTCTTCCGGTAGCGCCGGAACAGTCGGCCGATCTCCTCCCCGAGCTGCCACTCGTCCCGCGCATCTGCGAGGGTCATGAAGAGCGCGTGGAAGCGATTGAAGTCCTGCTCGTCCTTCAGGGCCCACTCGCGAAAGCGCGGGTCGGCGCGGTGCTGGTACTTCAGCACCGCGAGACCAAATCCGTTCACGTTGATCTCCATCTCGTAAACGGCGGCGCTCAGCGGCTCTTTGTCACCGGTGAGATCGTCGAGGTTGCGGCCGACGGCACGCAGACCGCCGGCGATGATCGCCATGCTGGCCACGCCGAGCAGGACGACGATCCCGAGGCCGAAAATGATCTTGCTGGCGATGGTGAGGCGCATGGGGTGCAACGGTGGTGTCGACGCTCGCGCTCTTCCATCGAGCAGGCCTGGCGGCGAGTCAACCGGCCCGGGGCGGGGGCTCGTCCGCGGTGCCGGCACCCGCCAGCAAGCGTGCAATGGCGGGGAGCGGGACCGGCTTGTCGAGGAACGCATCGGCCCCGCGCCGGCGCGCTTCCGCCGCCATCTCCGCCGATCCATGGGCGCTCAGGACGACGATCGTGCCGGTGCGGTTGCGAGCGCGCGCGATCCGCACGACGTCCAGGCCCCGGGCCTCGTCGCCCTCGTCGAGGCGGAGGTCGGCGATGACGCCGTCGTAGCGACGGGCGTCGAGGGCCGCCACCGCCTCGTCGTAGGACCCGGCGCAATCCACCTCGTAGTCGGCGGCGCTGAAGTAGTCGCGGAGCGCGTAGCGGATCGGCGGCTCGTCGTCGACGATCAGCAGGCGTCCCGTCATCGCCGCAGCTCCCGCCGGCCCGGACGGCAGGTCACGGGATCAGAGGCCAGCGCACTGGTCCTCCTTGTTGCCGTCGACGCGATTGCCGCCACCGCCCGGTGCCGGCGCGTTCTCCTTGCACTGGAGATTGCCGTCGATGACGTTGTCCGTGAACGTGATCGCCGCGCCGCCGCGATTCTCGAAGGCCTGGAGGTCGGCGCTGATGCGGTTGCCATGGGCACGCAACGTCCCGTCGTTCGCCTTCAGCTGCAGGTTGCCGCGAATGATGGTGCGCTCGACGTCGACGGTGCCGCCCTGCTCGAACTGGATGCTGCCGTCGACCTCGGAGGTCGCCACGACCAGCACGGCCGCCTCCTGGGCCTGGATGTTGCCGTCGACGAAGACGTTGCGGGCGTCGAGGCTCGCGTTGCGGTTCATCTTGATGCTGCCCTGGACGCGGGTGCCGTCCATCGCGCAGCTGACGCCGGCGGGAATCTCGAAGTCGTCGCCGAGGGTGACCGCGCCGAACGTGCACCCCGGGTTCGGTGGCGGCGTACCGCCGCCGCTTTCCGTGCCGCCGCCATCGTCGGGCCGTGGCCGGGCCACCCCGTCCGCGAGCGTGGCACACTGATCCTCGGCGTTGCCCTGGACGACGTTGCCACCGCCCTTCGGCGCCGGACGGTTCTCCTTGCACTGCAGGTTGCCGTCGACCTCGTTCTTGCGGATCGTGAGCCCGCCACCGTTCTGGAAGGCCTGGAGGCTGCCGCCGATGACGTTGTAGCTCGCCGCGAGGCTGCCGACGTTGGCGTCGAGCTGCAGGTCGCCTTGGATCACGGTGCGATGCACGCACGCTTTGCCGCCTTGTTTGATCTGCACGCTGCCGCCGACCGTCGAGCCGCCGAGCTTCACGTCGCGCGCGTTCTCGGCCTGGACGTTGCCGACGACGCTGATCTTGTTCGCGGAGAGTCGCCCCCCGGACTCGACCTTCACCGTGCCGAGCACGCGTGTCTTGCTGAGACGGCAGCGGGCGCCGTCGGGCACCCGCAGGTTGTCGACGGTGACGGCACCGAGCGCGCCGCGACAGACGGTTTCCTCCGCCAACGCGCCGCCGGCAGTGACGGCGACGAGCATCGTCGCCCCGATGAGCTGTAGTCCCTGGTGCATGTGGTTCCCCTTCCTTCTGCCACCTCGGTGGTGGCGTGGTTCGAGGAAGAGCCAAGCAGAGGACGTGCCGGAGCCACGTCTCCGAAATCACTGGGGAAACTCCTGCCCATCGTGACGTCCGTCCCGATTCTGGACACGACTTCCAGAATCGCTACGGGCGTCCGCGCGTCAGCGGGCGCGGGCGAGCAGATCGGGCGTGCTCGGCCCCCGGCACCCGAGATGCGCCAGTAGCTCACCGTCGCCGTAGGCCCCGGCCCCGCGTCCGCGCTGCTGCCACACGACCTCGCGCTCGGCGTTCACGGTGAAGAAGCCGGGGAAGAGCTCGTCGGGGCTCGACGCGAGGCCCGCCGCCGCAGCGAGCGCCACGGCCCCTTCGGCGACGAACGGATACGGAAAGGCGGTCTCGCGCGCGACCGTCGCGACCGTGTCGTCGGTACCCGGCACCAGCACCACGAAGGTGGCGCCGCAGGCGCGGAGATGCGGCAGCAGACGGCCGAGCCGCTGGAGCTGTACCCGGCAGACGGGACACCAGGTCGCCTTCACCGTGACGAACACCAGGCGGCCGCCGCGGGCGAGCCCGGCGACGTCGACCGGGGCGCCCCCCACGTCGCGAAGCGCCGCCGGGACGACGACCGGTGCCGCGGCCGCGACCGACGCGACCCCCATCGCGAGCGCCACCAGCCATGGTGCGGGCCGTCGGAAG
>CAZWAX010000416.1:0-5378 GCA_964631985.1 uncultured Polyangiaceae bacterium | reverse complement strand
GGCGGTGGGTTAACCGGACAGCGCTTGGACTGGTGCACGAACTCGGTCGGGTCCTCGACGGTCAGGATGTGCGCGTCCCAGGTGTTGTTGATGTGGTCGACCATCGCCGCGAGCGTCGTCGACTTGCCCGAGCCGGTCGGGCCGGTGACCAGCACGAGGCCGCGTTCGCGCGTGCAGAGCTGCTCGAAGATCGGTGGCAGGTTCAGCGATTCGAGCGAGGGGATGACGGTGGGAATGCGACGCATGACGGCGCCGGGGCCGCGGTTCTGCATGAAGACGTTGACGCGGAAGCGGCCGACGTCCGGCAGCGCGCACGGGAGCTCGGGCTCTGGCTCGGCCAGGAAGCGGGCGTTCTGCTCCGGGTTCAGCACGGCCTCGACGCACGCCATGACGTCCTCCGGGGTCTGCACCGGATGGTCGAGGGGTGCCAGGTCGCCGTCGACCCGGAGGCGCGGCGGCTGGCCGGCGCTCAAATGGAGGTCGGAGGCGTTCTTCTCGACGGCTTCGCGGAGCAGCTGTTCCATGGTCGGCATGCGATGAGTCCCCTTTCGTGACGCGCGCTGGGCGTGATCCGGCGGATGCTGCTGCAAGAGACACGCCACGCGCCGCGTGCGGAAACCCGAGCGGACCATGGACGCGCCCGTCCAGGCGGCGACATCGCACTGCCGGGGCGGCGATCGGATGGCGCGCGATCGGACACGAATGCTAAGGACGCGCCGATGCCACATGTCACCTGCCCTGTCGCCTCGCGTACGACCCCGTGTCCGTCGTGACCACGACGCGGCCGCGGATCGCGGTCCTCGGGCATGCGCAGCACGTGACGCTCGCGGCGGTGGCGGCGCTCCCCGCGGCCGGCGACATCCTGCATCTCGAGCGACCGGTCGCGATGGCGGGCGGCGGTGGGGCCATTACGTTCTTTCAGCTCGTTCGGAGCCCGGCCGAGGTCCACTTCTTCACCGCGCTCGGTGACGATGCCGCCGGTGCCGAGGTGGAGGCAGCGTTGCGCGCGTCGGGGGCGCTGATCCACGTCGCCCGCCGGCCCCACGCGCATCATCGCGACCTCGTCCTCGTCACGCCCGAGGGCGAGCGCACGATCATCGTCATGCAGCCACCGCTCCACCCACGGATCGACGACCCACTGCCGTGGGACACCTTCGCCGACTGCGACGCGGTTTTCTTCACCGGCGACGACCCGGCCGTGCTGCGTGCCGCGCGCGCCGCGCGTCTGCTCGTGGTCACCGCCCGCCGCGCCGCGGTGATCGCGGCGGCCGGCATCGAGGCCGACGTCGTCGTCGGGAGCCTCAACGACCCGCGTGAGGCGGCGAACAGCTACCCCGTGGAGCCCCGGGCGCTGGTGCTGACCGACGGGCCGCGTGGCGGCGAGATCCGCACCGCCACCGGCACGACACGCTTCGCACCCCCGCCAACGCCGGCGCGGATCGTCGGCTCGTACGGCGCGGGCGACAGCTTCGCGGGCGCGCTCACGTGGTACCTGGTCTCGGGACGATCGTTGCCCGACGCGTGTGCACGCGCCGGCGCCCACGGGGCCGCCGTGCTCGCGGGCATCGACCCGCTCGCGCACCAGCTGCCGCTCGGCTGAACCCTCGACCATCTCCTTGCCGCTCCCGAGACTTCGCGCGATCGTTGCAGTCGGACATGGCGGCGAAGCTGGCACCCGGCGGGATGGCCGTGGCACGCTAGGCGGCGGTCGAAGCGGGCGACAACCCGATCAGGATCTCGCAGGGTCGCTGGTGCGCTGCTACCGCTTGATGCCGAGCTTCTTCATCCGGCTTCGCAGGGTGTTGGGATGGAGACCCAGCCGCTTGGCGGCGCCGTGCGCACCCTCGATCGTCCACTGACACTCCTCCGGGGTGCGGACGATGTGGCGGCGCTGCGACTCCTCGAGCGTGAGCAGCGCCTCCTCGCCACCGGACGCCGGCACCGCCACGGACGGCGCCGCGGCGACCGGCACCTCCGCCGACGCGGGCAGGATCGACGCGTCCACCTCGAGGACCGGCCCCGTCGACAGGATCACGGCCCGCTCGATGACGTTCTCGAGCTCGCGGATGTTGCCCGGCCAGGCGTACGCGACGAGCCGCCGGAGCGTGTCGGCGCCGATCGATTGCACCGGCTTGCCGATCCGGCCGGCATATTTGGCGAGGAAGTAGTGTGCCAGCACCGGCACGTCATCCTGGCGCTCGCGGAGCGGCGGGACGGCGATCGGGAAGACGTTCAACCGATAGAAGAGGTCCGCGCGGAACGACCCGTCGGCGACGGCGCGGGCGAGATCGCGGTTGGTGGCGGCGATCACCCGCACGTCCACCTTCATCGTCTTCGACGCGCCGACCGGCTCGAACTCCTGCTCTTGCAGGACGCGCAGGAGACGGACCTGGACCTCGGGCGGGATGTCGCCGATCTCGTCGAGGAAGATGGTGCCGCCGTCGGCGAGCGCGAAGCGCCCGACCCGCTTCTCGAGCGCGCCGGTGAAGGCGCCCTTCTCGTGGCCGAAGAGCTCGCTTTCGATGAGACCGGTCGGGATGGCGGCGCAGTTGAGCTTGATGAGCGGCTTCCCGCGTCGGCGTGAGATGGCGTGGATGGCGCGCGCCATCAGCTCCTTGCCGGTCCCGGTCTCGCCGAGGACGAGCACCGTGGCGTCGGTCGGCGCCACCTGGCGCGCCGACGCGAGTACCGCGCGCAGCGACGACGCGCCGCCGATGATCTCCTCGAAGTTGTACTCGCTCTGGATCTCCTCCTGCAGGTAGCGGTTCTGCTGCTGCAATCGCACCTGCTCCTGCTCGGCGAGCACGCGCGCGGTGATGTCGATGATCATCGTCCGGGTGAACTTGCCGTCGGGATCGGGCTTCGACCAGAACTGCACCCACACCGGCCGGCCGTCGTCCTTCCGCCGGAGCTCGAACTCGATCTGGCCGTGCGCCTTGCCCTGCTTCAGGTCGCGAAACGCCTCGTCGACGCGCTGGCGCGTGAGGTCGGTTGGCGCGAGGAGCGAGCGGCCGACCGTGCCGACCACCTCCTCCGGCTTCAGGCCGAGGAGCGTGACGGCGGCCCGGTTGGCGCTCACGAAGCGGGTTTCGGTGTCCTCGTAGACGTAGGCGATCGGCGCCTCCTCGTAGAGATCGCGGAAGCGCTGCTCCGACTCGCGCAGCCGCTGCTCGCCCTGCAGTCGCTCGAGCTCGGCGGCGGCACGGGCGGCGAAGATCGTGAAGACGGCGAGCCGGCGGGGCTCGTCCTCCATCGGCGCCGTGTCCATGACCGCGAGATGCCCCAGCACGCGGCCGTCGGCACCGCGGAGCGGCACGCCGAGGTAGCTCTCGGCGCCGAGGTCCACCAGCATCCCGTCCTCCGGGAAGCGCCGCTGGAGCTCCCGAGGATGGTGGCAAAGCGCGCCCGCGACCACCTCGGCGCAGGGCGTGCCGGCGAGGTCGTACTCGACGTCGTCGAGGCGCTGGCCGCGGCCCCAGAGCGCGTGCGTCCGGACGCGCGTGCCGCCGTCGCCCGCGAACTCCGCCACGAGGGCATACGCGACACCGAGCGCGAGACTGAGGTTCCGGACCAGCGACTCGAAGAAACGCTCGCCGGTCGCGCCCGCGGTGCCTTCGACGAGCCGGAGCAGCACGTCGGCGTCGGCATCGGCGTCAGGGGATCGGCGCAGCACGAGGTGAGCAGTACGCCCGGCGCGGCGGAAGCGTCAAGGCGCGCACTCGGCACACGACGCGCGCGCCGTGGGGGCGCCCCTAGGCGAGCTTCCGCTCCGCCGACACCTTCGCCGGCGTCCGGCCCGCCTCGCGCATGATGAACCCCGGCTTCATCGTGACCAGCATGATCGGCAGCAGGGTCTGGGCCCCGATGTACCCGACCCCCATCCAGATGGCGAGCAGGAGCCCCATCTCGGCGTTGAAGCGGATGTTCGAGAAGATCCAGAACGACGTGCTCACGACCATCGTGACGGCCGTGAAGGTGATGGCCTTGCCGGTCGTGACCATGGCCTCGCGCGTCGACTCGAGGAGGTCCCCGCGGACCCGGATCTCCTCGATGATGCGGCTGACCATGTACATGCCGTAGTCGACCCCGAACCCGACCCCGACCGTCACCAGCGGCAGCGTGTGAATGTTGATGCCGGTGTTCTGGTAGGCCATGACCGCGTTGCAGATCAGGTTCGAGCAGACCATCGGCGCCAGCAGATACAGGCCGCACGTCCACGAGCGGTAGGTGAAGAGCAGGATGATCCAGATGGTGAAGAAGCCGAGGAAGTTCATCAGGATGTCGTTGCGGAGGATCTCCGCGTTGGCGGCCGCCAAGACGCCGATCAGACCGCCGGCGAGCTTGAAGGCCGCTTTCTCCATCGGGTTCTCGGCGATGAACTGCTCGCAGCGAGCGATGATGCGCCGGATATTGTCGCCCTGATGGTTCTTGGCGAAGAAGGTGACGTGCGCCGTGGTGTAGCTCGGGTCGACGTACTTCGCGGTCTCGGTCGGCGGCGAGCCCGAGAAGAAGATGAAGAACAAGCCGCCGATGTCGGTCCAGCTGTCGGGGATGACCGCCCATTTCGGCTCGAGCTCGTGGAAGACGCGATTCACGCCCCGGATGATGTCGGCGAGCGAGAAGCTGTAGCCGATGTCGGGGTCGCGCTCGAGCTGCCGCTGGAACTTCTCCATGGTCCGCAGGACCTGCGGATCTTTCATGGCGTCCTTGTCGTACCCCTCCGACACGACGATCAGCGGCTCCACCCCACCGAAGCGCTCCTGGATCTGCGTATGCGAAACGTTGTACGGCGATTCCTCGAAGACCAACGGCGAGGCTGCCGTCGGGTCGCCGATCGTGAGGCCGCCCACGTAGTAGCCGGCGATCCCGATCGCGACCGCCCAGCCACCGATCGTCACCGCCTTTCCGATCGGCGAGAAGAGCAGATCGACGAACCGTTCGGTGTAGTACCGGAAGGCGCCGCGCTCGCGCAGCATCACGAGCTCCGGCTCGGGCGCCTTCAGATAGTAGTACACGATCGGATTCAGCAGCATCTCGGACACGGTGATCGACAGGATCCACCACGACGCGGTGATCGCGAGCTTCTGCAGCATGATCACCGGGACCAACACGATCACCAGGACGCCGAGGGCGTCGGTCACCACGCCCGAGAACGTCGGGACGAAGAGCTCCGCGAACGAGGCGATGATCGCGCGCCGCTTGTTCCAGCCGCAGCGCTCGAACTCCTCGTAGTAGCGATCGTGCATCTGGATCGCGTGACTGACGGCGCGGGCCGTGATCAGGAACGGCAAGACCAGCATCAACGGATCGAGCGCGAGACCGATCAGGTGGACGAACCCGAGACCCCAGAAGGCCGCGATCACGCTGGTGAGGGTGGG
>CAZWAX010000415.1:0-5378 GCA_964631985.1 uncultured Polyangiaceae bacterium | reverse complement strand
CGTCGCGCGGCATGGTCTCGGCGGCGACGCCGGTGATCATCTGACAGCGCGCCTTGATCATCCGGTAGAGCTCGTAGGGTTGGCGTTGCAGATCGGCGCGGAGGTCGCGGGCGCCGAGCTCGAGGTGCAGCGTGTTGATGGCCTCCCAGAGCTCGGTCGAGATGCGCTCGCGGACGGTGCGGGCGTTGTCGCGTGCGTTTGCCACCGACGAGAGGATCGAGCCCTCGTTCTGGTCGTCGAGCACTAGGAACTCGCTGACCGGACCTTCGGAGCACTCGATGTTGCGCTCCTCGAACGGTCGGTCGAGGTGCAGCACCTTCACGAGCTCGCGCCAGACCACGGTCGGGTCTTCCACCGACGACTCGAGGAGCCCGTGGTAGGTGACGTCGAGCATGCGCGCCGTGTCCTCGGCGCGCTCGAGGTAGCGGCCGATCCAGAAGAGATCCTCGGCGTGGCGGGCGAGCATGGGCATGGTCTAGCCCTCGGCCTCGTCGGCGGCGAGCACCCAGGTGTCCTTGGAGCCGCCGCCCTGGGACGAGTTCACCACCAGCGAGCCCTTCGGGAGCGCCACGCGCGTGAGCCCGCCGGGGATCACCTCGACCCGCTCGCCCGAGAGCACGAACGGCCGGAGGTCGATGTGCCGGCCGTGGAAGCCGCCGTCGAGGAACGTCGGGTGGCGCGAGAGCGAGATCACCTCCTGGGCGATGAAGCCGCGCGGGTTTTCCTCGATCTGACGCCGGCACGTGGCGAGCTCCTCGTCGCTCGCGCGCGGGCCGATGACGATGCCGTAGCCGCCCGAGGCCGCGACCGGCTTGATGACCAGCTGATCGAGCCGGTCGAGCGCCGCCGCCCGCTGCTCGGGCTGCCAGAGCAGATAGGTCTCGACGTTGGGGAGGATCGGCTCCTCGTTCAAATAGTATTTGATGAGCGCCGGGACGTAGGCGTAGACCGCCTTGTCGTCGGCGACGCCGTTGCCGATGGCGTTGGCGATCGTGACGTTGCCGGCGCGCGCGGCGTTGACGATGCCGGGCACGCCGAGCGTCGAGTCGCGGCGAAAGACCGCGGGATCGAGGAACGAGTCGTCGATCCGGCGATAGACCACGTCGACGCGCTCGAGCCCGCGCGTCGTGCGGAGATACACGACGTGCTCGTCGACCACGAGGTCGCGGCCCTCGACGAGCTCGACGCCCATCTGGCGCGCCAGGAAGGCGTGCTCGAAGTAGGCCGAGTTGTAGGCGCCCGGGGTCAGCACCACGACCCGCGGGTTGCCGGCCGCCGCCGGGGCGACGCTGCGGAGCGCGGTGAGCAACGACGCCGGATAGTGCGACACCGGCCGCACCCGGTGCTGCGCGAAGGCGAGCGGCAGCACGCGGGTCAGCGTGGCGCGGTTCTCGAGCACGTAGGAGATGCCGCTCGGCGTTCGGAGATTGTCCTCCAGCACGCGGTAGACGCCCTCGCCGTCGCGGACGAGGTCGACGCCCGAGACCATGCAGCGCGCCGCGTGCGGGACGGCGATGCCGAAGGCCTCGCGTTCGAAGCCGTCGGCCGACATCACGAGCGCGCGCGGCACGATGCCGTCGGCGATCGCCGCCGCCTCGCCGACGTAGAGGTCGTCGAGGAACTTGTTGAGCGCGGTCACCCGCTGGATGAGGCCGCGCTCGACCGGTGCCCATTCCTCCGCGGGGATGATGCGGGGGACGAGGTCCATCGGCCACACCCGCTCGACGCCCGCGGCCTCGCCGTAGACGTTGAAGGTGATGCCGAGGCTCCGGAAGATCGCGTCGCGCAGGCGCTCGCGACGGCCGAGGTCTTCCAGGGAGATCGCCCGCAGACGCGCCACCAGGCTCCGGTAGGGCGGGCGTACCTCGCCTTCGACGGTGAACATCTCGTCGAAGAAGCCCTCGACCTGATAGCCGGCGAAGGGATCGTCGGTCGGGGAAAGATCGGCAGCCGTGTTTCGTGTCACCTAGAATCCGCCTCGCTGGGGCCCTGGACGGGTCCGGTCCGGTCGAATTCAGCAAGGCGTGTGCCGCGAATGATCGACATAAGACGCAGGCATGGCGTGGTGTCGGCGGGTCGTTTGCACACGGTCTGGGCAAACCGGTGCTCCGTCTGCGAGCAGTCGGGTGCGTCGCCCCGCCTCAGGCAGAGCTATTCATCCTCAATATAAATCGCGCGCTGCGTCTTGACGCCGTGCGGCTTTGTCGGGGATACCGTGCCGCCTCGGCTTCATCGAGGGTGTGCCGGTCCTTTCCTACCCCATGATCCGTGCAGGAGGCTCGATGAAGACGCCCGCAGTCGCGTTGTTGTGCGCCGGTCTGACGTTGTGTGCGACGATCGGCTCGGCGGAGGCCCTGACGTCCGAGGAGGCCGCGTGCCGGAAGTCGCTCGCCGCCGGCGTCCGGAAGCTCGTCACGACCGCGATGCGCGAGAAGGCGCGGTGCCACGACGGCCGCATGCAGGGCTTCATCGTCGCCGGCACCGACTGCAACGACGACGGACAGCTCTCACCGAAGTCGCAATCCAAGATCGCGAAGGTCGCGGCGAAGCTCGACGGCTATGGCGCCAAGTGCGCCGCGGCGGGTGTGACGCCGGTCGCGATCGGGTTCGACGTGTGCGCCGCTCCGTGTGACACGGGTCCGATCGGCGGGTTCAGCGGCGCCGGAAGCGTCGCGGCGTGCCTCGCGTGCCGGGCGATCGACGAAGCCTCGGCGGCGACACAAGCAGCCTACGGGACGTTCCCCGATCCGCCGGTGGTCGCGCCGGGCTCGCTCGAGCTCGCCTGTCAGAAGGCGGTGCAGTCGGGGCTGCTCAAGTACGGGATCGCGCGCATGAACGAGCAGCACAAGTGCCAGTTCCTGAAAGATCTCGGCAAGCCGCCGACGAGCCCGCTCCTGGAGTGCCGAAGCGCCGATCTCAAAGGCAAGGCCAACGGCGCGCTCATCAAGATGAATCAAAAGATCCCGAGCCGCTGCTCGAATGCGACGCTCGGCGCGCTGACGAGCTGCGGTGCGACGCTGCCGGACGAGCTCGCGTGTCTCGCGGCGACGGCCGAGACGGCGGGCGATACGCTCTTCGTCGACATCTATAATCCGCCCGTCGCCGCGACGCCGACACCGGCGCTCACGCCGACGCCGACGTTGACGCCGTCGGCGACGCGCACCGCGACGCCCACGCCGACGCTGACGACGACGCCGACGCCCACCTTCACGTCGGACGAAACGCCGACCCCGACCTTCACCGCCGTGGCCACGGTCACGGCGACGCGCACGCCGACGCCCACCGGAACCGCGACCCCGACCGCGACCCGCACGGCCACGCCGACCGCGACGGCCACCGCGACGCCGACCGTGGTGGCCACGCCG
Source organism: uncultured Polyangiaceae bacterium (assembly GCA_964631985.1). GTDB lineage: Bacteria > Desulfobacterota > Binatia > UTPRO1 > UTPRO1 > UTPRO1. Next base: position 2,013 of record CAZWAX010000415.1, on the reverse strand, counting down.
CTCGGCGCCCGCACGTTCACGATCCAGAACGGCGACAGCTGCAACTCGATCGGCGCGTGCCCGGCCGGGTGCGGCGACACCGCCGGCAAGAGCTGCTTCTTCCTCCAGCCGCCGACGAGCGGTCAGTGCTGCGGCACCGACAACACCGACTGGTCGACGGCCTCGTCGACCGGGGTGAACATCCCGCTGACGGGCGGTGCCCCCGACGGGACCGGTCGCGCCGTCCTGACCATGACGTCCCCGGTCGTGATCGGCGACAAGAAGGCGACCAGCTTCGCCAATGGGTATGCCTGCTGGCGCCTCCGCCAGGACCCGGCCTTCGCGACCAGCGCCGACAGCTTCGTCGATTGCGACGGCGGCACGCGCGCGAACGTGACGTTCACGGTCGACAGCAACGGCACGGGCGCCGCCGGCGCGCCCATCCTCACCATCGATACGGCTGCCGATGGATCCGCGCCCGCGGGTTCCGCGGTCATTCGCATCCTCATGCAAAGCTCGGAAACCAGCAGCGACAGCAGCAACTGCGACACGGTGAGCTGGGGCTCGGTGCCGGACCAGGCGATCGCGATCGCGACCGGTCAGGTCACCGCCACCATCACCGAGATGCGCCAGGGCGGGACGGGTACGGCCAGCCGGCGCGGCAATCCCCTCAACTGTGCGGCCTGGACCAGCGCGAACGGCAGTCTGGCCTTCCCGCTGCACGGGCTCGACACGGTGATCCTCGGCTCTCCCACGGACAAAGCCAACGTCGTCCGCCTCCAGGACTGACGGGACGAAACGGAGCCAGTCATGCGAATCACGAAGACCTTCGGAAAGAGTCTGGCCGTCGCGATCGTCGTGGCGATCGCCTCCGGGAGCCACGCCCACGACGAGGCCGTCCTCGGCTCCAAGCTTCAGCTCTCGGTGAATCTCGGGACCGGCAAGGCCAAGCTGAGCTCGGTCCAGAGCGGGCTCGGGGTGCATTGGGGGACGGGCGCCAATCCCGCCCAGCTCGCCGCCACCTTCGAGGCCTACTACGTCGATGCGCCGACCAACCGCGCCGTGCTGACCATCCCGGCGCCGTGGACGAGCATCAAGGGCGCCACCACCAAGTACAAGAACACGGCTGCGCCGGGCGGGCCGACGGCCGTGAAGACCGCCTACATCAAGAACGGCAGCCGGGCGGGCGTGAACGCGCTCGGGCTCGGCGGCATCAGCATCGCGGCCGCGCCGGGGAGCGGCGGGTTGATCACCATCCTGTCGATAACCAACGCCAACGACGGCGCGATCCATCGCATGTGCTCGCTCTACTCGGTCGCCGACGGGAGCCTCGTCCGCCACAAGGTGAGCGCTACCAACCACAAGCTGCAGCTGAAGCGCGGCGTGGTGGTCGCGTGCCCGACCTGCAACGACGGCATCCTGAACGGCCAGGAGACGGGCGTCGACTGCGGCGGCGACGCGTGTCCGGTCTGCGCCGCGCCCACCTGCACCGACGGCATCAAGAACGCGGCCGAGACCGACACCGATTGCGGCGGCGGCACGTGTCCGGCGTGCGTCGACGGCGACGATTGCGCGCTCGCGAGTGATTGCACGAGCGGCGTGTGCACCGGCAACGTCTGCCAGACCCCGGCCTGCAACGACGGCGTCACCAACGGCGACGAGTCCGACACCGACTGCGGCGGGAGCTGCGGCGATTGCGTCCCCGGCGACACCTGCAACGGCGCCGGCGATTGCGACAGCAGCGTCTGCACCGGCAACGTCTGCCAGGGCCCGGCCTGCAACGACAGCGTGCAGAACGGCGCCGAGACCGCGGTCGATTGCGGCGGCGGGACGTGTCCCGGCTGCGCGACGGGCGAGGCCTGCGACGTCCCCGGCGACTGCGCGAGCGGCGTCTGCACCGGCAACGTCTGCCAGGCCCCCACCTGCAGCGACGGCCTGACGAACGGCAGCGAGACCGACACCGATTGCGGCGGCGGCACGTGCCCCGACTGCGTCCCGGGCGACACCTGCATCATGGGCAGCGACTGCGACAGC
>CAZWAX010000414.1:0-5380 GCA_964631985.1 uncultured Polyangiaceae bacterium | reverse complement strand
CGCATCATCGGTCGCGACATGGTCGCGAAGGTCTACAAGATCCTGCGAGACAAGAAGGTCGAGATCGACCAACAGACGTGGAACCGCCGGTATCGCGAGTACACCGAGAAGATCAAAACCGGCTCGGTTCTCGAGATCGCCAAGGTGCTGCGCGATCTCTTCGTGTTGAAGGGTGACAAAGAGCTGTCGTTCGGCGAGCGCAAGATGCTCGACACGGCGCGCAACCTGCTGGTGAAGGAGCTCGCGATCGCCAAGTCGCACTCCGAGGACAAGATCATGGAGGAGCTGAAGACGATCTTCGCGCACTGACGTGCGGGTCGTTCTCCTCCGATCTTGAGCGACGTCAACGTCATCCTCGTCGCCGGAGGTACCGGGCGGCGCTTCGGTGGTGCCGTCGCCAAGCAGTTCCAGCTCCTCGGGGGCCGGCCGATGTTGGTCGTCGCCGCTAGCCGGTTCGTCGGCCTTTCGGGCCTCACGCGGCTGGTCGTCGTCGTGACGGACGACGTTCGCGAGCAGTGTGCCGCGATTCTCGACCCGCTGTCCTTGCCGGTGCGCTTCGCGACGGCCGGGGCCGAACGTCAGCAGTCGGTCGCGAGCGGCCTCGCGGCACTCGATCCTGGCTGTGCGTTCGTCGCCGTCCACGATGCGGCGCGCCCGCTCGTGCGTCCGAGTGACGTCGGCGCCTGCGTCGATGCGGCGCGCGCCACTGGGGCGGCGATCCTCGCCACTCCGGTCCCCGATACCGTCAAGCGTGCCCGTGACGGGCGGATCGTCGAAACCCTCTCGCGCGCCGATCTGTGGCTCGCGCAGACCCCGCAAGTCTTCGCGGTCGATGTGCTGCGGCGGGCTCATGCGGCAGCTCCCCCCCACCTGACGGCAACCGACGACGCAGCCCTCGTCGAGTTGCTCGGACTCCCCGTGGCGATCGTCTCGGGCGACCCCACCAATCGGAAGATCACGACGCGAGAAGACCTGGCGTGGGCGGAGGCAGTGCTGGTGGCGTCGTCGCGCTGAGCAATGGCGGTCGGTCAGCGCTCGGCGATCGGTGCGACGCCGACGTTCAAGCTGCCGGAGCGAAAACCGTCGGGATCGACCGTCACCTCGCGAAAGCCGGCGGAGCGGACCGCATCCGTGATGGCAGAGCGAAGCGCCGGGTCGCGCAGCCGCGAGAGCTCGCCGGTCGCGAGCTCGACGCGCGCGCCGTCGCCGAGGAAGCGGACGCGCAGCGTCCGGAAACCGAGTCGTCGGAGTCCGTCCTCCGCGGCAGCCACCATGCGCAATCCTTCGGGTGTGATCGTGGTGCCGTAGGGAAAGCGTGACGAGAGACACGGGCTCGCGGGGCGATCCCACGTCGCGAGCCCGAGCGCGCGACTCATGGTCCGCAGCTCGTCCTTGGTGATCTCGGCCTCGACCAGCGGATGACGTACCCTGTGCTCGTTTGCCGCCCGCAATCCGGGCCGGTAGTCGCCGAGATCGTCGAGATTCACGCCGTCGACAATGACGGCGATGCCGCGTCGCTGCGCCTCGGATGCGCAGATCTCGTACAGCCGATCCTTGCAGAGGTAGCAGCGATTGGTCGGGTTGGCGGCGTATCCCGGAACCTCGAGCTCGTTCGAAGCCACGACGACGTGATCGACGCCGAGCGCGCGGGCCAGAGCGATCGCCTCCGTCGTGTCCGCTTCCGGGTTGGTCGGGGAGACCGACGTCAGCGCCGTGAGGCGCTCGCCCAGCACCTCGTGTGCGACCCGCAGCAGCAACGAGGAATCGACGCCACCCGAGAATGCCAGGAGCGCCGATTCCATGGCCGTCAAGCCGTGCTCGAGACGCCCGAGCTTGTGTGCGAGCCCAGGTGGGAGCGCGATCCCGCGCACGTGTCAGATTCCCTCGGCGTGGAAGAGATCGGTCGTGAGGTAGCGCTCGCCGGTGTCCGGAAAAACCGTCACGACGATCTTGCCGGTGCCGAGCTGTTTGGCGACCTCGAGCGCGGCCACGCACGCACCCCCGCACGAGATTCCGCCGAGGATGCCTTCCTCTTTGGCGAGCCGCCGCGTACACGCGGCGGCGGCCGCATCGGTGACCGGAATCACCTCGTCGTAGACCTTGGTATTGAGGATCTCGGGCACGAATCCGGCGCCCCATCCCTGGATGGTGTGGAAGCCGGGCTCCCCCCCCGAGAGGACGGGCGACGCAGCCGGCTCGACCGCGACGATGCGGACACCGGGTCGCTGCTCGCGCAGGACCTCTCCGACGCCGGTGATGGTGCCTCCGGTGCCCACGCCGGCGACGAAGGCGTCGATACGCTGGAACTGTCCGAGCAACTCGCGTGCGGTGGTGCGGCGGTGTACGTCGGGGTTGGCGGGATTGGAGAACTGCTGCGGCATGAAATAGTCGGGATGCTCGGCGACGATCTCTTCCGCCTTGCGGATTGCGCCGTGCATGCCGCGCGTGTCGGGCGTGAGGACGAGCTTCGCTCCGTAGGCCATGAGCAGGCTCCGGCGCTCCTCGCTCATCGTGTCGGGCATGGTGAGGATGAGACGGTAGCCCTTGATCGCGCACACCAACGCGAGGCCGATGCCGGTGTTTCCGCTCGTCGGCTCGACGATCGTCGCCCCGGGCCGCAAGCGCCCCATGCTCTCCGCCTCCTCGATCATCGCGAGGCAGATCCGATCCTTGACGCTACCGCCCGGATTGAACGATTCGAGCTTGGCCCAGACCTCCGCGGAGCCCGCCGGCACCATGCGTTGCAGGCGGACGACAGGGGTGTTGCCGACGAGGTCGAGCAGAGAATCCGCCGTGAGCGCAGACGACGACATGAGCGCGCGATGATAAGCGCGGCTCTCGCGGAGAGTCAACGCGCGTCCCGAGAGACGGGTGGCTGACGTGCGTGTGGCCGTGCTCTTTCCCGGGGCGCTCGGCGACTTCTGTCTGCTCGCGCCGGCGCTCGCTGCGATGCACACGCGTGGCATCGTGATCGACCTGAGCGTGCGGCGGAGTCTCGCCCCGATCGTGAGTCTGCTGCTGCCCGGCATCCGGCTCGGGCCGCCGATGGACGGTGCGGCCATGGCGTCGCTCTTCGGCGGCGCCATGGATCCCGTGCTCACGCAATGGCTCGGCGGCGCCGACCGCGTGCATGCGTGGCTGGCACGCGCCGACGACGACGTCGCAGCGCGGTTGTCGGCGCACGTGGCGACCGTCGCGATGCATGCTGTGCCGCGCGAAGACGACGGCGAGCGCCACGCGGGCACCGACTATGCCGTGGCACTCGGTCTGACGAGCGCGCCGCTCGTGCTGCGCGTGACGTCGCCGACGGCGGAGGTCGCGCTCCCCTGGGGCCAGCCGGAAACGGCCCGCCTCGTGGTACACCCCGGCGCCGGGTCCCCTGCAAAAGTCTGGTCGCACGACGGTTTTCGCCGCGTCGCCGACGGTTGGCGCGCCGCCGGCGGCGACGTCGCCGTGCTGTTGGGGCCAGCGGAGGAGGGCGACGTCGTCGCGTGGACGGCGACGGGGTACCCCCTCATGGCCGACCGGTCGATCCTCGACGCCGCGGCGCTGATCGCGAGCGCGGCGAGCTATGTCGGCAACGACTCCGGCGTCAGCCACCTTGCCGGAGCGCTCGACCGTCGCGGCGTAGTGCTCTTCGGGCCTACGCGCGCAGCCCGTTGGCGGCCGCTCGGCGGGAGGCTCGACGTCGTCGAGTTTGCCGAACGATCGGTGGACGCGGTGGCCTGTGAGGTGCTCGGCCGTATCGTCACGCCCGTACCTTGACACCCCCTGGTTGCGTCACTAGCGTCGCCGAGAACCATCGCATGGCCACGTTTACCGCGCCGATGTGGGCGCTCCAGGTCTCCTCGAGATCGACCGGTTCGGCGCTTCGTCCGGGAACCCGCGTGGCATCCGTCGCCGCAGCCGGGTATGCCGGATATGTCCGTTTCGGCGCGTGCGCGCGCAAGGTGACACCATGAACAACATGTTGCGAACGACACTGCTCCTGGCGGCGCTCACGGGCCTGATCGTTTGGATCGGTCAGCTGCTCGGTGGCTCGCAGGGTGCGGTGATGGCGCTCGTGTTCGCGGCCATCATGAACTTCGGCAGCTATTGGTTCTCCGACCGGATCGTCATCAAGATGTACGGCGGTCAGGAGATCCGCGAGCAGGACGATCCCGAGCTCTACGACCTGGTGAAGGGCCTGGCGGTGCGCCATCAGATGCCAATGCCGCGGCTCTTCCTGATCCCGAGCGACTCGCCCAATGCGTTCGCGACCGGGCGCAATCCCGAGCACGCCGCGGTCGCCGTGACCGCTGGCATCCGCCGCCTGCTCACGCGGCGCGAGCTCGAAGGGGTATTGGCCCACGAGCTCGCGCACGTGACCAACCGCGACATCCTCATCAGCTCGATTGCTGCGACGCTGGCGGGCGCCATCATGATGCTCGCGCGCATGGCACAGTACGCGATGATTTTCGGTGGTGGCCGCCGCGACGAGCGCGACGACGGCGGGGGCGGCGCGCTCGGACTGGTCGTCACCATGATCCTCGCGCCGCTCGCCGCGATGCTGATCCAGATGGCGATCTCGCGCTCGCGCGAGTTCCAGGCCGACGACACCGGAGCACGGCTCGTGCGCGATCCCGACGCCCTGGGATCCGCGCTCCGCAAGATCGCGAGTGGCTCGGCCGAGGTGCCGCTCGACGCGAGCCCGCAGACTGCTCATATGTTCATCATCAATCCGCTCCGCGGCTCCATGCTCCGGAATCTCTTCAGCACCCACCCGCCGCTCGAGGAGCGCCTCGAGCGGCTTCAGCACATCAAAGCCGAGCTCGGGCTCGCTGCCAGGTAAGCCACGATGAGCAAAGACCAGGACGAACAGCCGTCACGCGGATTCAAGGTCGAGGATCGACGTCGCTTCGTCGACGACGCTGCTCCGGCCGCGGAGCCCGTACGTGACGAGACATCCTCCGAGGCTCAACCCCACCAGCCCGCACCCGCGGCGACGTCGCAGCCCGCGGACGCCAGATCGCCCCACGACGAGCCGCCGCACGAGATCAATTTCACGACCTTCGTGATGGGGCTCTCGACCCAAGCCCTGATGCACCTCGGCGAGATCGCCGACCCCGAGGCCCCTGGCCCCGATCTGGTGGCTGCCAAACAGATGATCGACCTACTCGGCATCCTGCGGGAGAAGACGACGGGCAACCTCGAGCCCGCCGAGGAGCAATTGCTCTCGTCGATGCTCTACGATCTCCGCATGCGCTACGTCGAGGTGTCCCGTAAGCGCTAGTCCCGCGACGGCGTACCGCCGTCGCGACCGAACCGCATCTCAGGAGGTGAAGACACGGTGCGTACCATGAGGGGAGCGCTTCTCGCGCTCGCGATCGGCATCATCGTC
>CAZWAX010000413.1:0-5396 GCA_964631985.1 uncultured Polyangiaceae bacterium | reverse complement strand
ACGCCTGCCTGTCACGCAGGAGGTCGCGAGTTCGAGTCTCGTCGGCCCCGCTCTACGAAAGGTACTCCACGAAGTGAAGAAAGATACCTACATGGCGTCGCGCGAAGACGCTCTCGCAGCGCGGCGGTGGTTCATCGTCGACGCGGACTCGCGTATCGTCGGGAGGATCGCGACGCAGATCGCGAACGTCTTGCGTGGGAAGCACAAGGCGACGTTCACGCCTCACGTCGACAGCGGTGATTTCGTCGTGGTGGTCAATGCGGCCAAGGTGAAGCTGACCGGCGCCAAGTTGACCGACAAGGTGTACAGCCGACATACCGGCTGGCCTGGGGGAATTCGGCGCGCAACTGCCGGACGGCTCATGGCCGAACGGCCGGAGCGAGTCTTGCGCTCCGCGATCGTCGGCATGCTCCCCAAGAACCGGCTCGGCCGGCGATTGGCGACCAAGCTGAAGATCTATCGAGGGGCCGAACACCCTCACACGGCGCAACAGCCCGAGACGCTCAGTCTCTAGAGGCGAGGAACGCATGGCAGAACGTCGAGAAGTTCATGTCGCGGTTGGCAAGAGAAAAAGCGCGGTCGCGCGAGTCAGGATGTCGATCGGCGAGGGGCGGTTGGTCGTCAACCAGCGCACGCTCGAGGACTATTTTGGACGCGAAACGTCGCGGATGATCGTGCATCAACCCTTCGAGCTCACCAACACGCGAGGGCAGTACGACCTGTCGGTGAATGTCGGTGGAGGAGGGGTGGCGGCGCAAGCGACGGCCATCCGGCACGGTATTACGCGGGCCCTCATGTTGGCGCACCCCGAGTTTCGCCCCGTGCTGAAGAAGGCCGGTTTCGTCACCCGCGATCCGCGCGAAGTCGAGCGCAAGAAGTACGGTCGACACAAAGCCCGAAAGCGTCCGCAGTACTCGAAGCGGTAGTCGCATGACCCGACGAGCCGACGCCGTGCGCGTCGCCGTCGTTGGGGCGACGGGGTACGCCGGCGCGGAGTTGGTGCGCTATCTCGCCCGTCATCCCAAGGTCCGGCTGGTCGCCGTGACGTCGGAGCAGAGCGCCGGCAAGCAACTCTTCGAGGTGCTGCCGTCGGTCCGTGGCAAGATCGACCTCAAACTCGAGGCGTTCGACGCCCCGACCATCGCGAGGCAGTGCGACGTTGCTTTCACGGCGCTTCCGCAGGGAAAGTCTGCCGAGGGGGTGTCCGCGCTTCTTGCGGACGGTTGCCGGGTGATCGACATCGGCGCCGACTTTCGCTTCCGCGACCCGGCAGAGCACGAACGCGTCTACGGCCAGCATCCGGTGCCGGCCCTCTTGGGGGAAGCGGTCTATGGCCTTACGGAGTTCTGTCGATCGTCTTTGCGGCAAGCGCGGCTCGTCGCCAACCCGGGGTGCTATCCGACTGCGGCTCTGCTTGGGATCCTTCCGCTGGCCGAGCGTGGCCTGATCGAGGCAAGGGGGATCGTCGTCGACGCCAAATCGGGTGTGACTGGTGCGGGTCGGACGGTCTCCGCGGAGTATCTTTTCGCCGAGGTCGACGACAATCTCCGCGCCTACAAGATCGCTCAGCACCGCCATGCTCCCGAGATCGAGCAACAGCTCCGCCCCTTCCTGGGGTCCGAGCATACGCTGACGTTCGTGCCACACTTGCTCCCCATTCGACGAGGAATTCTCGCGACGATCTACGTGCGTCTGCGCGCAGGCGTCCAGGTGTCGGCGCTCGAAGATGCTTTTCGGGCGCGGTATGCCGACGAGCGCTTCATCGTCCTCACGGGAAGCCGTCCGCCGGAGATCCGAGACGTCGCCGGAACCAACGATTGCGCGATTGGCTGGGTCTTCGATGCGAGGAGCGGGGTTGCCGTCGTCGTCACCGTCATCGACAACCTGGGAAAAGGTGCTGCCGGGCAAGCCATTCAGAATCTCAACGGGATGTGCGCTTTCCCGGAGACGGACGGTCTCGACCATCTCGCCGTCGTCCCCTGAGGGTGCTCGTCGCGGTCACTCGGGACCGAGAAAGAGAAACGTGCCCAGCAGTGCAAAGACCGCGTTTGCCGTCCATGCGGCGATGGCCGGGGGAATGGCTCCGCCGTGTCCGAGCGAAATGGAAAGCGCCAGCAGTACCCAATAGCTGAAACCAACGACCAGGCCGATGCCGATACTCGTCGCAAGAGGGCGACGGCGGGGGTTGCGGCTTGCCAATGGCACACCGATCAGGACCATCACCATCGGCAGTAGGGGCAGCGCGAGCTTCAGGTGCAGGTCGACGCGCGACTCCGTGGTGTCGATACCCTTGCGGCTGAGCTCGCGAATGTGATGGCGAAGACGGCGAAAATTCAGCTCCTCCGGGTCCTTTTCGATGATCTGGAAATCCTGGGGCTTCTCGGGGAGGACGAACTCCGCGGGAGACAGGGCGCGCGTCGCGACGCTTCCCTTCTCGCCGAAGGTGCGTTCGATCGCTGCTGAGATGATCCAACGATCATCGCGCCATTGGGCCGTTGGGACTTCGACGAGACGCTGAAGGACGAAACCTGAGGTGAGATCGTAGACGGTCAATCCGACGAGGGTCCCCGTTCGCGCATCGAAATGCTCGATGTTGTAGATGCCGGTTCTGCCATGAAACCAGATGCCGTCCTCGCTGAGCAGTGCCTTGAGGGGGCGGTTCCGAATCTCCACGATCTCGACGTAGCGTGACCGCTCCGTGCTGTAGGGGACGATGGTCTCGTTCCACCCCAGGATGGCAACGCTGAGCGCGAACGCCATGGCAAAGAGTGGCAAAGCCACCTGCATGGTGCTGACGCCGGACGCTCGTAGCGCGGTGAGCTCGTTGTGGCGAGCCATTCCTCCGAGTGCCATCAGGATCGACGCGAGTGTGGCGACCGGGACCATCTGCGTCACGATCAGAGGAATCTTGAAGAAAAGATATCGAGACACCTCACCGATACTTGCTTGGTATTTGAGAAAGATCTGAAGGTGATCGAAGAGGTCGACGAGCGCGTAGATCAGCAGGAAGCCGACCATGCACAGTCCAAACACACGAAGGAACTCCGTGAGAACGTATCGCCAGACGACCTTCATGGCGCTGCGCTTGCCCGATTCGTCGAGCGCGGTCGAGCCTGCCATCGGCGCCACAGCACATTGGGGCTGAGGCTCTGCTCGCGTGCGGCCGCGACGAACAGGCTGGTGCCAAGTGTCGCAAAGACGGCATTGGGAATCCACAACGCGATGATCGCTGGGAGTCGTCCCTTCTCTGCCAGGGCCTCACCGGCCGTGAGTAGCAAGTAGTAGACGAAGATGAGCGCCAAGCTGATCGAGAAGCTTCTCGAGCGGACTGCCCGAGCGGGTTGCATTCCGAGAGGGACACCAACGAGCGTGAACACGAGGCACGCGAACGGTAGCGAAAACTTGCGATGAAGCTCGACGAGCTCTGCGTTGATGGGGCGGCCCGCCGCCGATCGGTCGGCGATCGCGCGCCGGAGCTCCGAGAGGGTCATCTCCTGAGCGTCCTTCTCTCGTTGGGAGAAGCGAGCCAGGGCTACGGCGAGATTCAAGCTGACGTCGTACGTCGTGAAGTCCGTCTTGTGGTAGCTCTTCTCGCCGGGGAGGAACGTGTGGATGCTGCCGTCCAGGAGTCGCAGCGTCACGGAATGGGCCTCTTCGTTTCCGACGAGAAATCCATCCTTGGCGAGGACCGTGTTGCGTTGATTGGGGTCCCGCGCATCGGCGATGAGGATGCCTTCGAGTCGATCCCCTGGCGGCTCGATGTGCTCGACGTAGATGACGAGGCCGGCGAAATCGTCATTGAAGACCCGCTCTCGCAGCCCGGCGCTCGCTCGGGTCTTGGCGATTTCGTAGAGGCTGGCTTTGAGATTGCTGTTGCCCCAAGGTCGGGCGTACACCGCCAAGAGAAGGGCGACGAGAGTCACGAGCAGCGCAAAGACGCCGACCGGGACGACCATCTGGTAGAGGCTGACGCCGGAGGTCTTGAGCGCCACGACCTCACTGTCTGCCGAGAGCCGACTGAAGCACAGCAGCACTGCCAGCAGTAGCGCCATCGGCACCGTGACTTCCAGGAAGGTCGGAAGGATGTAGGCGAAGAGCTTGGCGATCTCGAGAACGGGAACGCTGCGATTGACGACCAACTCCACCAACTTCAGCATGCGGGCCGTCAGCAGGATGAACGTGAAGACGGCGATGCCCAGCAGGAATGGAACGGCGACCTCCCGCAGGAAGTATCGCCGGAGCGTGGGGCCCATTCCCGATTGCGGCATGCTATAGGCCCGTGTTCCTACTGGAAAGCATGATGGCCCGCCACTCATTCCGCCACGGCTCGGATCGATCGGCGCCCGCGAGCGATCTCCTCTTCGGGAGGAATCCCGTACTGGAGGTGATGCGGTCGGCGCCGCAGAGGATCGAGAAGATCTATGTTGTGCGCGGGACGGATGGCACCGACCGTGTGGTGGCGGAGGCGCGAACCCTCGGTCTCGCCGTCGAGACCACCGATCGGCAGTCCCTCGATGCCCTGACGCATGGCGGGCACCATCAAGGGTTCGCAGTGCAGACCAAGCCGTTCAGCTTCACCACGCTGGAGGCCCTGCTGGAAATCGCTCCGCCGATGGTCGTCGGATTGGATGGGATCGTCGATCCACAGAATCTCGGGGCGATCGTCCGAGCGGCCGAGGTCCTCGGCGCTGGTGGGGTCGTGATCCCGAAGGATCGGAGCACTAGCGTCACCCCGGCCGTCATTCGAGCGTCGTCCGGGGCGGCGATTCACCTCCCGATCGTTCACGTCGTGAACCTCGTCCGCGGGTTGGAGGAGCTCAAGGGGCATGGGTACTGGGTCGTGGGCCTGGACGCGACGGGAGGCTCGACATTTCAGGACCTTCCGCGGTTCAAACGGGTCGCGCTGGTCGTGGGCAACGAAGGCCGTGGAATGCGACCGTTGGTGGCACGCACCTGCGACTTCGTCGTCGCCATTCCGGTCCGTGGGAGGGTCGCCTCCCTGAACGCCGCGACCGCAGCCGCCATCGGCCTTCACGAGCTCTGGTCGCGACTCGATGCCTCGGTGCCGGGACCCAGATAGGGGCGGCTTCAGCGAGCGAGGACCTCTACCAGAACCTGGCGTTTGTTGACAGTTTTCAGGTCGATCGCTATGTAGGGAGGTTCGCACGTCAATCCGTATTCTCTTACACGCATCTGGAAAGCTTCGGCGATGCTCGACCCGGGAACTCGATGATGACGACCGGGGCGGACATCGTGTGGAAGCGCGAACCGCAGGGTGAAGACGATCATCATCGAGACGAACGGTCGGGCTGTCGTTGGTGGGAAGCACGAGAGATCGACCGCTGGCGTAGCTCAACGGTAGAGCACCTGATTTGTAATCAGGCGGTTGTAGGTTC